>MHNR01000012.1:0-4720 GCA_001819875.1 Candidatus Ryanbacteria bacterium RIFCSPHIGHO2_02_FULL_48_12 | reverse complement strand
CGTTTTGGTGCGGGGAATTTTGCCAAAGATTTTTGTAATATCACAAAACTCGCAATCAAATGGGCACCCGCGCGAAAACTGTATCGCCATGGAGCCGTAGGCATTAATCTTGAGAAGATCGAACCGGGGAATAGGAGCAAGACGTATGTCGGGCTTCTCTCCTCTCGTATCATAGACACGTTGCGCCGTACCAGACTGCAAGTCTCTCACAAGGTCAGCAAATAGCGTCTCCGCCTCGCCAAGAAAAAAATGATCCACCAAACCGCCACACTCCTCTTCTATCTCTTGGCGATAAGATGTCGGATGCGGTCCACCCACCACAATTGGTGTATCGTATTTATTGCAGAGCTGAATCACCCCGTACAGAGACTTCTTTTGGACAAGCATGGAAGAGGTAAACACCACATCCGCCCACATAATGTCATCTGCCCGAAGAGGGTCTACATTCATGTCTACAAGACGCACGGTCCAGTGAGCAGGGAATAGGGAGGCGATAGTGATCAGTCCGAGTGGAGGCATGCCTGCCTTCCGTCCGATAAACGGCAGGGCATATTGAAAACCCCAATAAGATAGCGGGAACTTTGGGAATACAAGCAATACATTCATAGCGTCCTCCTTCGTTTTTATGTTGTAAAAAAACTGACTATCGAACTTAGCCTATCTCAAAACGCTTATAAAATAAAGCTCCTAAGTATCACACAAAAATCTTTTCTCCAAACAAAAAACTGGACATGCGCTCTATCCAGTTTCATCCTTTTTTAAAAAACGTACGGCTAATTTGTTTTTATAGCGACGTTCAAAATACGGTCTCCCTCTTTTACCCCAGAGACAATCTCTACTTTGCCATCCTGGCCGCGCACACCAGTCACTACCAGCACCTCACGGTACGCGTTACCCTCGGGAATACGCACAAAGGACTTACCATCTTTTTCGACGATAGCAAATGAAGGAACCTTGAGTACATCAGATTTGGAAAACGTCTGTATATGCAAATTAGCAGTAAGACCACTCCGCAACCGTGCGTCTTTCGTAGTAAGCACAATTTTGGTCTTGAAATTTACCACACCATCTACTACGGTTTCTGCGGGATCAATATAGGCGACCATCTCCGTAAACGTGTCCCCTGGAAATGCATCAAACGTAACTGCTACGGGATTTCCCGGGGCAATTTTGCCGATATCAACTTCCGGGATAAACACCTCAATCTCCAGAGCATCTTCTGAAATGAGCAAAAGCACTGCGGTATTTGCCGCTACCCCCTCGCCCGGATCGTAGTTACGCTTGGTGATAATCCCCGCGATAGGTGTGCGGATTATATTTTTGGAGAGCGAGGCATGGGTGGAAGCTAGACGAGCCTCGGCCTGCTGTACGTACGCCTCTTGAGCCGCAATCTGCTCTTTGGTAGACCCTGCTTTTTTCAGCGCAAGCTCATTTTGGGCGAGGACGAGAGCAGAATCTGCAGAGCGAAATTTTTCATCTGCCGTTGAGAGATTGACGATAGCAGTATTGATATTGGTTCGTGCTGTAGAAATATCAGACTTATATGCATCAATTGAGGTTTGCGTAAGGCCTGCAGTCGGGGTGAGTGCATTGACCGCCAGAGATAAGCGCTCCAAAAATATGCGCGACTCGGAAAGATAGGTTTTTGCCTGCAAGACTTGCGCATCCAAGCGGGCATCCGTACGCACCGCGACCAATGATGTCTGCCAAGCAACCAAGTGATCTTTCAAAATACCGTATCGCTCCTGCAAATCCAGCTTGAGCTGTGCCTTGCCAGCAAAAAAATCTATCGATATATTGGAGGTTAAAAATTGATCGGCAGTCCCTCTAATGGCATCATCTGATTTAGTATAAGCATCTTCTATTTTGTCCACGAGACCGATTTTAGCATCCGCAAGCGACGTCTCGGCATTGGCGACTTTGACCTCTTGGATACGGATCTCCTCGGGCCGCGTGCCACGTCGCAGCTCATCAAGTTTTGCACGCTCCACCGCAAGAGTCGCTTCGTCCTGTGCCACATCGGCTGCAAGATCAGCGGAACTCAATTCCGCGAGCATCTGCCCCTGCGCAACTTTGGCACCGACATCGGCGGTAATAAAACTAATCTTGCCGCCACGCTCGAAAGCAAGATCAATACTCTTTAGCGGTTTTGTAGTACCGGTAGCGGCGACCTCCTGCACGATCGCCCCGCGTTCTACCGTAAGTAGCTCCGGACGCGCATTTTTTTTGCGTGCATAAAATACGCCGAATGCACCACCGCCCACCAGAACCACCAAAAGCGCGATACTTATCGGTTTTTTGAGAAAACGCACAAAACGAGATCCTTTCATAATTTTCGCACTATAGCACAACTTGGGGTAGAAAAAAAGAGCCTTACCGTAAGACTCGCTCCCTGCAAAAATGTTAGGTACGGTACTTTTCCAATGATTGGTTAAGATGCACTAAGGCGCCATGTAGCCCCCCTATATCGCCAAGGACTGAACGCTCGACACGTGGCAACTTGGGATAAATCTTTACCGTCTGTTCAAAATAATCTCTCGTCTGCTGAAAAAATTCCCGCGGTCCTTTGCGCATAATAGCACCCCCTAAAATAATAAGCTCTGGAGACCAATGCACCATGACGTTGTTCAAGCCATACGAAAGCACGCGTGCAGACTCCCGCCAAACATCCGGATCAGTAATATCACTCGGACGCATTTTATACTTGCGTTCCAGGCTCGTACCAGAGATATACTCTTCCAGATGTCCGGGCATGGCGCATGTGGCACACAAAGGTCCGTTGATGTCAATAATCTGATGCCCGATCTCAAACCCATAGGCATTGCGGTCAATCTTGCCGTCCACAATCCGCACGCCTCCCACACCCGTGCTTACCGTCACATAGGCGACGATACCAAACCCACGCCCTGCGCCATCAGTCGCCTCCCCCAATCCCACAAATGCTGCATCATTTTCCAAATACACCGGGCAGCGAAATGCCTTTTCTAAATCGCGCTTGAACGGCTTGTCTACCCAATCCGGCAGATGTGGAGAGTTGGCAAGTGTGGTATGCGCCGCATCGAGCGGCCCGGCGATACCGCCCGAGACCCCTTCTATCTTTTTGTCTCCTGCAAAATGCTTACCCGTCGCAATCAAAGCATCCAGCCCCTCACGATATGAAGCAGGTGTGGGCACATACTTGGGCTCGACAAATTGCCGGCCATCTTTGGATATGGCGATCCGCGTCGTCGTGCCACCAATATCGAATAATAAGTACATAAATTGGCTACAGACTAAGTATCCTACGTGTCTCTTCTTTATAAGACTCTACGCTCGGTTGGTCAAAGGCATTTACTCCCAAAAGACGCGCCAAGTACATCGTCTCAAGCATCATAAACTGCATACACTGCCCCAGCTCATAGGGCGTCTCCTGTGGCAGTGCAATCTCTCGAAAGGGTAGCCCCGCTTTCTCATACGCAACAGTCACCCCTTGGCGAATAGCCTGCATGATATACGCAAATGGTTTGCCTGCTATCCCCGGCACCAGCTCGACAGTCCCCACCGTATCTTTTGGTACCGACACAGACCCATCTTCGTGCGTCGTGTAGATAAATGTTGTTACCTTATCTCTGGGTCCGCCAAGATAGAGCTGTCCCACGGAATGCAGATCTGTGGAGCCAACGGAAACGGTGGGGGTGATGCCCGTATGCACCGTATTGCCGCTCGTGTCTTTTTCTTTCCCTAAAGATTCTCCCACAAGTTGGCGATACCACTTGCCCAAAGATTCGAACTCGGGATGAAATACAAACAGATCGTGGATTGTTTTGCCCTTTTCTATCTCAACTGCCAAATATATCGCAGAGCGCATAGGCGCATTTTGACGGATATCCTCCTGTAAACCCTCTATAGTCATATCTGCGGCACCACGCAACAACGCCCGCACATCCAACCCTACGCATGCCAAAGGGAATACCCCCGCGGGAGAAAATACCGAATATCTCCCCCCCACTACCCGCGGGATTTCCAAAAACGCAATCCCTTTGTCTTGAGCAAACTTCCAAAGTTTTGATCCATCATCCGAGATAACTATCATACGCTTGAACGCCTCGGAAAATCGTGCGCGGAGCATTGCGCCAACAAACTCCATATTGGCGGCCGTCTCGGTAGTAGCACCGCTCTTACTGACGACCACTACGATCACCTCCTCCGGTACTGCAACATGCCGCGTCATGAGAATCTCAAACCGCAGTAAAAACTCTGGGTCATTTGTATCCAAAAACAACATCTTCGGATGGCGATCCGGCTCCAGAATATCAAAATATCCGTAGAACGTGTCATATACTGCCTTTGCCCCAAGATTTGAGCCGCCAATCCCCACTACTACGATATATTTAAGCTGGGAAGAGACCTTTCCTTTCGCCAGCGCGTACACCGCCTCTAACACACGCACATCTTCCGGCAACTGCAAAAAATGTTCTGGAACTCGATAGGAGGAAGCGGCCTGCAAATTCTCTAAAATACTGGCGCGGTACGTTTGCAATTTTTCTTGGTATGGGCGCAGGTCTCCCTCGCTTATCGATTGTGTGTAGGAAAACTCCATATGAGAAATTATACCTTATTCGCGTACCGCGTGCTTACCGAACTGATTGCGGAGCGCCGACAAAATTTTGCCCGTGTAGTTTGGATGCTCTTTGGATGCAACACGAAACCCGAGTGATCCTTCAATAATTGGTACCGGTAC
>MHNR01000011.1 GCA_001819875.1 Candidatus Ryanbacteria bacterium RIFCSPHIGHO2_02_FULL_48_12 | reverse complement strand
TGCGCGAGCCAAATACAAAGTCTACATTATAGACGAGGTACACATGCTTACCAAAGAAGCGTTCAACGCTCTGCTCAAGACCCTCGAGGAGCCCCCAGCACATGCAATATTTATCCTTGCTACCACCGAGCTTGAAAAAGTACCCGAGACGATTATCTCGCGGTGCCAGACCTTTGAGTTTAAAAAATTAAGCGTGCCGGTCATTATCAAGCGATTGGAGGGGATTGTGTCTGCCGAGCATATCAAGGCCGATGCCGAAGCTCTGCGGCTCGTGGCATTATTTGCCGATGGGGGACTGCGTGATGCCGAGTCCATGCTGGGGCAAGTGCTCGCTTCAAGTGATAAGATTACTCTTGAGGATGTGCGGATGATTTTGGGGGCACCCGATAGCGAGGCGGTAGAGGGGCTGGTAGCGGCACTGCTCAAAAAAGATACCTCGCGTGCTCTTGAGCTTATCGACCAGACGATAGACCAGGGGACAGACCCGCAGTTTTTTGCCAAACTCTTGGTGCGTCTCACGCGTCACTTGTATCTTTTCAAGCTCAACCCGCGCCATATTGAGCTTGCAGGGTCCGAGCTTTCACCTGAAGAAGTCTCATTTATCAAAGCGCATCAGGAGGCTTCACCCGAAGAGCTCCAGAAACTGCTCAAGATTCTCATAGACGCCTATTGGAATTCATTTCGTACAGTCTTCCCACAACTGCCGCTTGAGCTTGCGGTTGCCGAGTGTCTCAAGGCGTAGTTGCTTGTAGGGCATGTGCGATGCCGACTTTCGGTAAGCCGGTTTTTTTGTTTGGCCCATATATGGACATCCGATGTCTATAGAATATTTACCCCAAGAAAAATACAAAACAAAAACAAATACTTGACAAAGTATACATATATACGTATACTACTCATGAAATTTTTTGACAGGAAAGGGGTACGAATATGCTCAATACATTGTCTCTACATCCGTGGCGTTGGTGGCTTTTGGTTTCCAGGTTCTTTCGTGATCAGTTTGTGTTGGAGGGACCAGAAAGACTTCTTAGGCTGTATACGGGTAAGTTGGCGTCTCTGCAGATGAATGTTATCCGTGGCGTAGGTGAAGGCACAGAACGTATATCAGATGCCTTGTTGGATGCAGGCGGAGATGCACAATCCTTTGTAAACTGGTGTCTCGTGGAGATTGAATATAGTGAGCCAAAGATTTCCAAAGGCGAGGCAGAGATTATCAGTCGTGCCAAAGCGCGCGGTCATGCTATCGTCCCAAGGGACGCAGAGCATCTCCGACGTTACGAAATGTCTGGGTTTCATCGAGACAATGCCGTCAAGATCGTACTTGGTTTGCTCATATGCGCTCGCGAGGGTTATGTAGGGGAAAGTCTCCAAGAATACTACAAAGAACGTGCTACGGGTCTTTTGAGCGAGTTTGAGTTCATGCGTGTGTGGGATCTTCCCATGACGTATGGCCTGGTCGCGGATGTGGCGGAGTTCGTGTGTGACGCCAAGCGCGATTTTTTGCTAAGACCATTTACGGAAATGCACTAACCAGGGAAGGAGCTGATTGCATATGGTAGATCAGAAGAGACACAGACCCAAATTTGATTTACGGGATCCACTAGGCTCTATAGAGTATATCCTTGAGACGCATTACTTCGACGATAATACGAGTGTATTTTTCTCTCTTGATGGGAGACTCATGACTCCCTCGATAGTGACCGAGATGGAGCAGAGACTCGCATTGGTGCAAAAAAATACAGGTCACCAGACATCCTTGTCGGATATAAGCAAACTGCAACGGGAGGCAGACCGGCTTGAGAAAACACTCCGGCGATACGATCTTGATATGCATCGCCCAAACAATATCGACAAGGCTGTGACCTTGCTTGAGGTTGCATCTGAAAAACTAGCATCTCCAAAAAAAGAAAAGCTGGACGGTATATGGTATTTAGTGATCCGTCTCATGGAAGAGCATCCGCTCCTGCGCGGACAAGACAGAATCGGGTATCCGCATGTGGTGGTAGCGGCGCTTCATGCCGCGCTCCAAATAGCAAAAGAGCAACTTGAAGATATACTAATGCAGTAGGGTGAGAGCCGGAATGGTACCAACCATCTCCGGCTTTATTTTTAGCTAATAATTTGGTACTCTTTTAGCAACCATTGCCGGTTCGTCTAATGGTAGGACACCGCCCTTTGGAGGCGGGTATTGGGGTTCGAGTCCCTGACCGGCAGCAAAAACGAAGTTTTTGATGTTGGGAGAACGCAAACAGTTTTGCGTTCGTCAGGGCTCGAACGCCGGAGCGATGTTCCGTGAGTACGCGGAACCGCGAGGCGGTGCCCAGATAAACTTTTGCGACGGCAAAAGTTTAATCGAGGGGGAATCCCTGACCGGCAGCAAGCGACCGAGGGGGAGCGCAGTGCCTAAAGTAAAAAGCCACCAGCATCGCTGGTGGCTTTTTCAGGAAAAGTGACGAGCATCTTTTGGCCAAATGGGGAAATTTTACTTGGAAAACCGAATTGGTTTTTGGGCTATTTCAACAGTTCGTCCACAGTGCGACCGAGCGCATCGGCAATTTTTTTGATAGTTTTTACTCTTGGGTCAAGGGTAGCGCCCGACTCTATTTTAGTAATTGCATGTAGAGTTACGTTTGCCGCTTTGGAGAGCTTGTCTTGGGATATTCCGACTAAAAGCCTATATTTCTTAATGTTTCTGGCCAGAGATGCAGTTATGCCCACCATATTATTGATTTAGTTGTAAAGTTTTACTATAACTATATTAAACGTAACATTTTACTAGTAGGCAAACTTTGCAATAAGCATACTGAATGAAGTAAGCCTAGACGGCTTAGGATAAAAAGTCAACTATAAATACTTTCAAAGGTCGTCAAACAAAAAGTATTGCTAGTGAACACGTACATGCGGCGACTCCCTGGGATAAGGGAATAACTATGCGTACGACAAAAACAAACAAAGAATAGTGTTTACGGTGGGCCAAGCCCGAAGCCGCGGCGAGGCTAAATAAGAAATATGAAAAATGATAATTTTTTGAAGGGCGGCCAACAGCAGATGACGAGCCAGCATTATATCCATGCTCTCCTAGAAACGATACGAGAATCTTTTCTTATTCTTGATCCCGAACTTCGGGTGGTTGAAGCAAATCTAATATTTTGTGAAACTTTTAAAGTGACCAAAACAGAAACCGAAGGACAGTTGATTTACAAATTAGGCAATGGTCAGTGGGACATACCTGTGCTAAAAAAAATGTTGGAAGATATCTTGCCGACGAAAAAAACTATTAAAGATTATGAGATTAGCTGGAACTTTCCCACAATCGGAGAAAAAATAATATTGCTCAATGCCAACCAGATTGATTCAATGAAGTTAATTTTACTGGCGTTTGAAGACATCACAGAAAAGCGACGGCTTGAAAGGGGACTTGCCGAGTATGCCAAGGGTCTGGAAGTCAAGATTATTGAGCGCACAAAACAGCTTAGCAGTAGAATCAAGGAGCTGGAGGCTTTGAACAAGACCATGATTGGAAGAGAGTTGAAAATGGTGGAGCTTAAAAAAGAGGTGGAGGATCTAAAACAATTCCATGACAACACCAATGACAATCATAAAGATGGCCAGCAAAGATGAAAACCGGAAGCTCCCGGATTGCCAAGGACTTGAGGACTGAAGCTAAGACGCAATCCAACTCTCATGAAGTTAATCTTACCAAGAAGGGGAGGATCATTTCCGTAAAACGGATTACCAAACGGACGACTCATGTGGCAATCAAGGTGCCCGAAGATTTTAGTTTTATTGCCGGGCAGTACATCTGGTTGATGATTCCTAAATTAGAGTATCCGGACCCGAAAGGCAATGTACGGATGTTCTCTATCGCTTCATCTCCGAACAGACATGGACAAATAGATATAATTTTCCGAACCAGTGAAAGCGGTTATAAAAAAACTTTAATTGCCATGAAGCCGGGGACGGGGGTAATATTTTCAGGCCCCTATGGGTCGCTAAGACTCCCCGAAGATACCTCGTTGCCTATTATATTGGTGGCAGGTGGGGTTGGGGTGGTGCCGTTTTTAAGCATGATTCGGTTTTCCAGCGAAACCTCCTCGGGTCATGAGATCGCCTTGGCGTATGCCAATGACGGCAAAGATGAATCGGCTTACCTTGATGAACTTTCCCAACTGGCAAAGAACAATCCAAAATTCACACTAGCCACCTTTTTTGGCTTAGTGGATCAGACGGCACTAGAAAAGTTTGCTGGCCGCGAGGCCCTTTGGTTTGTGGCTGGGCCGAGAGGGTTTGTGGACTATGTTGGCAATTTTTTAACCCAGCACCGGGTGCCGTCTGAACGCATTGTCTTTGAACAATTTTATCCGGGTCAGCTGCTTAAGTCTGAATTTGAGCAAAAATTAGAATCGGTAAATCCTGATTTTGCCGCGGCTGGCTATCCATACTTGTTGGCGTTGGATAATGCCAGTAATCATATTGTAATAACGGATACGAACGGGATTATCCTTTATGCAAATAAGGGAGCAGAAACTATGACCGGCTATACCCTGGCAGAAATGAAGGGCAATACGCCAAGATTGTGGGGCGGGCTTATGCCGGTAGATTTCTACAAGGATCTCCGGCAGACTATAAAATACGATCGGCAGGCATTTTGCGGGGAAATAAAAAACCGGCGGAAAAATCAATCAGAATATTATGCTCTTATGCGCGTATCCCCAATTATTAATGCGAATGACGCTTTAATAGGATTTGTCGCCACTGAGGAAGAAGTCACCATTCAAAAACGTATCGAGAAAGATTTGGGAGATGCAAGAATGGCTGCCCAAAATGTTTTTGAAGATCTAGAAGATGAAAAGGAGAAACTCGCACAAACCAAAGCAAAAGACGAGGCGATCTTGGCCAGTATTGCCGCCGGATGTATTGCGGTCAATAAAAATGGCGAAATCATTTTAATGAACAAGACGGCCGAAAAAATGCTTGGCTATACAGGCAAAGAATCAATCGGTAAAAAGTGGTACGAAGTTTTGCACCTCCAAGACGAGAGCTGTAACCTAATACCGCCAGAGAAGGGGGCTATCTATGCCGCGCTTTCGGCCTCTATTACCAACACTGTTATTGCCACTACTACCTCCTTCTATTTTTCGAGATATAACTCGTGAAAAAGAAATTGATCGCGAGAAAAGCGAGTTTGTCTCCCTTGCCGCGCATCAGTTGCGGACACCTCTTACCGGCATTGGATGGACGGTTGAGCTTTTTTTGCGAAAAGAAAAACTCACAAAAGAAGAGAAGAGTTATCTCGATGCCATTCATTTTTCAGTGCAGCGCTTAAATACACTCGTAAAACTTTTGCTCAATGTGTCGCGGATTGAGAGTGGAAAAGTCAGTGTTGATGCAAAGCCTGTGGAGTTGGTGGCGTTCACTAGTACGTGCATAGGCGAACATAAAATGCTTTATGAGAAGAAAAAACTGGATGTCGTCTTTGACAAACACCCTCAAAAACTTATGGTTACTACGGATAAAAATCTGTTGGATTTTATCCTAAAAAATCTTTTTGCAAACGCAATTAATTATACGGAGGAAAAAGGAAAGGTCGAGATAACTTTGCAAGAAAAACAAGACTCCGTGGTATTCACGGTTCAAGATACGGGCATTGGCATACCCAAAAAAGAGCAGGCAAGAATATTTGGAAAGTTTATCCGTGCGAGCAACGCAGTGAATACAAAACCTGATGGCACGGGACTTGGACTCTATATCGTGCGAGAGTCGGTGAATCTTTTGGGTGGAAAAATTTGGTTTGAATCGGAAGAAGGGAAAGGTTCCACGTTTTTTATTGAACTTCCTTCTATATCGCAGACCCATGCGGGAGAAAAAGGACTTGTTTTACAAACTCAGTAGAGTATCATTTATTTATGAGTGCACAAAAAATAGTCCTAGTAGAAGACGATGAAATACTTTCCAAGGTGTTATACATAGAGTTCACTGATGCTGGTTTTGAGGTCTCTCAAGCTTTTGACGGAGAGGTGGGTTTGGAGTTAGTAAGGTCAAAGCGGCCCGATCTTGTGCTGCTCGATGTCATTCTTCCCAAAAAACAAGGGTTTGCCGTGCTCGAAGAATTGAAAAAATCTCCCGAGACAAAAACTATTCCGGTGATTATGCTTACGTTGCTTGGGGAAGACGAGGATATAAAAAAAGGCCTTCGGCTGGGGGCAGATGATTACTTTGTAAAATCGAGCCATGCCGTTGGTGAAATTATCGAGAAAGTAAAAAGTTTTTTTGCAAAAGAAAGTCATCCTGAAGGCGCACAGCCAAGAATGTGACCATACGGCCAGTCAAAAAGAAATGGCTTGGTCTTGTAACAGTTTTTTTGTTTTTTTCTCCTGCCTACTTTGCGCGGGCGACGGCAATAGTCACGCCTGCAACAGGTGGATCGTCAATTTCAGCGGACACAACGGGTGGGGCTTATACTTCTCTGACTGGTCCAGCTATCGCCGAGGGGTTGGTGAGTGAAATCAATACGGGTACGATTATTTTGAATGTTCCGAGTGGGTTCGTATTCGACACCGGCGGTACGGCACCGACAGTATTGGTAACCCGCATAGCCGGCAGTGGGGCTGATACTAGAAATATAAACGATGTCCCAAGTGGAACGAGTATTGCTGTTACGATTTCGACAACTCAAATTACGTTTACCGTAACGGGCGCTACATCTAATGGCGTCAGGAATTCGCTGACTTGGCAAAATGTGCGGGTGCGTCCTGCCGCAGGAACACCATTGGCATCGGGTAACATAACCAAAACCGGCACATCAGCAATCAGCGGTATAACAAATGGGACAAGCAATTTTGGAACTTTAACGGAGGTTGTGGGTGCCACAAGTGAATTGGTTGTTACCACACAGCCATCTGCTGATGCGACAACAGGGGTAGTTTTTTCAGTCTTGCCGGTGGTTACTGTTCGCGATCAATTTGGTAGCACGGTGACTTCTGATAATGCGACTACTATTACGCGTACGGCTGTTCTCTCAACACAGTTATGCGGGGGAACGGCAGGTTCGGGGATATTGTCGTCCACGCCAGCGATCGGGGCAGTGGTTAGCGCGGGGGTCATGGCCTATACTGCGATGCAGTATTCGGCTACAGAGTCCATTAAAATATGTTTTTATTCTTCGGGCATCACATCGGCATTGAGTACTGCGATTAATGTGACAGAAGTGCCGGACACCACGGCTCCTCTGGCAATTTCGAATCTCGCTCTCTCTAGTCCTTCCAATAGTGCCATGGTGGTTTCTTGGACTGCCCCGGGGGATGATGATTCTACGGGTACAGCTACAACCTATGACTTACGGTATGCGACGTCGG
>MHNR01000010.1 GCA_001819875.1 Candidatus Ryanbacteria bacterium RIFCSPHIGHO2_02_FULL_48_12 | reverse complement strand
CATCTAGGCCAAGAAATTCAACAGCTTCTTTTTTGGTTAATAATTTTGACATGATCTTTATTTTAGCCCAAGAACCCTTATTCTGCTTGGGTTCAAACTTGGACATCTGGCGGAGGAGGTGGGATTCGAACCCACGTGCCGGTTGCCCGGACCAACCGATTTCGAGTCGGTGCCGTTATGACCACTTCGGTACTCCTCCAAAAATTATTTTATCATTCCCCTCAAGGTACGAACCTCGTACTATCTGTCACCGGCAGATAGTACCCATTTCCCGCATACCGCATATACCACCCAGCGCCTTTGGCGGGGTCCCGCTTTGCGGTGATCTGCCAAACCCTCCTTGGCTGACCTTATTGTACAGAACTTTGCCCAAAAATAAAGGCTCTGACGAGCTTTGGCACTACACCGCGGCATCTCGCTTTTTTGCCCGTAGTATGGTATGGTCTGCCGAGATACACTACAAGAAGGAGGTTGTCATGCGCGACGGGGAACCAAGCATGTACATAGGACTTGCCACTCTGCGTAATGGATACATGCAGATGCAGTGGAGTCGTGTACAGATGTTTTTGCTCTTTAACACTGTAGCCTTGCCGCTAGTATTTGGGAGCGGGCAAGCGGAGATCATGAAAGCTGCCATCAGTGCGATAGGAACGCTTGTTCATATACTGCTACTCAATGCTGTAATACGAGCCAATGGCTGGATAGAGTTCTTGGATGCGAAATTAACCCAACTCGAACAGCTTGACCAAGACGACCAAAATGGAGCACGAGTCTTCGTCTTTAGTGACCCAAGTTTTGCCGAAAAACGGAACGGTCTGCTTGCAAGCCGGAAACTATTCATGTTTATTGGCCTTGGAACTACCATCCTCTGGATTGAGAAAACGATTCAACACTACATACTATTCTTAACTAGCTGAACTAGTATGGAGGGGGGTTTATTATGAAACTACCAACAACGCCTGCTGAAATGCTCGCTTGGGCTGAAAGGGAATGCCGTAGAGCAGATAGAACGGAAAAGATCGTCATTCCCATTCTTTGGATATTTGCCATTCTGGTACTCGGCATGTTTTTTCACATGGACTATCTAAGCTGGATGGGAAAACTTCCCAAACCCTAGAAGTTTGGAACACCGCTCTTTTATCTGGACACTCGTCACCCTAACGAGTGTTTTTTATTTTTTACGCACACGAGACCTATAATCACTTTGACTTTGCGCTCCTACCGGAGTTTACTAAAGATAGATCGTGAGTAGGAGGCGCATATGCCAGACTTTCAATACTGGTGCGACTGCGCCGTCGTTCGGGTAGCAGTCATAGTTCTTGTAGTTGGTATGGCGATGAGTATCGCACACTATGCCAACACGCATACCGCACACATCACCGCCATCCAAGGAGAGGCCTATGCAGACACACCCTAAATCCGCCCCATTGAGCCTCACAGAGCGACTGCTTGCAGGAGGCGTATGCATCGCCTGCTGGATACTCTTCTCATTCTTCTTTCTTGTCGCCCTCCCCATCTTGAGCCCCTAGGGGCTTTTTTGTTTACAAAAACACCCCACACGCAACCTTGAAATATCAGGGATTTTGGGCTATACTATCACGCATGACTACAGACATACAAAAACTCCCCAAATCCCAGGTCCGCATCAAAGGGTCTCTCGCCGTGGAGGATTTTGAGCCATTCATCAAAAAAGCCACCAATCACTTTGTCGCCGAAACCGAGCTCCCGGGATTTCGCAAAGGGAAAGCCCCTGCAAACCTCGTAGTAGAGCGTGTGGGTGAGGGTAATATCCTCGAGGAGGCGGCCGAGCTCGCACTCCATGAGCACTACCCCAAGATCATCACCGAGCACAAACTAGACGCCATCGGGCGACCACAAATCAAGATAACAAAGCTCGCTCGCGGCAATGCCTTTGAGTGGGAGGCGGAGCTCTATGCGCTCCCCGAGATCACCCTACCCGACTACCAAACTATCGCGCACACCAAAAACGCCGAGCCACATGACAAGATTTTGATAGAGGAGGCAGAGATCGACAAAGCGCTCTCGTGGCTTCAGAACTCGCGCAAAAAAATGGACGGTGATGCCGAAATCCTCCCCGAGATCAATGATGAGTTTGCCAAATCCGTCGGTAAATTTGAAAACCTGGAAGCCCTCAAAGAAGTAATACGCGCCAATCTCTCACATGAAAAAGAAGACAAGGCACACGATAAACGAAGAGTGGATCTCATGGAGGCAATCGTAGCGGGTACCAAACTGGAGGTCCCCGAGATTTTGATTGAAGGTGAAAAAGACAAGATGCTCGCCGAGCTCCAGTCCAGCGTCTCCTCCATGGGGCTCTCCTGGGAAGACTACCTCGCCCACGCCAAAAAAACCGAGAGCGAAATTAAGGATGGATTTGTCGAGGATGCCGAGAAGCGCGCGCGCTATGGCCTAGCACTTCGTGAGATAGCCAACCGCGAAAATCTCAAGCCGAGCGACGAGGAGATTGGTACCTGGGCAGACGAATACATCAAAGCTCAAGATGAGGACACGAGAAAACTTCTTGACCGCGAGCGCGTCAAAGACTACGCTTATGGTATATTACGCAACAACAAAGTATTTGCATTTTTAAATAGTTTGTAGTGCATAGGCAGTAAGAAGTAGCGCACAAAAATCACACAAACTATCCCCGCATATGTAATTATCCCCAACTTTCTACATACTACCCGCTAATATCATCTCCATGTTAATCCCAACCGTTATAGAAAAATCTAGTTTTGGTGAGCGCGCCTACGATATCTACTCGCGCCTTCTCAAGGAGCGTATTGTATTTTTAAGTGGCCCAGTCAATGATCCTATGGCCAACACCGTCATCGCCCAGCTCCTCTTTCTCCAGTCCCAAGATCCCAAAAAAGACATTCAGCTCTACATCAACTCCCCCGGTGGCGCGGTCTCGTCAGCCCTTGCGATATACGACACCATGCAACACATCAAACCGGACGTCTCTACAATTTGTGTAGGTATGGCGGCATCCGCCGCGGCACTGTTACTCGCCTCGGGTGCCAAAGGCAAACGCTACGCGCTCCCCAACTCCGAGATCCTGATCCACCAAGTCATGGCAGGAGGCATCGAGGGACAAGCCATAGAGATTGAGATATCGGCCAAACACATCATCAAACTCAAAGATAAGCTCAACCAAATACTCGCACGCCACACCGGCAAACCAGTAGCACAGGTAGAGAAAGATACCGATAGAGACTACTATATGGATCCCGAGGAGGCCAAAAAATACGGCATCATAGACGAGATCATCAAACGAAAAAACGCGAGATAATCGCGTTTTTTGTTGTGCAATCGGCAAAACACTAATCCTTGACAAAGTAACTACCTGCAGGTATATTGGGGAAACTTGTGCCAACCTACCAGAAAGCGAGGTAACCCATGTTTACCGAGGAGGAGTGGCAAAGATTTTTAGAGTACTTTAACATATTGACGATGGCGAGTAATGCGCGCGGACTTACAGTACAACACTCTCGGGAAAGAGGGGTGGTGGAACACATAGGAAGGGACGGAAAAACAGTAGTACGTACAGAGGATATTCGAAATATTTTGAATGTACTGCCGCAGCCGAAGTCGCCACCAACGGCAAGACGCCTAAAAGACCGAAAATCTTAGGCGTCTTTTTTTTGCCTGGTATCGAAGTATGAGAAGCGTTTGCGTACATAGCCGCGCTTATCGGACTCGCGGTGCCGCCGGATAAACGAGGTTATTTGCTGTTTTTTGTCTTCCGCGACCTCCGGATCTTCGAGCATCTCGTCCAGCGTAACAATAAGCTTGTCGAGCTCAGTGGAGTTTGCGCTCCCTGCGGCAAAGCGTCCATCCAAAAATGTCTGGGGATTGGCGCCAAAAAGTGCTCGCGCCTTAGGGTATTCGACGTCCCATCGTCCCACGGATTTCAGACGCCCCTTGAAACTCAAGAGCTCATCTTTGAGGCCTTGCGCCTCACGCTCACGCGCATGAGTTGAGTCGACAATGGCTTTCAAACGCATCACTATCGTCTCGTCACTCGCGCGCATCTCACCGGAAGATTTTGATTCATCACGACTGCCTGCTGATCCAAAATCAATAATATAGACACCGGCACCTGGATCTCCAGGATCTTTAGTCATGACATTACGCTCATGCAAGTCATTGTGCCAAAGCTGATTTTGGTGAAATAGCTGGGCGGTACGCCTGATCTTTTCTATATTTGCGGGATGAACCTGAAACTTATGGTCGCTCGCATATTTCATCAGAATACCTGCATTACCCACCATCACCTGGATGCGCTCGAACTCCCGCTCACCTTCAGTAGGTGCATTGCCTCCCGGCGCATGAAACCCAAGAGCTTGGCTCACCAGACGCTGTTTTTCATCAAACCCCATCTCTTCTACCACTGCAGGGTCGTAATTTCGCTCTTTCAAGATAAAGTCATACAAATGAGTCGCCATATCTTTGCCCGCAACATGCTCCATCATAATCACCGCAACCTTATTATCGAGGCGCGCGCCATACTGATTGAGATATTCGCGCGTCTCTTTGCTTATCGCTATCTCGCGATACAGCATGGGTCTAGGGATTTGGGCAAGCTCTTCTGGATTGGGAGCCTCTGCCACCAAGGTATGCGCACGCTCAAGCATTTCATACTCTTTTTTGCCTTGTTCAGGACTATATACTTTGAGCAATTTTACCGCCGCACCCTCTTCGAAAAGTATACCCCGCTCTTCAAGCATGCCGCGTGCATCTTCGGGCACATCATTAGGAGTAAGACGCATAATAAGCCCGTTGTTGCCTGCATTTTCTACGCGATGTGTAGCGATCATCGCCTCCATGTGCGCATCAAAGGCGCGCTCGGCATCTTCTGCCCGCTCCTCGGGGGAAAGTGATGTCGGTGTACGTTTGAGCTCGCTTTCTGGAGCAACTTCACCACCTAGAAGACGGGACTCCTCCTCTGCAAGGGTCGGCAGTTCTTCTTTTTGGGTAAATACGGGAAATTGCTCCATGCTCATAGCACCTATCTTTTTATATGCTTTAATCTTGCAACCAAGCTCATGCCCATCATCTCGCCTGGTTTTTCCAAATTCATTAGCTCGAGAATTGAGGGCGCTACATCAGTCAGCACGCCGCCGATCTCCTCGTAACTCTTCTGGATATCTGCAGTGCTTCGCGGACGCTCAAACCGCATATCTTGTGCTATCAGAAAAAATGGTACGGGATTGATGGTGTGTTTGGTGCGGGGTTCCGCGGTCACCCGGTAACGCTTCTCCTCTGCATTGCCATGATCTCCGGTGATGATGAGCGCACCACCCGCGGCTAGTATCTCCGGGATGATCTTCCCCAGTGAAAAATCGAGCACCTCGAGCGCTTTGATGGTCGCCTCAAAATCTCCGGTATGCCCCACCATGTCACCGTTGGCAAAATTGGCCAGGATAAAATCATACTTGGGTATCGCCTCGATAATGGCATCCGTTACTTTTGCCGCGGCCATCTCGGGATGCTCGTTGAAATGTGAGGCGTGCGGAGACTGGATAAGCACTCGCTCCTCGCCTTCAAACGGGCGCTCCCTGCCACCGTTGAAAAAATATGTAATGTGCGCGTATTTCTCGGTCTCGGCGATATGGACTTGCCGCTTTTTAGCGTTGGCAATTACTTCGGCAAGCGGCCGGTCGATCGCAATCGGCGGAAACGCCACCTCGGTCGCAAAATGCGCATCGTACTCGGTCATCGTCACAAACAAAAAATTGTCTATCTTTTGGCGCACAAAATAAGGAAAGTTATTGTCGACAAATGCGCTCGTAATCTCACGCTCGGAATCTTCGCGAAAATTAAAAAATATGGCCGCGTCCCCCTCTTGCATCCTCCCCACTGGCGCACCATCCACATCAGCAAGATATGCAGGCTCTATAAATTCATCAAACACACCCGCCTTGTAGGACTCACGCATGTAGGCAACTGGATCAGTAAATGACTTGCCGACTCCTTTGGTCAGAAGATTGTAGGCGCGCTCGATGCGATCCCAGTTTTCATCACGATCCATCGCAAAAAATCTTCCCAGGAGCGAGGCGATGATTGCATGCGGATACAGCTTGGGGATACGCTCTAGGAGTTGCCCCAAGAGTACCACTCCCTCGTCCGGTGAGGCGTCTCTGCCATCAGTAAAAAGATGGAGGACAACATGCTCGATACCCTGACGCTCGGCAAGATCCATGAGCGCATAAAGATGATCCACATATGCATGCACCGAGCCGCTCGAAAACAATCCCATAATATGCAACTGCGAGCCGCGCTCTTTGACATGTGTAATTGCCTTGAGAAACGCCTCATTTTCAAAAAAAGTTCCCTCATGTATGGCGTTGATAATACGCGGCAGATGATGGTAAACCACGCGACCAGATCCCATGGTAAGGTGCCCGACCTCGGAGTTGCCCTCCTCTCCCCACGGCAAACCCACCGCCACGCCAGAAGCGCGTAGTGTAGTAAACGGCCAGTATGCTTCAATCTCGCGCCAAGTAGGAATGTTGGCAAGAGAAAATGGCGTCTCGGTATCGGTCGTGTTGACCCCGACACCATCGAGCACGATAAGCACCACAGGTTTGTAACTCATAGATATATTGTAGCGTGAAAAAGGCGCAAACAAAAAACCGACGCAACTATCTGCGTCGGCAAAACACATATCTGAGAGGTTCACTCTCTACTTCCATTCCTCAAGCACCTGCGGTAAATCCGTTACCCGCTCTATAATCCGACTCTCGGGGATGCCCAGATCAAGAAACCTTTCATGGAGCGATATAGAAGAAGCAACGGCGATGAAATCCAAACCATGCGCATTGGCGATCGGCCAGTCATTGGTCGGACTATCACCTACATATATGAGCTCGCCCGGGACAATACCCTCTCCCCTGTAATACTGCAAAATCGATTCGATGCTTCGGGGATCCGGTTTGGAAAAATCCGATGAATCGGAGCCAAAAAACATAGGAAAGTACTCGATGATATTATTGCCCGTAAGACATGCGCAAAGATTTACACGCGTCCGGTTGGAAAATACGCTAAGCGCACTACCACCAGAACACAGCTTGGAGAGCGTCTCTGTCACACCAGGGAACAGGGGAAATGGATAACTCTCATCTATTTTAAGCCATATATCGTGAAATCTCTCTGCATCATCGGCGCCCATACGAGGCCACAATGATCGCGCCAATAGCTTGATCGGCGCACCCCAGCACATCCCTATCTGCTTTTGGACTCTTTCGCCGACCGGGAGCGCCATATCTTTTGCGATAACAAGAAAACGCTCCCGCCCCAACTTCATAGAATCCACCAGCACCCCATCGTGGTCGAAGATAATGCCTCGTTTTTTCATCTCTTCCTCCTTCTCAAAATCTTTCATATATATACCGTATGCATATATACCGTGTCAACCGAAACTTGCCGAATTCTTCGGCACGGCGTATGATAGCAAAAATCTTTTATGTGGAGAATTGACATGCTCACCGAAGGACCAACTGGCGGGTATGAAGAGATTGGGGTGGAAGACGCACAAGCACTCGTGGCGGATGCCGCCCTGGATATCAAAA
>MHNR01000009.1:28478-31190 GCA_001819875.1 Candidatus Ryanbacteria bacterium RIFCSPHIGHO2_02_FULL_48_12 | reverse complement strand
TGAGATACGAGGTGCCGCCGATCTCTTCGAGCTGGCCACGATCGCGCAGGCGGTTGGAGACGGCAAGGACATCGGTCGGCTCGTGACGATCAAAAAGATCTAATATCGTATCATAGATAAATCGGTGTTGATCTTTGTAAAAATCTTGTGGGGTGAGTATGTCTACGATTTTGTAGAGGGCATCTTTGTCGAGCATCAAAGAGCCGAGCACGGACATCTCGGCATCAATATTTTGCGGCGGCACGCGGACACTGGAAAACGGCCCAGCGGGGGAGGTTCCGGCGATGTGTAGCGGAAAATCAGCGATAGGTTTTGGACGTTCGCGAGCCATAGTACTCTCTAGTATAGATGAGGTCATAGGTACCCACAAACGATGATATTCGCTAAAGGTGCTCATAACCTGTGGATGGTTGGTGATGTTGACATAATGTGTGTATTTTGTTAGAGTTTGCAGGCTTCATGAAGGATGGGATATTATGTTTCCAAAAAAGACTGGTGGATTTTCTGATCCTCATGATGAGCATTTTTGAGTCCTTGCATGGCTGGTTTTTTCAACAAAATGGCTGATGCTGGATGTAGTATGCAAGGACTCTCCCTTTTACAAAATTTGGGTGTTGTTGGCTGGGGGGTGAATAGATTTGTTTGGTTCATTGTCTATGCAATAACATCCAAAATAGTATGCCGCGTGGCTGGTTTTATCCCTTCCAGAAGGAAGATTCTACCAGGTTAGCATACGGCATGTCGGGCGGGGTGTGGGCTGGTAACGTGATTGCTCGTTTGATGACATTATTTGCCACGTCCTGCCCAAACTTTCTTTAAAAACAACGTACAAAGTTTTCGTGGTTTTTGGCTGGTTGTTGTGGTACTTGACTGGATATGGACCTCTGCAAAAACCATGAAAAATTGGCGGCATGGCTGGTGGTACGATTTCATTGATCGATCCATTCATAAAGGCATGTCGCCAAAACTCTAACCGCTTAGCTCATTTGGCTATAGGCGGTTTTTTTGTGCCCGTGTAGCTTGTTTTTTAATCGCCGTTCGTGTACTATGTATACAACTTTATGCCAAAAGAATCTCCATCATTAAAAGGAGGATTCATACGGATACGCGGTGCGCGCGTCCACAATCTCAAAAACGTCTCTTTAGATATTCCGCGCAACAAACTCGTCGTCATCACCGGTCTTTCAGGGTCGGGGAAGTCTTCGCTTGCCTTTGACACTATCTATGCCGAGGCCGAGCGGCGGTTTGTGGAGTCTCTCTCGGCATACGCCCGGCAGTTTTTGGGGGTCAAAGAAAAGCCCGATATGGACTCTATCGAGGGGCTCTCGCCGGCCATTGCTATTGATCAAAAAAGTGTCTCGCGCAACCCCCGCTCTACCGTAGGTACGATTACGGAGATTTACGATTACATGCGCATATTATTTGCGCGCATTGGTGTGCCACATTGTCCAAACTGCGGCAAACCCGTCAAACGTCAGAGTATAGATGAGATTATCGAGCAGTTGCTCCACTACAAAGAAGGAACGCAGGCTTTGATACTCGCGCCGGTCATCCGCGGCAAAAAAGGTGAGCACAAAGCGGTGCTTGAGGAGATAGAGACCAAAGGATTTGCACGTGTACGGATCGATGATGCGGTACTGCGCACGGAGGAGGCGGCAGATCTTGCGCTTGATCCCAAGAAAAAACATACGATTGAGGTGGTGGTAGATCGTATCGTCATTGATGATGATATGGATCGTCCACGCTTGGCTGATTCCGTCGAGACTGCACTCAAGATTGGCAAAGGGATTATGGGTATTGCGACCGGTGCCGAGGAGCGTTTGTTCTCGGAGCATTTTGCGTGTGTGGATTGTGGTATATCTTTGCCGGAGCTGGAGCCGCGGCTATTTTCTTTTAATAGTCCGTATGGCGCGTGTACGACGTGTACCGGTATTGGTCATACGCTCGAGGTGGATCCGAAGCTCGTGTTTCCCAATATGAGTCTCACGCTTGCCGAAGGCGCTATCCAGCCCTGGTCGCGAGCCTCGCATCGGGTTGGTCGGCAATCCTGGTACTGGTGGATGCTTGAGGCTCTAAGCGCCGAGCACAAATTTTCACTCAACAAGCCAATTAAAGAGCTTCCCAAGGAAATTGTGCAGATTCTACTTTATGGCGAGAAAAGCATAGACGGGCGGGAGGGCTCGTTTGAAGGTATTGTCAACAACCTCAAGCGCCGCTGGAAAGAGACGGACTCGGAGTGGACGCGTGCAGAAGTGGAAAAATATATGCGCCTGGAGATCTGCCCCAGTTGCAAGGGTGCGCGTCTCAAGTCTGAATCTTTGGGGGTACGCGTAGAGGGCAAAAATGTTGCCGAGATATCGGCTATGGGGGTGACCGAGTCAATACCGTTTTTTGAGCGTCTGATCAAAGCAGTACCGGCGCATCAGACTAAAATTGCGGTACCGGTAGTCAAAGAGATATTGCAACGTCTGACATTTTTGCTCGATGTCGGTCTTGATTATATTACGATTGAGCGCGAGTCTACCACACTCTCCGGCGGCGAGGCGCAACGCGTGCGGCTTGCTACTCAGATCGGCTCGCATCTGACGGGGGTTACCTACATATTGGATGAGCCTTCCATTGGTCTCCACCCGCGAGATCATAGCCGCTTGATAGATACGCTCAAAAAACTCCGTGATCTGGGGAACTCTATAATCGTGGTGGAGCATGATC
>MHNR01000009.1:0-28470 GCA_001819875.1 Candidatus Ryanbacteria bacterium RIFCSPHIGHO2_02_FULL_48_12 | reverse complement strand
CTGGATTGTAGACATGGGGCCGGGTGCGGGTAAGCACGGCGGTATGGTGATTTTTGAGGGTACACCCAAAAAGCTACACAAAGCATCTACGCCCACCGGACAATATTTTTCGGGCCGCAAACAACTCATGGTCAAACACGGCCGCATCGAAGAAAAACGGCCAAAGTATCTCACGATCAAAGGCGCTACCGGCAACAATCTCAAAAACGTGGAGGTTGCTATTCCACTTGGCAAATTTGTCTGTATTGCCGGCGTCTCCGGCTCAGGCAAAAGTACGCTCGTCAATGATACGCTCGGGAGACTCCTCATGAAGCATTTTTATGGATCACAGGCCGAACCCAGCCCGTATAAGTCGGTGGATGGCTTGGATCATCTTGATAAAGTAGTCATTGTGGATCAGTCGCCAATCGGTCGCACGCCGCGTTCCAACCCCGCGACCTACACGGGATCATTTGCCTTTATTCGGGATCTATTTGCGCGTACTCGCGAAGCCAAAGCCCGCGGATACAAGACGGGCCGGTTTAGTTTTAACGTCAAAGGCGGCAGGTGCGAGGCCTGCGAGGGGCAGGGAGTCAAAAAAATCGAGATGTATTTTTTGCCCGATATTTATGTGGAGTGTGAAGAGTGCCGTGGCAAGCGCTATAGCCAGGAGGCACTTTCTATCACCTACAATGGACTGAATATCTCGCAGGTGCTGGATCTCTCTATAGAAGAGGCCTGCGTATTTTTTGAAAATATTCCTTCTATTTATACGCGCTTAAAAACGCTGGTGGACGTCGGTCTTGGGTATATGCAGTTGGGGCAGTCGGCAACCACACTCTCCGGCGGCGAGGCCCAACGCGTAAAACTAGCTACTGAACTTGCCAAAAAAGCGACTGGGCGTACCCTCTATATTTTAGACGAGCCGACTACGGGACTTCACTTTGAGGATATCCGGCGGCTCCTGGAGGTGTTGCGCGCTCTCGTGGACAAAGGAAATAGCGTCTTGGTTATCGAGCATAATACTGATGTTCTAAAAAATGCCGATTGGGTGGTGGAGCTAGGTCCCGAGGGAGGTGCAAAAGGGGGACTCATAGTCGCAGAAGGGACACCTAAAGATATTAAAAAATCCTCAAAGTCGCCAACTGGAAAATGGCTTAAAATATAGGTATTATGATCTGTATACTACAATCCCCAATACGATGATTTGACCTTTTTAGCAAGTTATGTTAGGATTTACGCATTCATTAGTCTAACTATATAGCTCAAAAATTGTCCGTTTATGGAGATTCATTTGCCGGTACAACTTGAGAAGGCCACCGAGATGCTCATGCAAGAGCTTCCCAAACGCTCCCAAAATGTTTTGGAGCGGCGTTTTGGTTTGAAGGGTGGCAAGCGTGCTACCCTAGATGCTATCGGCAAGACTTATAGCATTACTCGTGAGCGCGTGCGGCAGATTGAGAATGATTGCTTCAACAAATTGCGCAAGAGTGAGGCGTACAAGAAGATGGGGCAGGTATTTCAAATTATCACGACATCTATTCAACAGAAAGGAGGTGTAGTGGCCGAGTCCACCCTGGTGCGGTATCTTTCGGTATCAGCTCCGCATGAAAATCACGCGCATTTTTTGCTGGCGCTCGCACACCCTTTTAAACGTGCCACCGAGAACGAACAATTCTACCATCGTTGGTATTTGGAAGATCAGGCACGTTCCGGCGTCGAGCAGGCTCTGGCCACGACTGCCAAGGAAATTCGTGTTGCAAATCGGGTGTTCCAAAAAGATGAAGTTTTGGCGATGCTTGCGCGAAATGCCGCGCACTTGCCGACCGATGCCCGCACTACGGACGCCCTAGAGGCGTATTTGGCTTTGAGTAAAGAGATCGGATCCAATAATTTTGGCGAATGGGGTCCGTCTGATTCGGCATTGATTCGTCCGCGCGGTATGCGGGATATGGCCTATCTTGTGCTCAAACGCGAGGGCAAGCCGCTCCATTTTTTAAAAACTGCCGAGCTCATCGGTACACAAATCACCAAACGGCCGGTGCATGCGCAGACCGTACACAACGAGCTTATCAAGGACAGCCGTTTTGTGCTAGTAGGACGCGGGACATACGGTCTCAAGGAGTGGGGATATGAGCCAGGAATTGTGCGTGATGTGATTGCGCGAGTACTGAAAGGTGCTGCGCTTACGAAGGAAGAGATTATGCAACGAGTATTGGAGACGCGACAAGTCAAAGAAAATACAGTGGTGATTAATTTGCAGAATAAAAATTATTTCAAGAAGCTTCCTGACGGACGCTATACCAGCATCGTTTAGGTTTTTAACGCGTACTGCGGCAGTAGCATCCGCAGGACATGGGTAACGCTACGGTTTTGTCTGGAGACCTTTTTATAAATTTGATTGCAACGGCTGTGCAAACCTGGTTCATCTGGTTCCCGGTTTTTTCCGTCCTGGTATTTCTCGATCTCTGGGTGCCCTATATCCGCAACTTGAGCAAGGCACGTGTCGAATGGGTGCTACTCGAAATTAAGATCCCTCGTGAGATTCTCAAAGGCCCCAAGGTAATGGAGCAGTTTTTTGCTTCGATCCATAACTTGCGTATGAGCCCGGGCAACCTTGTGGAGCGCTATTGGCTCGGGGATGTCTCGCTACCATTTTCATTTGAGCTCGTCTCTTTGGACGGCGAGATCCACTTTTTTCTGCGTTCGCCCAAGAAATTTAAAAATGTTTTGGAGGCTAATCTCTACGCCTACTATCCAGATTTGGAGATTAGCGTAGCCGAAGACTACACAAAAAAAGTACCTAAGACCACGGCAGAGCTCTATCGCAACGGCTATGATGTCTGGGGGTCGGAGCTCATTCTTGCCAAAGAAGATGCCTACCCGATACGGACGTACATGGAATTTGAGACGATGGATGATTATAGTAAGTTTGATCCAATAACCACACTTCTCGAAATCCTTGCCAAATTAAAACCTGGCGAGCAGGCATGGTTACAGATTTTGCTTGTTCCTGCGGAAGATAGCTGGCATGAGTCGGGCAAAAAATTAGTGGCAGAGCTACAGAAAAAAACGCGGGTATCGACCGTAATTGGCGGCGAGGAGGTAAGTATGGTAGATCGCACACCCGGGCAAGTGAACGTCATGAAAGCTATCGAGGCCAATGTTGCCAAGCCCGGATTTTATACCCTCATGCGCGTCGTCTACGTAGCGCGCAAAGATGTATATAGCTCGGGGTATATCAAGGGAGGGATGCTCGGCGCATTCAATCAATTTGCGCTCCAAACTATGAACTCGTTTAAACACAATAGCAAGATCCGCACCGAGACGACATGGTATTACTCGCCGTATTTTTTCCCAAGCTGGCGTCTGGAGATGCGAAAGCAAAGCATTCTGGGGCAATATCGGCGGCGCAATATGCCGGAGACTTCGTTTATGGGGATGTATCGTACTGGGGGGACGGTGGCACACTCCAACTCTTCAGTATTTATCCTCAATATTGAGGAGCTGGCAACCATATTTCATTTTCCGACAACATTGGTCTTGACCGCTCCAATCATGCGGCGGGTGGAGTCCAAACGAGTCGGCCCGCCTGCGGGCTTGCCGATATTTGGTACGGACGAGAGTAAGATTCCGGGGTTTGAATAATGTCTGCATGCCATGGAAACTATATCAGTATTATTTTCGGGAAGTTTTTGGGGGACGTTGTTTGCGGTGTATAAGACAATCGCGTTTTTCGTCTCGCTCGGTGCAATTTTTGGCATTATCTATGTCGTAGTAAAAAGCATCGAGCTCCAAAGGGGGATTCTCGCCGCTCAAGCTCTTGAGACGATGATTCGTGAGGATGCGCCAAGTGAATCTCTACCCCAGCATATCGCCGAGGCTGATTGGTCGCGTATCAAGACGCGTCTGGAGCAGTCCGGGGATTATGTGCGTATGGTGATTGAGGCCGATGCTCTGTGTGACTATGTACTCAAAGCCCAAGGGTATCCGGGAGAGACCATGGGAGAGCGCATGAAGGCGCTACAGGCCGGAGACGTGCCAAGCATCGATGATTTTTGGAGGGTACATAAAACACGCAATGATATTGCGCATGAGACGAGCTATACACTAGGCGCTCTGGAGGGTGAGCGTATTATGGAGACTTATCAGCGCATACTCACCGAGCTCGGCGCGCTCTGAAGTCTTTTTGGCAGTTTTTTGAGCGAGCGTGGTATACTCAATGCATATGGAGAGTACAGAGGTAACCTACTTTGGTAAGACGAATTTCCGCAACAACGAGCGGATTTTTGGCATTAAGCGAGTCGATCGTCGCCAGCATATGTATGTCATCGGGCAGACGGGTACCGGTAAAAGTACGCTTCTCAAAAACATGGCGCTCCAAGATATTAAAAATGGCCATGGGATTTGTATCGTGGATCCGCACGGCGAGTTTGTCGAAGGGGTGCTGGAGAAAATCCCGTCGGAGCGTATTAAGGATGTGGTTTATTTCAATCCGGCTGACAGTGATTATCCGATCGGATTCAATGTGTTGGAGGTCCCGGGTCCCGATCCGGAGTACAAAAATCTTGCCGCATCCAGCTTGATGGGTATATTTACCAAGATTTGGGCCAACGTCTGGTCCTCACGTATGGAGTATATCCTCAACAATGCGGTGCTCGCACTCTTGGATACGCCCGGCACCACGCTTATGGGGATTATGCGGATGCTTGTGGATAAGGAGTATCGCAAAAATATTATTGATAATGTGAAAAATCCCATGGTGCGCGCTTTTTGGATCCAAGAGTACGAACAATGGGATCCAAAGTTTCGCAACGAGGCCATCGCGCCGATTCAAAACAAAGTCGGACAGTTTTTAGCAAACTCCCTGGTACGCAATATTTTGGGACAGCCCAAGAGCTCTATCAACATTTATGACATTATGAATGAGGGGAAGATTTTGCTCGTCAACGTCTCTAAGGGGCGTATCGGAGAAGACAACTCGGCGCTTTTGGGTGCTATGATGATTACCAAGATCCAGCTCGCCGCTATGGAGCGCATCCGGATCGCGGAGTCGGAGCGCAAAGATTTTTATCTTTATGTAGACGAATTCCAAAATTTTGCCACGGATTCATTTGCCTCCATCCTTTCCGAGGCGCGCAAGTATCGTCTCAATCTGGTTATCGCACACCAGTATATTGGCCAGCTGGTTACCGATACGAGCACCAAAGTGCGCGATGCGGTGTTTGGTAACGTGGGCACTATGATTACCTTTCGGGTGGGTGCTACAGACGCGGAATTTTTGGAAAAAGAATTTGCACCAGAGTTTGCGATCCAGGATCTGGTAAATCTCCCCAACCACAGCATTTATTTAAAGATTATGGTGGACAACATGCGGAGTCGGCCGTTTTCTGCAGGAACCCTGCGGCCGCTTAAAATTGATACCGACCCCGATGTGGTGGCTAAAGTTATCGCCGCATCGCGTAAAAGTTTTGGCCAGAACCGTGCCGAGGTGGAGGAGGAGATGCACAAATGGAGTGAGGTGCAATCCCGACAAGCTCCGGTTTCGTTGATCCGTCGTGGTGAGTCGGCCTCACTCGGTGGTGGGCGACCCCAGGTCCAATCAACACCACAGTCCGCCGCTCCAATACGGACCTATGCCCCGCGCCGAGATGAGACTTCGGAAGGCGCAGAGCGTCCTCAAAGATATGATCCACCTGTGCGTGCACCCAAAGAACCTTCGCCACAAGAGGTGATACGCAAGGTCTCACCCCGTCTTGGTGAGCTTGTGGTGCGCGCAGGCGGGCCGCAAGCTCGTCGTACTATCTCTCTCTCCGATCTTGCCAAGCCAAAGACTACGGCGCCTGCTCCTGAAGCTGTGGCGCGTCCGCGAGAGGAGCACCGCCGCCCGGCAATCGATCGGGATGCTTTGCGTAAAGCCCTTGGAGATTCTTTGCAAGGCAAAAAAACATCTGTTCCTCCCGCCAAGATCACGCCTCCGCCCCCAGCTCGTGAGGAGGCGGTAGCAGAAAAAAAAGCTCCACCAGAGGTGCTGGCAGAGCCGAAAGGTAATACAATAAAACCAGGGGAGGTGATTAAGTTCTAGTCGTTATTTATTTGTTCGCACGTTCTACGTATTCGCCAAGCTCGGTGTTGATGCGGATAATATCCCCCTCCTCGATAAAAAGCGGTACATTGAGTGTGGCACCCGTCTCAATTTTAACTTGTTTGACGCCGCCTTGTGCGGTATTTCCTTTGATGGAGGGGGGAGCTTCTATGACCTTAAAATCCATCTTAATAGGCATCACGACGTCCAGAAGTTCCTCGCCGAGATAGCGGGCTTCTACCAGTGTGTTGGGTTTTAAAAATTTGGCACGTTCTCCCAGAATTGTCTCGGATACATTGAAACGATTTTTAGGGTCTCCTTCAAGGTGAAAGACATAGTCTCCGCGATGCACGTAGAGGAACATCGCTTTTTTGCGGACAATCTCTACTTCTTGGAAAGTATCGGACTGTTTAAAGCTCTGCATAGAAATAGAGCCAGTTTTGATATTGCGGATCTTGGTCTGTGCGGTAGGGCGGCGTTGCTGCATACGCACAAAATTATATTCGAGCACTTCATACGGCTCGCCGTCCCAGATAAATAAGGTCCCCTTTTTGAGATCGTTGTAGGAAAGCATATTCTCGAAACCCCAAGTACCAATGCCCAATGCCCAATTTTTCTTGGGACTTGGGATTTGAGGCTTGGGATTTATTTAACAAATAATTATTGATTATATAGGAAAATTACGTATAATTCAACTCATGAGAGAACAGTCAATTGCCGAAAAATACGAGCCGGTAATAGGCCTCGAAGTGCATGCCGAACTCAATACCCGTACCAAGATGTTTTGCGGGTGCCTCAACGACCCGCTCGAAGAGCATCCGAATGTCAACGTTTGCCCAGTGTGTATGGGGCATCCGGGGGCTTTGCCGGTAATCAATCGTGATGCGGTACTCCGTGTGATGCGGGTTGGTCTTGCGCTTGGCGGGGAGATTACCGCAAAGTGCCACTTTGACCGCAAAAATTATTTTTATCCGGATCTCCCCAAAGGCTACCAAATCTCTCAGTACAAATATCCAATAGTATCTGGCGGTATGCTCAACGGCGTGCGTATCACACGCGTACATCTGGAAGAGGATGCCGGCAGGCTTCTGCATACCGAGCATGCATCAGGCAAAGAGTCTGCAACACTTGTGGACTACAATCGTGCATCGGTGCCGCTTATGGAGCTCGTGACCGAGCCCGATGTACGCTCGAGTGCGGACGCAAAACGTTTTGCCGAAGAGTTGCAAATGCTCTTGCGTTATGTCTGGGTTTCAGACGCAGATATGGAGCGTGGTCAGATGCGTATTGAAGCCAATATCAGTATTCGTCCCAAGGGTACGGAGGCATTTGGGACGAAAGTGGAGGTCAAAAATATCAATTCATTTCGTGCGGTAGAGAAAGCAATCGAATACGAAATTGTGCGCCAAGCCGAGGCCTTGGAGGCGGGTGAGAAGTTGCGCCAAGAGACCCGGGGCTGGGATGATGTCAAAAACATTACGGTCTCCCAGCGTTCCAAGGAGGAGGCCAATGACTATCGCTATTTTCCCGAGCCGGATTTGCCGCCTTTGGAGCTTACTCCCGAGGAAGGTTTTGATATTGAGCGTATGCGTGTCATGCTTCCGGAGCTTCCCTGGCAGAAGCGTGCGCGATTTGGCACTCTCTACAAACTGCCGACCAATCAAGTAGAGTTTTTTGTCGCAAATCCTCGGTTTGCTGATTATTATGAAAAAGCCGCCTCCGAGCTTCGCGAGTGGGTAGACGGTTCGGCGGATGATGAGGCGCGTGCGATGAACCTTTTGGCCAACTACCTCACATCGGATTTTCAGGCACTTCTCCAGCAAAAACTTTGTCCGATTGAGGAGACGTTGGTGACTCCGGAAAACTTTGCGGAACTCATTAAGATGATCCACAAAAATGAAATATCATCGCGTGTAGCCAAAGACGTCCTTATGGTGATGTTTGCCGACGGCTCGGATCCTACGGATGTAGTACGTGATCAGGGTTTGGGGCAGGTGAGTGATGCCGGGGCGCTCGAGGCTATTGCGCAAAAAATTATCGAGGCTCATTCTGGTCCTGCGGCCGACTATAAGGGTGGAAAGATAAATGCGCTGCAGTTTTTGGTAGGGCAAGTCATGAAGGAGACTAAGGGTACGGCGAACCCGGAGATGGTGCGAGATGTGTTGACAAAAATACTGCAATAGGGTATAAAGTGCACGAATAGCAAAAGGGGGTATTTGGTATGGGAGTATGTGATCCGACTTATACCCAGCGACTGCTTGAATCGCTTCTCTCGATTACTGTATTCTTGGGCGTTTCGATGCCTACTTCTTATATTTTTCTTACCTTGTACAAGGATATTCAGGGGAGCACAGGGGAGAGGATAGGAACAACTCTCGGGGCAACACTATTTTTTCTTATAATAGTTTGGGTGCCCTGTTACTTTTTTCTTAAATCCCTAATCGCTGGGTATCATTTTTAGATGAGTCTGCATGAACAATCAATGTTCGTGCTTATTTTTTCCTAATATCTTTTCCGCTTCTTGTAGGTTTGCTATCCACTGGATATGTCTATTGCGCCCAAACCAGGTCATTTGGCGTTTGGCGTAGTCATTGATGGCTTTTTCGAGTTGTAGTAAAAACGCTTTCTTGTCTATTTTTTTCTCAAGAAAATCCGCCAAGTACCGATATTCAAGCCCAAGCTCGCGCATGCGTTTGTAAGTCAGGCCTTCTCTGTGGAGTTTGCGAGCTTCTTGGATCATGCCTTGGTGTATTCGTGCCACAAGGCGTTTATGGATAGTAGCTTTCAATTTTTCTTTGGGGGGCAAGATGCCAAGCCAAAGCGTATCATATGCCATCTCTTTTTTTATTTTAGGGACTTTACCTATGGTTTTTGCTATCTCAATCGCGCGCATAAGTCGCCGCGGGTTATGCGGGTCTACGGATTTAGCACGCGCAGGATCTAACTTTTTGAGCAGAGTGAATAACTTTTCAGCGGATTTTTTCTCAAGGAATGCACGAAGTTTTTTGTCTGGAGGCACATCGGGCATGTGTTGTCCATATATAAGGGCGTCTATCCAAAATCCTGTGCCGCCCGCAACTATAGGTAATTTCCCACGCGAGACGATATCGGCGATTGCGGTTTTGGCGTGTGTTTGAAACTCAGCGACTGAATACTGCTTTTTTGGATTGGCAATATCTATGCAATAATGCGGGATACTTTTATACAAGAAAATGCTTCCGGAAGTCGGACTTCCGGATAAACGGAAGTCGGACTTCCGGGATGTCCATTTGCCTGGCACCTTACCAGTAGCGATATCGAGTCTTTTGTAGATTTGCCGCGAGTCGGCGGAAATTATCTCGCCATTGAATTTTTTGGCCAGATGCACGGCAAGTTCTGATTTGCCCGAGGCGGTGGGTCCGGCAATCACGATAAGTTTTGGTTTGATTTTGCGCATAACGCGTGGTACATTATCACATAGACTTTGAAACTATCAAGGAGGCGACTCTTATGAAAGAAATTCGTGTAGCGGTGTGTGAGTGCTTCTCTCCACTTATGGGGCTGGATGGCGCCATTTTTTCTATGGCAGATTTTGCTGGCGAATATTGTTGGCCATTTAAGGACAGTATCATAACAATTGAGGATGCGGATCCTCGTGTGTTTCTTGTAACAGCATTCTCTTTGTCTGCCCCAAAACATGACTATGTTGCGTCTCGATACCCCTGCCAATTTAGTGTAGACGTGTTCTCACAGGGTGATGGCTCCCCTTCGCTCATTACTCGGATTTTAGTGCCGGGATGTACCTGGGTGAATAGTGTCTATTGGAATATCGGATCTGAGGGTGATGTGCTTGGCGATGCGCTGTTACAGATAATACTGCAGATTGCTCGTGTGCCTCAACTGCATGCGGAGACAGCAGGTATTCTTTGGAATTCTTTCGCGGATTTAAATTGAATTGCATGCCCAAAAAGGAGTGGCATTATGCGTGTTCTCTCACGAAGCAAGCGTCGCCTGTGTAAGCGTTTAATACACAAACAGGGTAAAAATCATCCCAAGCGAGCGCGCAACAAACGGTATAAGGCTACATAGCGGGAGCCCCCGGAATATCTTCGAGAAATTGCTCGATCGATTTGGTCCCCTGATCCCCCTTGCCGCGTTCCCGGACACTTACGGTTGACGCGGCTTTTTCTTTTTCGCCAATGATGATGAGATAGGGGATTTTTTGCATCTCGGCCTCGCGGATTTTTTTGCCTACTGATTCATTACGATCATCGAGTTCCACGCGGACATCTGTAGCTCCAAGTTGTTTCTGGACCTCGCCCGCATAATCAAGTACTTTGTCATTGATGGCAAGAATTTTGACTTGTACTGGAGCGAGCCAGAAGGGGAAGGCGCCTTTGTAGTGTTCGATAAGTACGCCAAACATCCGCTCGGGGGATCCCACGAGGGCATTGTGAATCATAATAGGGCGGTGTTTTTTGCCGTCCTCTCCCGTGTACTCAAGACCAAATCGCTCCGGCATATTAAAGTCGAGCTGGATGGTGGATACCTGCCACTCGCGCCCAATGGCGTCTTTGGCGATAATATCCATCTTGGGACCATAAAATGCGGCTTCCCCCTCGGCGACTTCAAATGTAATGCGTTTTTCTTCCAGGAGTTTGCGTAGCAGTGTCTGTGATTTTTTCCAGGTAGCGTCTGCTCCAAGATACGCCGATTTATTTTTTTCATCGCGCAGAGAGAGGCGTACATAATATTCAAGTCCATAGGAGGCGAGCATCTCCTTAATGACGCCAAGCACCAGACTAAACTCATGCTCAATTTGATCCTCGCGGCAAAAACAGTGTCCATCATCCTGTGAGAATGCACGCAGACGGGTCAGTCCCGAGAGCTCGCCAGGTTTTTCATCGCGGTAGAGGACGGCAAAGTCGGCATACTTGAGCGGCAAGTCTTTATAGCTTCTGATGGTAGAGGCATAGATCTGCGTATGCTGGGGGCAGTTCATGGGTTTGAGAAAGTACTCCTCTTTGGAATAGTTGGACTGTGCGCGGAACATGTCGTCTTTGTACTTATCGTAGTGGCCAGATATTTTGAAAAGTTCGCCTTTATTGATTTGTGGGGTTTGCACCTCCTGGTAGCCGATGCGACGGCGCATAGCCCGAGAATAGTCTTTGATCGCCATGAGGATTGTGGTACCGCGTGGCGTATAGAGGGGGAGTCCAGGACCCACGAGATCAGCAAATACAAAGAGATCAAGCTCCCGGCCCAGTTTTCGGTGGTCGCGTGCGGTGGCCTCCTCCAAGAATGCCAGATGCTGATCAAGCTCTACTTTGGTCTCAAATGCGTATCCATAGATGCGGGTGAGTTGCGTATTTTTTTCGTCTCCCTTCCAGTAGGCACCAGCGATTTTGGCAAGTTTGAACGCTTCGGGGTTGATCTCTGATGTATTTTTGATATGTCCGCCACGGCAGAGATCCAGAAAATAACTGGGTAGAGGGGCTTTGGAGTTCTTGGTTTTTGACGGCGTCCCAGTATGGTAGACGGTAAGCGGTTTTTTGTCTTTTACAAAATCTTTAATGAGATCAAGTTTGAATGGCTGATCTTTAAAGAGTGAGCGAGCTTTGGCAGGGGTGACTTTTTCGCCCTTTATCGGGAGTTTCTCGGCAATCATCGCGCGCATAGAGGTTTCAAAGTCTTTGAGATCCTCATCGCTAATTGGGCGGGGGAATTTGATGTCATAGTAAAATCCATGCTCAATAACCGGACCAATGCCGAGTTTGGCCTTGGGGTATTTTTTGAGCACAGAGGAGGCGAGCAAGTGTGCGAGTGAGTGCCGGATGGCGTCAGCCCGGGAGGAGGTATCGGTTTTTTTCATGATGATATGGCAGGTAATTTAGTTTGGGATACTTTTTAGTGTAGCATAAAGGATTTTTGGGAGAAGTATTGACGTTTTATGGTGTATATTGTATATTCCAAAAGCTCTTTTACAATTCCTGAAACTAAAAACAGCAAAGGAGGTGTGCAGTGGCAAAAAATTGCTTATATGCAATCCTGGCCCTCGTTTTCTTAATTCCTAGTATATCTCTAGCTCGTCCCCACATAAGTGGGGAGATGGAGTGGCAGTTTGACGGTGATGGCGGCAGGGGATTCTCCCAGTATCTATGGCTTGATACAGAGCATAGTAACTTTGTGGCGCGGTATGCATGGGTAGAGAAAACGCTCGAACAGGGAGAGTTTGCTATAGGTCCGACATTCCCTATGGGGGGCTTTACAGTAAAACTCTGGGCCGGCGCGACAACTGAAAAAAGCGTGATGCTCGGAGGTTCATTGGCGGGGAGTGTATGGGAGCATGATGTGCTCTACATACTTGACCCGAAGATTTCTACCAATGAGTTGCCCGATGCGCTCTATCAAAAGCTTTTTGTCGCTTTGGACAAAAAAGGTTCATGGCAGTTTCGCATCGAGAGTTTGCAAGTCGCGGGGAATGCTGTATTTGTCCGAACGGGGGTTGAGTATGAATTAACACTTCCCTGGTTGCCTGAATCCAATCACCTGTTCATACATCCTTTTTTCGACCCACAAGGTCACAACGTCGGGATTCATGTAGGATGTCGGTTTTTCAACTGGTGATAAAATCAATTTCTCGAAAAAAGAGTTTTTATATGAACCCGGTAACTGTTCCTAAAATTGAGAATGCGCCGGAGGGGAAAATGGTAACGGGGTACACAGACGAAGAGAGAGAAAAAATGCTAGTCCGGTGGTATGCGGGTTTAGTGCGTAAACGTAAAAATAAAGAGCTATGTCCTACTTGTGGGCAGAAAGTCAGCGTATAGCCTATAGCCACGAAAATAATTCGTGGTTTTTTCTTTTGTAAACTTATATCTTAAACCTTATCCCTTTTTACGCCAGCTCCTTTATCTCGTCACAGAGAATGCTTGTGACCCCGTTACGCTCATTGGTCTTGCCGCGGATGCTTATGCATTTTTCTTCAGTGAGCAGACTTTCAAATTTTTGCAGAGCCCGAGGAAACACCACTGCTTCGATCGCATCATGAAAATCTTCCAGACGCATGAACGCCATAGTATCACCTTTTTTTGTGAGGATTTTTTTGACGTTTGAGATGATGCCTGCGGTTTTGACGGCGACGCCCGAGCGAAATGATTTAATGTCGGTGATGCTTACATTGGAAGCAGGCATTTTTTTACGCAGATGCTCGAGCGGATGTCCCGAGACATAGAGTCCCAGAAGCTCTTTTTCCCACTGGAGACGATCCTTGGGGGTTGCCGGTTCTGTCGCGGGAAGACGCAGTGCTCCCGCGGTAGTATCGGATGCTCCATCAAAAAGCGAGGATTGATTTTGTTCGCGGATGCGTGCGGCGCCGCGGTTGTAGGCGAGTACCTCCTCGATATATTTCAAGACCTGCGCGCGTTCTACGATCTCATCCATGGTGCCGGATTTTACCAGCGCCTCCATGGATTTTTTATTAATGTCTCCGGGACTTAAACGATTAAGTATGTCCTCTAGAGATTCAAAACTACCGCCGCGATCACGCTCAAGCATAATCGCTTCTACCGTATTGTGCCCGACGTTTTTGATAGTAGCTAGACCAAAACGAATCTCACTCTCTGATACTACGGTGAACCCATGATTGGATTCATTAATGCTCGGCGGCAGGATATTGATACCAAGGCTTTTTGATTCACTGACCAAAAGCGCGATACGTTCAATATTCTTAGACTCAGCGTTAAGGAGTGAGGCCATAAAGTCTGCCGGATAATGCGCTTTGAGGTAGCCGGTTTGATAGGCGACCAGGGCATAGGCCGCCGCGTGGCTCCGGTTGAACCCATAGCGTGCAAACGGCGGGAAGAGCTCCCAAATGGCTTTCGCAGTTGCTTCGGTAATGCTATTTTTTGTCATGCCGGCGATGAGTTTGTCACTCTGCTCATCAAGGAGTGATTTGATTTTTTTGCCGATGGCTTTGCGGAGCGTATCTGCTTCGGCCAGAGTGTAGCCGGCCAAGTCTCGCGCGATACGCATCATTTGCTCCTGATAAATACCAATGCCATAGGTATTTTTGAGTGCGTCTTCCAGTTTGGGGTGGATGTAGGTGATCGGCTCTTTGCCATTTTTGCGGGCGATATATGAGGGAATAAGCTCCATCGGTCCGGGGCGGTAAAGCGCTACCATGGCGATGAGATCCTCAAGCTCGGTGGGCTTGAGCTCTTTGAGATAACGGCGCATACCGGCCGACTCAAATTGAAAGAGTCCTGTGGTTTCCCCATCGCGAAAAAGCTTAAATACCGCCGTGTCATCAAGCGGGATTTTGTCTATATCAATATCTACCTCATGCCGCTCTTTGATGCGTTTGATGGTCTCTTCAATGATGCTTAAGTTAGCCAGTCCTAAAAAGTCTACTTTCAGAATCCCTAAATCTTCTACGGCATGCATCTCGTACTGGGTGACTAAAGATTTTTTGTCGGTATCGGTACCCGAGGTGGCGTATTGGAGCGGCATGACATTGGTGAGCGGCTCTTTGGTAATGACCACTCCACAGGCATGGGTGGAGGCGTGTCTCGCCACCCCCTCGAGTTTTTTGGCGGCATCAATCAGCTCGCGTGTCTGCGGGTCGGTCTCATAGAGCTCTTTGAGCTCGAGTACGGTCTCGAATGCTTCAGTAAGATTGGACTGAAAAGGAATGAGCTTGGCAATGCGATCGCAAAATCCATAGGAGAGTCCCATGGCGCGGCCGGCGTCTCGAATGGCGGCCCGAGCCGCCATGGTACCGAATGTGATGATTTGTGCCACATGATCGCGGCCATATTTTTTGGAGACATACTCGATGACCTCGTCACGCCTAGTATCGGCAAAATCAAGATCAATATCCGGCGGACTAATGCGGTCTGGATTCATGAAGCGCTCAAAAATGAGGTTGTACCTGATGGGGTCAACGTTGGTGATGTTGAGGATATAGGAGACGATAGATCCTGCTGCGGATCCGCGACCCGGCCCTACGACGATTTTGTTGTCTTTGGCCCAATTGACAAAGTCTTGCACCATGAGAAAGTAGGTTGCAAATCCGGTTTTACGGATCACGGAGAGTTCATAGGCGAGGCGCTCGCGTACCTCGGGTGAGGGGTTGGGGTATTTTTTGCCGATGCGCTCTTCGCAAAGTTGTTCCAGGTACTCCTCTGCAGTTTTTCCTTTCGGGAGGACAAAGTTGGGGAGTTGGAGTTTGCCAAAGGTGAGCTCAACGTTGCAGGCGTCAGCGATTTTGAGCGTATTGTCTACGGCTTCAGGCGTGTCTTTGAACAGTTCGCGCATTTCTGCGGGCGATCGCATGGAAAAATCATCCTGGCGCATGGAGAGGCGCTCGGGGTCATCTACGTGGGTGTTGGTCTGTACAGCGATCAAAATATCTTGGGCGCGCGCATCATCCTTATGCAGATAGTGGATGTCCTGGGTTGCTACCAGCGGAATAGCGAGCTTGTGTGCCAGTGTTACCAGTTTTTCCTGAATCTCATCGCATCGCTCGATATTGGGGTGGTGGCCGATCTCGATAAAAAAATTACCTGCGCCAAAAATATCGGCGTATTCGCGGGCAAGCGCTTCGGCGCGAGTGTCGTTGTTGGCAAGAAGCGCCCGGGATATCTCACCCGAAAGGCAGGCGGAAAGTCCAATAAGACCATCAGTATGGGCGCGCAGGACCTCTTTGTCTATACGCGGCTTGTAGTAGAATCCTTCGAGATTTGCGATGGTGACAAGCTGGATAAGGTTGCGGTATCCGGTGTTGTTTTTGGCAAGGAGGATGAGGTGGTAGCGTTGTTTGTCATCTATTGCGGGATTTTTTTCATGGATACTCCCGGCGGCAAGATACGCCTCCACCCCTATGATGGGTTTTATGCCGGCGCGTTTTGCTTTTTGATAAAACTCAATAACCCCGTAGAGGTTGCCGTGGTCGGTGATCGCGAGTGCGGGCATACCATAGGTCTTTGCCTGGTTGATGAGCTCGTCAACTTTAGCGAGGCCATCGAGCAGGCTGTAGTGCGTGTGCGTGTGGAGATGGACGAATGACATAATGGTGTATTGTATCAGAAAAGTACGTGAACAAAAAAATACCATATAATGCAGAGCTCGTGCCTACTTGTTTCAAGTTCTGCAAAGTTATTCACATTGACGTATCGCCCATACCCTTTACTATAGATAATAAGCATGGTCTTATCTTTTACTCAAAAAGGTCGCAGTCTTAATGAAAAATGTTTTTCTCCTTGGTGTCTATGAAAAAAGCATCAAAATTGCATGACTCGGTCGCTCCACAAGAATCTTTGGCAGTGCTTCTGGCATTGTTTATCGTGAGTATGGCAATCTGGTTTTTAGTCCGGGCGATTGGCTAAATAGATTTTGCATTTACAGAACAACAAAAAAGCCCCATCGGGGGCTCTTTATCCGTTTTTAGGTTATCTAGTGGCCTTGCTTCTGAAACGCTTCTACGATCTTCTCCATGCTGCCTGCTAGAATCTTTTCCATGTTGTGCCAGGACTTGTTGATACGGTGGTCGGTAATGCGGTCTTGGGTGAAGTTGTAGGTGCGGATTTTCTCCGAGCGGTCAGCGGTACCGATCTGCTCTTTGCGTGCTTGTGCAATAGAGCCAGTGGCTTTCGATTGTTCGATCTCGTAGAGTTTGGCGCGGAGCACTCCCATGGCTCGCTCGCGATTTTGTGCCTGGGAGCGTTCGGACTGGGAGCGAACTACTATACCAGTTGGCTTGTGCAGGATCCGTACCGCTGTTTCTACCTTATTGACGTTTTGGCCGCCTGCACCGCCAGATCGGGAAAAGGTAATCTCAATATCTTCATTGCGAATATTGACCTCTGTTGCCTCCACCTCGGGAAGTACAGCGACCGAGACGGTGGAGGTATGTACACGCCCGGACTTTTCGGTCTTCGGGATGCGCTGTACACGGTGTACGCCGAACTCTTGCTTGAATGAGTTGAATACATTGAGCCCACGGATTTCAAATACTACCTCTTTGTAGCCGCCGAGATTGCCCATCGATTCATCGAGGATTTTAAATCCCCAGCCCTGTTTTTGGGCGTAGTGTGTGTACATGTCTGCCAGCTCACGCGCAAAGAGGGCGGCCTCGTCGCCCCCCGCGCCTTGGCGGATTTCTATAATAATAGCGTTTGCGTGATTCGAGTCGCTCATTGAGGAGAAGCATTGTTACTCCTTCTTGGTTTTTGGTTTCGTCGTCTTGGCCTTGGCTACGCGTGCTTTAAACTTCTCAACGCGTCCCGTGGTATCTATGAGTTTTTCTTTACCGGTATAGTAGGGGTGGCAAGCGCCGCAGATTTCAATCTCTATGGTTTTTTTGGTCCCGCCCACTTTAATGACGTTGCCGCAAGCGCAACGGATCTCGGCCTCCTTATAATAGGTGGGATGAGTGTCTGTTTTCATGATGGAGCCATTATAAAGGAGAATGGGCAGGCGCGCAAGTGGGTAGGGGGTTGCAGGATTTGTGGATTCTTGGTAGTCTTCTTTCATGTCTCAAATAGCTTCTGAAGCAACAGAAAATCAAATCCATCCTGAAATAGCGGAGATGTTTAAGGCGGGGGTTCACTTTGGATACCGCAAGACCAAACGCCATCCCAACATGCGTTCGTTTATTTTTGGTACAAAAAACAATGTCGAGGTTTTTGATCTGGCAAAAGTATATAGCAAGATGGAGGAGGCTCTCGCATTTGTCAAAAAACTTGGCGAGGAGGGTAAGGCTATATTGCTCGTAGGTACCAAGGCAAGTGCGCGCGAGGCCATCAAGGCCACTGCAGAGCGTTTGGGTATGCCGTATGTTTCCGAGCGATGGCTGGGGGGTACGCTTACCAACTTCAAAGTATTGTCTGATCGGGTGGCGCATTGGCTGGGTCTTGAGCATATGAAAATTTCTGGTGAGATAAAAAAATATACCAAGCAAGAGCAGGTACGTATCAGTAAAGAAATTACCAAGCTCGATCGGACATTTGGCGGGTTGCGTTTACTCAAAAAGCTTCCGGCGGCCGTTTTAGTGGTGGACATTAGCGAAGAGCGTATTGCAGTGGCCGAGGCGCGTAAACGAAAAGTTCCCGTTATTGCCATCTCTAGTAGCGATACCAATCCGGATCTTGCAAGTTATCCTATCCCTGCCAACGACAATTCAAAATCCAGTATTGCCTACCTACTCATGCGTATTGAGGCCGCATATCGCGAAGGCGAAGAGTTACGCGTTGCATCTCAAGCGGCAAATATAGAAGCATAGCGCTTATACCCGTTCGTCGTGAAGCGGTTTTGGGCACGGTTTACAATTGGTATTACTAGCGTAATGTATCCTACGTATTATACCTATGGTGACTTCAGATCAAATTCGAGAACTACGTGAACAGACGGATGTCTCTATTATGGCCTGCAAGCGTGCATTGGAGGCCGCAAACGGAGATATGACCCGCGCCATTGAGCTTCTCAAGGAAGAAGGTGCGCGTATCGCCAGCAAAAAAGCCGAGCGTTCCACGGCTATTGGTATCGTGGAGGCTTATGTGCATGGCAATCAAAAAATAGGCGTGATTTTGGAGCTTCGCTCGGAGACGGATTTTGTGGCACGTAATCCAGATTTTAAATCACTCGCACACGAAGTGGCTATGCATATCGCCGCAGCTTCACCGGAGACGGTGGAGGATCTTGTGGGACAGCCGTTTATCAAAGATGAACGAAAAACTGTAGGGACGCTGGTGCAGGAGGCGATTGCGCGCTTTGGGGAGAATATCACGATCGCGCGATTCTCGCGTTTCCAAATATAGTACCGGTCTTTTTTGCCGGATACTAGAGCATTGAAAATATTTATGGCTCTACCCATAACGTTGTTGATACTAAGTTTACTGGGTCTTGCGTTCGTGTTTGGGCGCAATATTCCCAAAGCTATCTCATTGCCGCCGGAGGAAATTGCATTCATCCGCACCGCGCAAGGGCCGTTTTTTTCGTACGTGGTACGCCGCGTATCTGAAATATTCGCGCGTTTGTGGGTTCAAACATTGCGCCCGGCACTGCTTTCGTTTGTAGTCAAAGCCATCTCGCGTCTGCGTATTGTAGTGTTGCGCATTGAGCAGCAGCTGCTCAAGTTGGTCACGCGCATACGCTCGCGCTCGATCCTGGTGCCTAAGCCCTCTGAATATTGGCAAGAGATTTATAGTTGGAAAAATACGGCGACCGTGGACGAAAAAACTATAGAGGAGAAGGTGGTGGTCAAAAAATATCGTCGTCGCTCCACCTCAAAGAAAAAGTCCGATCTGGAGGGTGTGCTCGTAAAAAACGAAGAGATTATCGTCGAAGAGGTACGCGTGTAGTTTTTAATTTCGAGTAGCGTAGAATTACTCTACGTAAGGCGCCGCCTTAGCTCAGTGGGTTTAAAGCGATGGTATTGCTTTAAACGGGCAACTACCTATAGAAATAATACGTTGCCCTGGGATGAGCAATTAAAGACTTGCCTTATGAAAAATTGCCGAAGTAGCTCAGTGGTAGAGCAACTGTTTTGTAAACAGTAGGTCGCGAGTTCGAATCTCGCCTTCGGCTCAAAGGCAAATTTTTTCGGGGTAAGACGTTGGTTTTACTTGAAATCAAAGAGGCCGCTCTGAAGATAAAATTACTCTTACGCACATCTTCTCTGAAGATGATTTTTTTATTTTCAGGTATACTTAAGCACAATGGATCCGAAAAAAGAAAAACGGGTAGTGGTTCTTGGCGGGGGATTTGGTGGCGTTATCACAGCGCTCACACTCGCCAAAAAAAAGATTCCCAACCTCTCTATTACACTTGTCGATAAAAATGAATTTCATGCCTATCCTGCAGACTATTATGAGATTGCTACGGCGTTTACCGGTAACAGCCCACAAGAGGATAGAAATGATTTTGTAAAATTACGGGCCTCATCTGCTATTTTATTTAAAGATATATTTCAGGATACATCAGTGGTATTCACGCATGGCAGAGTGGCGTCAGTAGACTTTAAAGCGCGCTCTGTATCCTTGGAGAATGCAAAAAAACTTTCTTACGACTATCTCGTTATAGCACTTGGTTCCAGTACGAACTTTATGGGTATCCCGCATCTGGAGGAGTATGCACTCGAGCTTAAATCTCTGGAGGACGCTCTGAATGTTCGCGCAAGTATTGAGGAGCTTTTTTTGTCCCGACCGAAAAAAGAAATTATTCGGATTGTTATTGGCGGCGGGGGATTTACGGGATGTGAGCTTGCTGGGGAGCTGGTGGGGTATATCAAAAAACTCTCGCGTCTGCATGGGCATCCGAGCATGAATGTTGAGTGTTCTTTGGTAGAAGCATCCGGCAATTTATTAGGAAGATCGTCGCTTTGGGTGCAACAAAAAGCTCTTGAGCATCTGCGCGGTATTGGTATTAAAGTTTTGCTCAACACGCCGATTGCCGATATTTCGGCAAGTGAGGTGTTACTAAAGGATGGCCGCAAACTGCCGTATAGTCTCTTGGTCTGGACTGCGGGTATCCAGCCAAACCTTATCGCACAAAGTTTGCCGTCTACGGTTGCCCAGAAAAAGTCCTACTTGGCGGTGGATGAGACTCTGCGCCTCAAATCGCACAAAAATATCTATGCGATCGGCGATATTGCCTGGTGTGATGATGTATCCGGTACCGACCGGGTGCCTGCGACTGCATACATGGCGATTAGTGAAGGAGAGCATGTAGCAGAGAATATCGCACGGCGCGAACGGGGGGGAGAGGAGTCCGTGTACAAACCGCCGACGCCCAAGTATGTCATTCCGCTCGGCGGCAAGTACGTGCTTGCCGATTTAGGAGGACTTCGGTTCTCTGGCGGTCTTGCATGGATCTTGAAGCGACTTGTCGCACTGCGGTATTTTGCCAAGATTCTCCCCTGGCCACGCGCTTGGGCGCTCTGGAAAGGAGACATGAAGCTCTATACGCAGAATGACGAGTAAGTAGTCAGTGGGCAGTAGTAATTTGTAAGTGAGAAGTTAAGATCTGTTCTAATTTATTCAGCCGACATGCCGTTGGCCTTTTTGTCTAACTTACTATTTACAACTGAACGCTTACGACTTGCGTATTGACTTTTGTTTCATTTCATAGATAATGGTCTATATGTCAAACAACGTATCGCCAAAGCATTCCTGCCGATCCTGCTTTTCCATGCTGGCTGATGGTACACGCCTTAAAATTATCCAGGTGCTCAAAAAAGGCGCGGTCAATGTCTCCGAGCTTACCGAGAGTATCCGTTTGACCCAACCTACTATCTCACATCATCTCAAGGTATTGAGCGAGTCGGGATTCGCGGTTGCAGAGAAAAAAGGCCGGGAGACGTATTACCGATTTAATACCGAATATCCCTGCAAGGGGTGCGGCGTGTTTGGGGCGCCAATCAAGATATAGTTTCTCATTCTCCATGTTCATGTAATTTTCAATGATGCAATCTTCAAAAAAAATAAAATCGCAGAAGCGTACCTACCTTGACCACGCCGCTACTACGTCTACTGATACGCGTGTGGTACGTGCTATGCAGCCGTTTTTTTCCAAGATGTATGGCAACCCATCCTCGCTCTATGCGGATGGACGGATGGCCAAAGAGGCATTACAAAAAGCCCGGAGTTCTATAGCTACGATTTTGGGTGCACGTCCCGAGGAGATTATTTTTACGGGATCAGGCACCGAGTCAGACGCTCTGGCAATTCTTGGTGTCATGCGTGCATACTCAGGCAAACATATGATTACCGATACCATCGAGCATCATGCGGTACTCTACAATGCCGAGCTCTTGGAGAAAGAGGGATTCCCGGTCACCTATCTCCCGGTAGATGCGGAGGGTTTTGTGGACATAAAAAAATTGGTGGTGGCGGTCCGACCGGATACGGTGCTCATATCTATCATGTATGCCAACAACGAAATTGGCACTATCCAGCCGATTGCCGAGATTGCTAAGCTTGTGCGCCGTATCCGCAAAGAGCGTATAATATCCGGCAATGAGACGCCGATCTGGCTACACACGGATGCTTGCCAGGCGGCGGGATATCTCGATGTAAATATAGAGCGTTTGGGGGTTGATCTTTTGACGCTCAATGGCTCCAAAATCTACGGTCCCAAAGGCATGGGAGTTTTGTATCGCCGCCGTGGGGTAAAAATTGCGCCACTTTGGCTGGGTGGCGGGCAAGAGCAAAAACTACGCAGTGGCACCGAGAATATTGCAGGTATTGTAGGTATTGCTAGAGCCCTTGAGATTGCGCAATCTCATAAGGATGGAGAAAATAAGCGTTTGAGCAAATTACGAGATTATTTCATTAGAGAAGTATTTGCTCGTATCCCGAAGATTGTACTCAATGGTCCGGAAGGTGAGCGCCGACTTTCCAATAACGTCAATATTTCGATCCTTGATATCGAAGGCGAAGCTATGCTACTTTATCTCGATGCTTACGGCATAGAGGCCTCCACGGGATCGGCATGCGATTCTGCTACCCTTGATCCTTCGCATGTTATTTTAGGCATCGGCCGGCCGTATGAGTTTGCGCACGCCAGTATGCGTTTTACGCTCGGACGTGCGACTACCAAAAAAGATTTGGATTATGTACTGCAGGTAATGCCTGGTATTGTTGAGAAGTTGCGCAAGATCTCGCCGATCAATCTTGATATGAATGCCACCCAAATGTCGCATGCTTCGGCGTTTGCGGGCCAGGGTCTCCCGCACTGGGAGAAAAAACGAGGAACCAAATTAAAAACCCCAAGTCCCAAGGCTCAATGACCAATAAAATCCCAAGGTCCAAATATCCATATTTTTTTAGGGTTTAAGATTTATGGTTTGGTTGGGGATTGGGATTTGAACATTGGGGTTTAATTTTAAGAAATGAAACAAAAAACAAAAAAACAGAACGTAGCCACAAAAATAAAGAAAGCGACAAAGCTTCAGCCGGCGGTTTTGAAGCGAAAACCTGTGCCCCCCGGCAAGTATGAAGTAGTCAACCAATACACCGGTCAGGGTTGGGTGTATTCAGACATCGTCAAACAGCATTTTTTTCAGCCGCAAAATCTTTTGCTTGATGAGCCAAAAAAAGGTCAGTTTGATGCCGAGGGTGAAGTAGGATCTCCTGCCTGCGGAGATACGATGCGCATGTGGGTCAAAATCGATAAAAAAACCGATCGCGTCAAAGAGCTCAAATGGAAGACGTTTGGGTGCGGTTCAGCCATCGCTTCTACCTCGATGTTCTCCGTAATGGTTACGGAGAACGGCGGGATGAAGGTGGATGAGGCGCTCAAGATTCGTCCGCAGGATGTAATGGCGCGACTTTCCGGTTTGCCGGATCGCAAGATTCATTGTTCAGTTCTTGCCGACAAGGCATTTCGCAAAACCATCAACAACTACTTTCATGCATCCGGCCAGCATGATAGAGTAATCGTAGAGGGGGCGAAAGTCATAGACGCGCGCCTCAATATCACCGACAAAGATATAGAGGAGGCGGTGCTCGAAGGTGCGCAGACCCTTGAGGATGTACAAAAAAAGCTCAAGGTCGGAGTGGGTGATCCAGAGAGCATCCCCGAGATTGAGCAGTTGATAAGATTTTTTAAAGAGAAGTATTACGGGTAACAAGATGGAGAGCAAAAAAGTAAAAATTGGCAAAGTATATGTAGATCGCGATCTCTGCATCGGGGCGGCGAGCTGTGTGGCGGTCGCTCCTGGAGTATTCGAGCTTGATGGCGAGAACAAGGCAGTGGTTAGAGACTCCAAAGGCGCAGATGATGAGACGATACTTCTGGCCGCACAGTCTTGCCCAACCAAAGCTATTATTGTATATGATGAGGAGGGGAACCAAATATACCCGTAATGCAATATTTATCCTTAAGGTGCTTATTATTTATCTAAACCAATGATTTTATTTAGCATATTCTTTCCGTTAGTGGTGCCGGTATCACTTTTGATAGCGTTATTGGTTACCAATAAGATGGCTATGGGGGTGCGTCTTGCGGTAGTGTCTTTGGGAGCCGCAGTGATAAATCTATTGCTGACGATGGTGGTAATCATCGCCGCAGGCATGGCTGACCCTACCGCCCCGCCTTTTATGGAGATGGTTAAGTCAATATTTTCTGGGCTTACCGTCCAAACGGCGCTCTATACCTCTGCAGTGCCGTTTGTCGCCGGGATTTTATTTACGGCGCTTAACGTACGCCGTCCGGTAAAGGCATCCACCACGTATACGCCCGCTTCTTCTATGTCCCAAGGCGTGATGACTCCGGACACTCCGGAGGCGAACGCGTAACCACAGTAACTCGTACGATATGCACGAACCAAAGCCATTATCATATACGGCGCTTGACGGCCTCTCCGAGCGCCAGCTCAAAGAGCACCATGATGTGCTCTACGCTGGCTATGTAAAAAAAGCGAATGAGATCGAGGAGAAGCTTAAAACTGCTGATACCGCTTCAGCAAATGCCACCTATAGTGAATTTGGCGAACTCAAGCGTGAGGAGACGTTTGCTTTAAATGGCATCAAGCTCCATGAGGGGTATTTTGCCAATATGAGTGACCAGCCAAACGCATGTGAGGGTCTCATTCGCACGCTTATCGAGCGTGATTTCGGCTCATATGAAAAGTGGGAGACGGAGTTTAAAGCCGCGGGTATCGCCGGTCGGGGCTGGGTAGTGCTTGGATATGATTTTGATGAGAAATGTTTGCGCACTATCCTTTGCGACTCACACAATCAAGGCGGTGTGTGGAATATGGCGGCACTTTTTATCATGGATGTCTATGAACACGCGTATTTTCTCGACTATGCCACGGCGCGCAAAGCCTATATCGAATCATTTTTTAAAAATCTCAACTGGGTGCATGTCAACGAAACGCTCCAGCGTTACCAAATTACCGTATAGTACGTTTTATCATGCAGACGAGAAAGGTAAAAAAATTAGCAAAAAAACCGACACCGCGCAAGAAAATTGTAGCCAAGCCGTTTTTGCATAAAGAGATAGAGGAGGTACTTGAGTCGGTCCGTCCCATGCTTGCACTCCATCGCGGCGATGTAGAGTTGGTGGGGTTTGATCCAGCATCGGGCGTGGTCTCTGTGCGTCTGAAAGGCACATGCCAGGGGTGTCCGCTTTCACAGCTTACGCTTAAAGCGGGCATTGAGGAGGTGCTCAAAGGATCTATCCATGGCATTGAGCGGGTAGAGGCAGTCGAGTAGGGCATAGTCAAAACCACTTATTAGACTAAGGGCCGCAACGCGGTTTCTTCGGCGCATGAAAGATAAAAAAGGACAATCAAGTAGTATAGTACGAGGGTTTGGATATACGAGTAAGCAATCCTCTATAAAAAGCCCCACACGCAGTTTATAATCATACTATGGAAGAGTTATCAAAAACGCAGATGGTTTTATTGGTGCTCCTAGTGAGTTTCATCACTTCATTGGCTACGGTGGTGATCACCGTCTCCATCATTGAGGCAGGACCCAAACCAGTGGGCGATACGATCAATCACATTGTCCAGCGTGTGGCGAGCTCCGTGGAGAGTGCCGCCACAGGCAAACCAAACACATCTGAAATATCCATTCCGTCTGCCGCGGATGAAGATGTGATCGTGAGTACTATCGCTCGCTCCTCTAATGCAGTGGTGAGTATTATCGCTACCAAAGATCTCCCGGTTGTAGAGCGATATTTTAGCGATCCAGAGAATGATGATATTTTTGGACAGCTCTTCCCGGAGTTTCGTGCGCCCCAGTATCGAGAGAACGGTACCGAGAAGCTTCAAATTGCTGCAGGGTCTGGATTTGTAGTTACCGAAGATGGTCTGGTAGTTTCCAACCGGCATGTAGTGGAGGACAAAGATGCGGACTATACGGTAGTTATGAATGATGGTTCAAAATATCCTGCCAAGGTTTTGGCGCGCGATCCCATCAACGATATCGCCATACTCAAAATTTCCGGCAAGCGTTTTGCGACGTTACCCCTCGGCGATTCCGATACAATACGAATCGGACAGACTGCTATCGCCATTGGGAACGCCTTGGGTGAGTTTCAAAATACCGTCTCGGTTGGCGTCATCTCGGGTCTTAAACGTACGGTAGTAGCAGGAGGCGCGGGGACGGCTCCGGAGCGCTTGCAAGATATTATTCAGACCGATGCCGCCATTAATCCCGGCAACTCCGGCGGGCCGCTACTCAATCGCAGAGGCGAGGTCATCGGAGTCAACACCGCGATGGCCGGAGGGGCAGAAAACATCGGCTTTACCCTCCCTATTAATCTTGTCAAAAAGGATATTGATAAGGTAAAATCGTCCGGTAAGATTACCTATCCATATCTGGGTGTGCAGTATATTATTGTAACCAAGGAGGTGCAGGATGAGCGTAAGCTCGCGGTTGATTACGGGGCAGTTATTATTAGAGACCGCGATGGATCCTCTGGCGTAATGGCGGATTCTCCTGCTGTCAAAGCTGGTCTTACGGATGATGATATTATTTTACGCTTCGCAGGAGAAAAAATTACCAAAGACAACCCGCTTGCCGATCTTGTGCAAAAGCATAAGATAGGCGAAACGGTACAGCTCTTGGTATTGCGCGCGGGGAAAGAGTTTAATGCCAAGGTCGTGCTCGGTGAACGTTAAATATAAATTATACCCATATGACACCATTCCATAATTTTACAGTCAAAGCCCAAGAGGCGCTCAAGCGTGCGCACGAGCTTGCGATAGAACGAGGACATGCCCAGATTGATACCCTGCATCTTCTGGGTGCTTTGATGCTTCAAGAAGAGGGGATTATTATTTCTATGTTAGATAAGCTTGAGATTGATATTCAGTTTTTACTCGACTCAACGCTCGACAAGCTCAACGCCGGTGCGCGCGCCGAGGTGCTCACTCCTACGCCGCAGATTTATCTCACCCAAGATCTGGCGCGTGTGCTCGAGGAGTCCCACAAAGAGGCCTCCGAGCTCAAAGACGAGTTTATCTCGACCGAGCATTTGTTTTTGGCACTTATTGATACGCCGTCCAAGGCGCAGGATATTCTCGTGAAGTTTCGTATCGATAAAGAGGCGGTCATGCGTGTACTCTCCGATATCCGCGGTTCCCAGCACGTCACGGATATGGAGCCGGAGGCCAAATACCAATCACTTGAAAAATACACCCGCAATCTTACCAAGCTTGCGCGTGAGGACAAACTTGATCCAGTTATCGGCCGGGAGGAGGAGATCCGCCGAGTGATGCAGATCCTCTCTCGCCGTACCAAAAACAACCCGGTACTCATCGGCGAGCCAGGGGTGGGCAAAACTGCGATTGTGGAGGGTCTTGCTCAACGGATTGTTGCGGGAGACGTGCCCGAGAGTCTCAAGGACAAGGAGCTTATCGCGCTGGATCTCGGCTCGCTCGTCGCTGGTACCAAATACCGCGGCGAGTTTGAAGAGCGCCTCAAGGCGGTAGTCAAAGAGATAGACAAGTCCGCCGGTAAAATTTTGCTCTTTATTGACGAGCTCCATACCATCGTCGGAGCGGGAGCCGCTGAAGGTGCGATTGACGCTTCTAATATGCTCAAGCCCGCGCTTGCCCGAGGCGAGCTCCATGCGATTGGTGCTACCACACTCAAGGAGTATCAGAAATATATCGAAAAAGACATGGCGCTTGCGCGGCGTTTTCAGCCGGTATATGTGGAAGAGCCATCGGTGGATGATACTATCACCGTACTCCGCGGTCTCAAGGGCAAGTACGAGCTACATCATGGGGTGCGTATCAGTGATGATGCGGTAGTGGCCGCGGTACAGCTTTCCAGCCGCTATATTAGTGATCGGTTTTTGCCGGACAAAGCAGTGGATTTGATGGACGAAGCCGCTTCTTCCTTGCGTCTCGAAATGGACTCTATGCCCAAAGAGCTCGACAAGGCGCACCGCGAGATTATGAAGCTCGAGATCGAGAAAGAGGCACTTAAACGCGAGGACGATCCAAAGGCCAAGCAAAAAATGAAAAAGATCCAAAAAGAAATTGAGGATCTCAAAGAAAAGTCCCAGGGTTTGGAGCTCAAGTGGAAAAATGAAAAAGAGTCTATCCAAAACATTCGCGCGATGAAAAAAGAGATAGATATTCTGCGTCAGGAGTCCGATGTCGCAGAGCGTGAAGGGGATTTGGCGCGTGTGGCAGAGCTTCGCTATGGACGTATCCCGGAGCTCCAGCACAGGATTTCTTCCGAGGAGGAGCGCCTGCGCAAGCTCCAGGCTTCGCGCAAAATTCTCAAAGAGCAGATCACCGCAGAAGAGATTGCCGATGTCGTCTCACGCTGGACGGGGGTACCGGTAACTCGCATGCTCGAGGAAGAAGCACAGAAACTCTTACATATGGAAGATGCTCTCAAACGCCGTGTTGTAGGGCAAGACGATGCGATAGCCAAAGTTGCCCAAGCCGTACGCCG
>MHNR01000008.1:4743-33319 GCA_001819875.1 Candidatus Ryanbacteria bacterium RIFCSPHIGHO2_02_FULL_48_12 | reverse complement strand
GAAATAAAAGACATACAAAAAATATCCGACGAGATGGAGATGTTGTGCGCGCCTGGGCATTTGGTAGAGCGTCTGCGCGCGGTTGCCGCTTGCGAAGAGCGCGATGAGTATGCACACCTCTTGGCGGAGATGCTGGGTACTGCATCGTATGATTTTGATAAAAAATTGCGGGCTCTGACTGATCCAATGGCCGGAGAGGTGGCGTTGGCTCATACCTGCTGGCAAGGAGAGATAGTGCGTAGGCTTCTCGCGCTTGAGACCGAACTTCCGCGCCTTTACGCAAATATGCGCCTTGCATTTGAGTCGGCGATGATTTCTATGAGATAATAAAGCCCATGCAGTCTTTCAAAAAGATTATTATATTTCTGATCGTTATCCTTGCGGTTGCCGCCGCGTTTTTGGCGGCGTTTTCTTTTTTTAACAAACCGAGTACGGACGCGCCGAGCGCCTCGACGCCGGGTACTCCATCGGGTACGGGCGAGGAGCTACAGGATCCGGATGCTAGTATTTTTGTCTCCAAGGATAAAGGAGTGACTTGGCGGGGGGTGAGTGGTACCAAGGGCATTGCGCCGATGAGTATTCGATTTGGTAAAACCGCATCCGAGCTTTTTGTGGGCACTATGGCCAAAGCCCTGTGGAAAGGCGTGGATGAGGGAAAATCATTTGCAGAAATCACGGATAATGCCGCGGTACTACCGGTGGATGCGCGCATAGATGATGTTGCGGTATTGAGTAATGTCACCAAACATGCCTATGTAGCGGCCTCATATGCAAGCAAGGGCCATGTGCTCGAACTTGCCGGATCGGAGTTTCGTGAACTGTATTTTACCCCGACCACCAAGACCGCGGTTTCGGGGGTTGCAGTAGATCCCGCAGATACGGATCATGTATTTATCGTGGTACAAGACGGATCATTTCTCGAGTCTCTTGATGGTGGCGAGTCTTGGAAGCCGCTCTATCGTTTTACCAGCCGTACGCCTACACACATTCTTATGCACCCGCAAAAACCCGGGGTGTTCTGGGTAACGATGGGCAAAGGTGGTGGTGGTGGTGTGTTTCGTACAGTTAATGGCGGCAAGGACTGGAAGAGCTTGGATACGGAGCTCCGCAAGTTTAGCGGTGCGCGCAATCCTGAACAGATCTATTTTGATACTGCTTCAGGGAGTCTCTATCTGACTTCCAAATACGGACTGCTGCGCTCGCGGGATGACGGCACTACCTGGACGGCGATTAAGCTGCCGGTACCCCCCGCCGCACTTCCTGTAGTGGCAATAGCAGTAAACCCCAAAAACGCGAGAGAGCTCTATATCTCGGCGAGCGGACAGTTTTATCGTTCCATTGATGGCGGTGAGTCTTGGTCGGGTAAAGATTTCGGTACGAAGAGAAAAATCACCACGATTACGATAAATCCCACAAACCCGCGCGAGATCTTTATCGGATTTGATAAATAAGATATAGTAAATCACCTATGCAGGACGTTATAAAAGAAGCGAAAAAATCATTTGTGGGGATTGTCGCCTGGTTTCGCGAGGAGGTCTCCAGCCTACGCACTGGCCGCGCTACGCCTGCCTTGGTGGAAGATTTGGAGGTGGAGTCTTATGGATCCAAGATGCCGCTTAAACATGTCGCCTCGATATCTACGCCGGACGCGCGCACTATTGTCATCCAGCCGTGGGACAAGTCGGTGCTCGAGGGTATTGCCAAAGCCATCGAAAACTCAAGCTTAAGTCTCCAGCCGATTGCCGATCAGGATGTGATTCGCATCGCACTTCCCCAGCTTACCGAGGAACGCCGCAAGGGGCTCGTCAAAATTTTAAATGAAAAAGCAGAAGATGCGCGAGTTCGATCCCGGCGGGAGCGTGAGGAGGCGCTCAAAACCCTGGAGCGTCTGGAAAAAGAACATACGATAAACGAAGATGAGAAATTTCGCGGCAAGGCCGAGCTCCAAAAAGAAATGGATGTGTTCAATGCCGCTCTGGATGAGGCGCGTAAGAAAAAGGAAACTGAAATAGAAGAGATATGATACTTACGATTTTCATATTTTTTATAGTGCTTCTGGTGCTCATACTCTCGCATGAGTTTGGCCATTTTATATTTGCCAAAGTCCGGGGGGTGCGAGTAGATGAGTTTGGCTTTGGATTCCCGCCTAGACTCTTTGGCAAGCAGTTTGGTGAGACGACTTATACCTTCAACGCCCTGCCGTTTGGCGGGTTTGTGCGGATCTATGGCGAGGATGCGACCGAGGCGTCTCACGACCCGCGGAGTTTTGCCGCACGGAGCGCGCGGGATCGTTTTTGGATTATATTTGCGGGGGTGCTCATGAATATGTTTCTTGCCTATGGATTGTTTACCCTTATGCAAGGTATCGGAATGCCCGATGTGGTTGGGGTAAAGATCGCCGAGGTAGTAGCGGGGTCTCCGGCTGATCGCTCGGGGCTCCAGGTGGGAGACAAGATATTTTCAGTGCTTACCGCAGAGGGTGAAGAGGTGATCAAAACCCCCGAGGAGGTACAGACTATTATTGAGGCGCACAAAGGACGCGATATTACGTTTAAGATTTTGCGCGGGGATGAGTATATACTCAAAGGAGTATTCCCCCGTATCAACCCGCCTGCAGGTGAGGGTGCCGTGGGTATTGCGATGGAGCCGGAGATTGGTGTGGTACGAAGCCCCTGGTATCGTGCGCCGTGGGATGGTCTGAAAACCACGTATCTCGTGACGGTCGCGACCGTCAAAGGGCTCGCCCAGTTTTTTGGCGGTTTATTTGTCTGGGACAGAGCCGTGTTGGATCAGGTCTCCGGCCCGGTGGGTATCGCGAAGATCACGGGTGAGGCATCTCGACTTGGGCTTATCTATCTTCTGCAGATTGTGGCGCTCCTTTCAATCAATCTTGCCGTGCTCAACGTCCTGCCATTTCCTGCACTTGATGGCGGCAGGATTTTGTTTTTGATTATCGAGAAGCTCAAAGGTTCTCCGGTAAACGCCCAAGTAAGCCAGATGGTGCATCTGGTAGGTTTTGTATTTCTCATAGGTCTCATGCTTGTCATCACGTATCGCGATATCGCGCGTATTTTTTAGTGTTGATAATGAGGTATTGCACAGAGTAGCTTTTTGTGTAATCCTAAAAGTGTCGCCCAGCTTCATCTAAAAAATACATCGTCGCCTATTTTGAGACCAAAAAAGGGCGGCGGTTCCAATAGCGCTTAACCGTTTGGTAAGCATTATCTGTTGGGCGACAACCGTCGTCCTTTTTTGGTCTTTGGGGGGGGGGTAAAATGCCGCTTTCTCCTCCCTCGCCGAAGTCATTAGGCGGCGGGGGAGAGGGCAGTAAATCTGCTCGTTTTATCAAAGTAATTAAAATCTATGGCGAATGAAAAAAAAGAAAAATCAATTTTCGATGAATTTACGGGAAAGTATTCCCTTTCAAAAACATTGAAATTTGAGTTAAGGCCTGTTGGGAAAACGCTGGAAAATATGCGACAGCATTTGGGATATGATAAAAATTTGCAGACATTTCTTGCAGACCAAAAAATTGAAGATGCATATCAGTCCCTTAAGCCTATTTTTGATTTTTTGCATGAGAAATTTATTACTGAAAGCCTAGAGTCAGATGTTGCTCGAAAAATAGATTTTACGGAATACTTTGAAAAATATAAACGTCGGAAAGATTTGTCAGAAAAGGATTTTGTAGGTGTTGAAAAATCATTACGCGATGAGTTTTTGAAAGCTTATGATGAGACGGCGGAGAGTTTGAGGATAAAGGCAGGGAAGAATGAGAAGGGAAAATTTATTTTGAGTGAAAATGGCCATAAAATTCTTACTGAACATGGTATTTTAGAATATATCAAAAAAAATATTGATGAATTTGTAGAAATTACACCAGAGAGAGAAATTGAAAAATCATTGGCTGCTTTTGAGGGATTCTTTACTTATTTTGGCGGGTTTAACCAAAATCGAGAAAACTATTATGAAACTAAGAAAGAGACCGCAACATCTGTTGCTACCAGGGTCATACATGAAAACTTGCCTAAGTTTTGTGATAATATTTTGGCCTTCGATGGGCGATCAAGAGATTATAAAAATGCTTATAGTATTCTGCAAAAATTAGGTAGGACTTTGGTAGACAAGGAAGGAAAAGAACTTATTCCGATTGAGGAAAATATTTTCAAGATAGAATACTTTAATTCCTGTATGTCGCAAAGGGGGGTAGAGAAATATAATGATCAAATAGGAAATGCTAATTTCCTCATAAATCTTTATAATCAAGCGAAAAAAGAAGAAAATGGATTCAAAAAATTGCCTCTTCTAAAGACTCTCTACAAGCAAATTGGCTGTGGAGAGAAAAGGTCTTTATTTTTTGCCATAAATTATGACCAAGCAGATGAGTGCAAAAAGCAAGAAAATAATACGGAAATCAGGTCTCTCGAAGAAGTTTTAAACCTTGCGAATAAGGCAGGAAAAAAATATTTTAAGGGGAAGAGCGATGATGGAATGATAAATACCCTTCCGGAATTTTTGGAATATCTAAAAAATAGAGAAAATTATCTCGGGGTTTATTGGTCAAAAACTGCCTTAAATACAATCTCCAGTAAGTATTTTACAAATTGGCATACACTCAAAGAAAGATTAAAAGAAGCAAAGGTTTTTAAAAAGGCAGGCAAGGATAGCGAAGAAGAAATAATGATCCCTGAAGCTGTTGAGCTCGAAGGATTTTTCAGTGTTTTAGATGTGGTAGAAAATTGGAAAGACGAGGGGGTATTATTTAAGCAAAATCTCACAGAAGCGCAAAAAGGTGCCCAAGGAGAAGATAAAAATAAAGCAAGAAAAGACATTATTTTAAATGCCAGCATCCCATCAGAAGCGTTATTAAATCTGATTTTCTTGGGTATCGAGCAGCATGCAAAGGCTTTTCTCGATCGAGCCCCAGAAGTTCTAGCCTTAAAAGAGTACAAAAATGCGACAAGTAAAGAAGTGATAAAGTCTTGGATGGATCATGCTTTGTCTATCACACAGATGTTGAAATATTTTTTGGTCAAGGAGAGTAAGGTTAAGGGTACTGCTCTTGATTCTACTATTTCCCAGGCTCTTGAGGTGTTTTTACAATCTGACGATGCTGATTGGTTTGGCTGGTACGATGCACTTCGTAACTATCTTACAAAAAAGCCGCAAGACGATCTGAAAGAAAATAAACTGAAGTTGAATTTTGAGAACAGTACCTTAGCAAGTGGTTGGGATGTTAGTAAGGAGCCAGACAATTATTGTGTGATTTTCCAAAATCCTGAAGGAGAAAAATTTTTGGCTATCATCGCGAGAAAGAAAGATAGAAAAGGCTTTAATAAAATTTTCGAAAAAAATAATCATAATCGACTCTATACGGTTTCTGGTAATAAAAATTGGAAAAAAATTGAGTATAAGCTTTTACCAGGACCAAATAAGATGTTGCCTAAATGTCTAATGCCCAAATCAGATCGGTTCAAGTATGGGGCAACGCAAGAGATTTTGGATATATACGACGAAGGAAGTTTTAAGAAAAATGAGGTTTCTTTCTCTATCCAAAAATTATACAAAATGATTGATTTTTACAAGATGGCACTTGAAAGATATAAGGATTGGGGCTGTTTCAATTTTTCTTTTCAGGAAACCTCTAAGTATCAGGATATTAGCCAGTTCTATAATGATGTCGAAAAGCAGGGCTATAAGCTAGATGTTGTTGATATTAACAAATCGATTGTAGACTCTTTGGTTGAAGATGGTTCAATATATCTTTTTGAGATAAAAAACCAAGATTCCAATCAAGGTAAAAAAGAAAACCATAGAGATAATCTTCATACTATCTATTGGAGGGCAGTTTTTGAAAGTGTAGAAAATCGTCCAAAACTTAATGGAGGAGCGGAGATATTTTACCGTAAGGCGCTATTACCAGAAAAGTTAGAAAGAAATGAGGATAGAAAAGGTAAAAAGATAATTAAGAACCCTCGTTTTTCTAAGGAAAAGTTTCTTTTTCACGTGCCTATTACTTTGAATTTTTCCTCAAAAAATACTCGTATTAATGATTTAGTAAATGATATCTTGTCTCGGTATGGGGACGTTCATTTCCTTGGGATAGATCGAGGGGAGAAGCATCTTGCGTATTATTCTTTGGTTGATCAGAATGGGAGGATTAAAGATCATGGGACACTAAATATTCCGTTTTTAGACAAGGATGGGAACTCTCGGATGGTAAGAGCTAAAAAAAGAACTCTTGGCAAAGATGGCAAGGAACAAATCGAGATGGTGGAGTGCAAGGATTACAATGAGCTTTTGGATGCTCGGGCAGGTGATAGAGACTATGCCCGAAAAAATTGGCAGACGATTGGAACGATTAAAGATTTAAAGGATGGTTATATTTCTCAAGTTGTAAGAACAATAGCAGATTTAGCTCTTGCAAATAATGCTTTTATTGTACTTGAAAGTCTTGATACGGGATTTAAAAGAGGTCGTCAAAAAATAGAAAAATCTGTGTACCAGAAGCTTGAGCTAGCTTTGGCGAAGAAACTTAATTTTCTTGTTGATAAAAAGGCAAAATTCGGAGAAATAGGGTCAGTGACAAATGCCTTACAACTAACCCCGCCCGTTGCAAACTATGGGGATATAGAAAATAGGAAACAGTTGGGGGTAATGTTGTACGTTAAAGCAGATTACACCTCGCAGACTGATCCGATAACCGGATGGAGGAAGAGTATCTATCTTAAAAAAGGATCGGAAGAATATATAAGGTCACAAATACGAGATGGATTTTCTGATATATCTTTTGATGGAAAGGATTATGTTTTTACATATGAAGACAAAAATACCCACAAACAGTGGAAGCTATATTCAGGAAAGAATGGAAAAAGCTTAGATCGTTATCATAGGGAAAAAGGTGAAACTAGAAATAGCTGGGATCCCATAAGAAAAGATGTCACAGAAATGTTGAATGGGATTTTTGAAAATTTCAATAGAAGTAACTCTATACACTCCCAGATCGTAGACGAGGGGGTTGAACTTAAAAAGATAGATTCTGCGCATACCGCTTGGGAGTCGCTACGTTTTACAATTGATCTTATCCAACAAATTCGCAATACTGGAACTGCGAAAGAAGACGATGATTTCATTCTTTCACCGGTTCGAGATGAGAATGGCAACCATTTTGATTCACGAAAAACAATCAAATATCAGCCAAATTCGGGTGATGCAAATGGTGCATACAATATTGCGAGAAAGGGGATTGTGCTGAATGAGCATATTAAACGAGGATATAGGCTCTTTATTTCCGATGAGGAGTGGGACGCGTGGTTGGCAGGAAAAGAAAGGTGGGAGAAGTGGATAAGCGATCACAAAAAAGATTTGGCAAAGAAACAGACTGCCCAATAATAAAGAGACGCCAATTTGGGAGATATAAACCAAACCATATAATTGACAGATTGTCCATGATGTGCTAATTAAAAATGACCCTTACAGGGTTATTTTTTCTTATGGAGTCCTACATCCAGATATCCAAAATCAATGATTTTTGTTTTTGCCCGCTTTCTGTGTACCTACATAGTGTATACGAGAGTTTTAATACGTCTTTGTATCACGACACACCACAGATCGAGGGGAAGCTCAACCATGCGACCATTGACGAGGGGAGATATTCTACCTCCAAGCATATCATGCAGGGCACATCAGTCTATAGCGAAAAATATGGCCTCATGGGTAAGATCGATACCTATGACGCTAAAAAGAAAACTCTTGTGGAGCGTAAAACCAAAATTAAAACTATCCGGCACGGATATGTCTACCAGCTCTACGCACAATATTTTTGCCTACGTGAGATGGGATATGAGGTAGAAAAATTATATTTTCATAGCCTCAAAGACAATAAACGTTATCCAGTGCCTTTGCCGGAGGAGCGCGATGAGAAACGATTTGGCGCGATGGTAGAATCCATCAAAAATTTTGATATTAAAAAATATATTGGGCACCGGTGCCATAAATGCGGTGATTCTATTTATGGGTTTTTAGCGTGGTAACTGATACGTATGATCTCTCTTCCTGATTTTAAAGAAAAGCAAATGCTCATAGTCCGCGCGGAGTGGGGCGCGCGAGCGCGGTTGAGTTTCCAAAACCAAAACATCGTTTTTTCTAAAGATGGCACGGTGGTCAATCGTATCTCGTGCCACCGTGTGTTTGCGGTGTTTGTAGTAGGGGATATCTCTATCACCACGCGCGTCATGTCGAGTGCCGCAGAGTATGGCGTCTCACTCTTCTTCCTCAAAAACAATTTTGATGTATATGGATCACTGGTGGCAAAGGCTGACGGCAACTATCTTTTGCGTATGAAGCAATATGGTCTTTCGCCCGAACAAGAGTTTACCATGTCCAAAGCAATAGTATTAAATAAAGCCATAAATCAGAAATTTCTTTTACACGAGCGTGGTAAGGGCATTGGATTTGCTGATGGTGTGGATGAGCGAATAAAAATTTTACAGGACAATCAAGAGCTTCTTGGTGTAGAGGGGGAGCTTTCGCGAAAATTTTTTGGAGAGTATTTTTCAGAGATAGACTGGCGGAGGCGCATGCCGCGGGTAAAGCCTGATGTGCCAAATTTTCTTCTTGATATGGGGTATACGTTTTTATTTAACTTTGTGGATGCATTGCTTCGATTGCATGGGTTCGATACCTATAAGGGAGTGTATCATAAGCTATTTTTTCAAAGGAAATCACTGACCTGTGATATTGTGGAGCCGTTTCGGTGTCTCGTGGATAAACAGCTTCTCAAGGCGTACAACTTAAAACAGGTAAACGAGAAAGATTTTTCAGTGGTGGATGGAAAGGTGGTACTGCCATTTGATAAAAACCAGAAATACTCACTTATTTTTACCGAGATGATTATGGATCACAAAGAAGAGATATTTGCGTTTGTACACGGATTTTACCGGCATATTATGGACACAAAAAATGAGATGCCGCACTTCAGTATGGATAGCAAAATAGCACAATAATTATGCTTATTTTATCATACGATTTTAGTGATGATCGTGTACGGGCAAGGTTTTCTAAGTTCATCAAGCAGTATGGGAGAAGTATCCAGTACTCCGTCTATGAAATACGCAATAGCCCGCGCATCTTGCAAAATATCAAAAGTGAGGTAGAATTGTCCTATAAGCCCCGCTTCAAAGGTTCTGACAGTGTTCTGATATTTCAGATATGCGAAGGGGACAAGAAAAAGATTGCCCGATATGGGTATGCCGCCAATGAAGAGAAGGATGTTGTGGTGTTTGAGTAGAGCTACTGGCAAGTGCCTTAAAAACTCGTGAAAGGTGGAAATCCAGTGAAGGTATTTGGTTTAATATGTATATTACGAGATATGCGGGAAACCTCGGTCTTAATTTTAAGCCGATGGTAAAAAATGGCTTTGTTGAGCTAAAAAGTCGGAGTGCAATTTTTTGCCTCTTTGCATCTTTAGCGCTCAACAAAGCCATTCCCGCTCTCTAATACCTCTATAAGATTTCTACTTTTGTAGATCCGACCTCCTGCCACCCGCCGACCTCCCTCTAATACCTCTATAAGATTTCTACTTTTGTAGATTTCATCAGTAATATCTCTCCACACACACTCTAATACCTCTATAAGATTTCTACTTTTGTAGATCACAACTTTGTGAGCGTAGCCATAGCCTCTAATACCTCTATAAGATTTCTACTTTTGTAGATGGATTATTTGTGATGGGGCATCATAGCTCTAATACCTCTATAAGATTTCTACTTTTGTAGATTGGCTTAAAAACTTCTCCGGTCTCTACTCTAATACCTCTATAAGATTTCTACTTTTGTAGATTAATTTGCTATAGTATGCGATATGGTAATTTCCAAGCCCTCACAAATTAAGCTTTCTGTTTCTATAACCAAGCAAGGCAAGCGCTATGTTGCTTATTCGCCCGCGCTTGATTTTGTCACTTCAGGCAGATCGGAAACCGAGGCGAGAAAGCGTTTTGCAGAGGGCGTCTTGCTATTTCTCGAGGGGCTGGAGGAGATGGGCACGACCGAAGAGGTGCTCAAGAGTCTCGGGTGGGAACGTGAGCGCAAACAATGGCAGCCCCCCAAAATTGTCTCACATAGTTCTATGAGTCTTCGTATTCCGGTAGCTGTATAAGCGCATGGGTACGCTCCAATCAGTTGCCAAACTATAGATAAAGACTAGGCATTAACCATGGACACTGTGCGGTTATCGCGACAGCCAAAAATTCTTATCTTTGGTCCCGGATGGCTGGGGCATAAGCTTGCGGAATATCTGCACGCCGAGTTGAGTCCAATCGATATTACCGACAAGCCAGCTGTAGTCGCTTTGTTGGATCGGGTGCATCCGGATGTGGTGGTCAATGCTGCTGGCAAAACCGGCAAGCCAAATATTGATTGGTGCGAGGATCACAAACAAGAGACGATACAGTCAAATATCGTGGGGCCACTCGTACTTTTGGGAGCGTGTGAGCCACGGGGTATACGCTTGGTACATCTCTCTAGCGGTTGTATCTTTACGGGTGCTTCACCGCACACCGGAGGATTCATGGAGTCGGACGCGCCGAATCCCGTGAGTTTTTATTCCTGGACCAAGGCGTACGCGGATGAGGTGCTCCAAAAATTCCCGGTGCTAATACTGCGTTTGCGGATGCCGGTAGACAAAGAGCAAAACCAGCGCAACCTCATCACGAAACTGGCAGGGTATGCAAAAGTCATTAATGTGGAGAATTCAATTACAGTAGTTGATGATTTGCTCACCGCGACCAAAACGCTTATTGAACAGGGTGCCACCGGTATATATAATGTTGCTAACCCCGGCCCCGTACGGCACGAAGAAATATTGGTCATGTATCGCGAGATTGTAGATCCGGCGCATGTCTATGAGCTCGTTGGCACGGAGGAGCTCTATGACTTGGGTCTTGCTAAAGCCGGTCGGTCTAATTGTGTGCTCAATACTACCAAGCTGAAAGAAGCAGGAGTCATACTACCGGATGCTCGAGAACGAATCCGCGAGTGCTTGCTTGCGTACAAGAGACGTTTATCTTGATTTTTCTTGAGGAGTTGGGAGATGCGGCTCGATGAGCGTGTAAAACTCCTGCCAGGTTGTGACTCTCTGGAATGGAGAGTTTTTTTGTTCGCCCATGCGATCAAAAAGTATTGGTGCGGTGGGCGGCTGTATATGTGCCAATACCTCGTGTGTGTCATCCAGGAAAAATCGGAGACCGAGTTTCGTGCAATGAAGACCCTTTTCCTGGTCATTTGCGGTAAATATGATTTGACGCTCGGGGATAAACGGCATATTTTCGCGTAGCCAATCAATGGCAAATGACTGAAACTCCGGCGGGCGCCGAGAAATGATATATACTTCTGTGCCTGCGTCTATGATGCGAGAGATTATTTCTCGGGAGCCGTCCATAACGCGCGCCTCCAAGGTCATCGCTTTGTAGATGCTCTGTTTGAGTGTCTGGTAGGCCTCTTTGCTCAACCAGGAGCGCAAAAACTCTCGGGTCATCGCTTGTCCTGGTGGAACACGTCCTAATGTCCGCGCGAGCCGTTCTACATTCCAATCGTGATCAATGATGGTATTGTCGAGATCAAATCCAATGTCCATATGGGTATAGTCGGTTATATTGTATTGCCTCGCAAGAGGTTTTTGTCCACTTCTAGACAGATGGTTGCCTGGTATACTTGTTGTAATATTCGTAGCTTAAAAATGAAAGGGAGTGCCATGTTTTTGCATATAGACATGGAGGTATTTGAGGAGCGGATAGGCATCAGCCGAAAACAATTGGCGCATGTGTGGGATCATGCCGAAAAGGTAGTCTCGCTTAGAGACATGGTGAAGGTTGAGAGTGTTCAGGTAATGCCGCTTGATTATTTGCGGCGTCTTTTGGTAGGTACGCGTTTGGAGGGAGATACAGGCGAGCATCCCTATAAAAACTGCGATATAAAACTAGCACGCATGGATCCGGCAAGCTTGGTAGTTGGGCAGACATTCATCGAGCGAAGAAAGTATCAGTCTTTACTCGAAGGATTTTCTGATATTTTCCACGGATACTGTGTTACTCGCGGGGTTGCAAAGTGTAATGCACTTATCGTACTGGGGAGGACTGCTACCAATGAGTTGGTGATAGCGCATTATATACCTCCTATTGTAGAGCAGGGTGACGATGCTTGTTTGCGTCTCTTGGACGGCGTGCATCGTAACTTTATCGTGATGGCAGTAGGCACTACTATCGAGACCATCATCCTTCACGGTGTGAAAGTGCCGTTTCCCTGCGGACTATCTGGTTGGCACTCTTTGCGGCTTGTGGATGAAAAGCCACCCCGCCAAGAACGGTTTTCTCATTTAAGACCAGAGCTCTTTCGGGATGTGAAGTTCGTTGGTATTGACGGCTAACGTTGATACCAAGGCTTTCAAGTGCGTCTTATACCCATCGGGCAGAATCTTTGATTCTTCCCGGTTTTTCTTTTATACTGCCTCTGTATGAAGCAATCGCAACTATTTACCAAAACGAGAAAAGAGGCTCCCGCTGACGAGGTAGCCAAAAACGCCCAGCTTCTCATCCGGGCGGGTTTTATCAACAAAGAGATGGCGGGGGTCTATTCCTATCTGCCGCTCGGTTTGCGCGTACTCGGTAATCTTGAGACCATTATCCGCGAGGAGATGAACGCAATCGGCGGCCAAGAGCTTCTGCTCACTACTTTGCAAGACAAGGAGTCTTGGGAAAAATCAGATCGCTGGGATGAGTCAAAGGTAGACGTGTGGTTTAAAACCAAACTTGCTTCCGGTACCGATATCGGTCTTGGCTGGACGCATGAGGAGGCGATCACGGCGATGATGCGCCAATATATCCAGTCTTATCGCGATCTGCCGGTATATGCCTATCAGATCCAGACGAAGTTTCGTAATGAGGCGAGAGCCAAGAGCGGTCTCATGCGCGGGCGAGAGTTTATCATGAAAGATCTCTATTCATTTTCGCGTACACAGGAAGATCTCGATGCGTTTTATGAGGCGTGTGCCAAGGCATACGAGCGGATATTTGCGCGCGCTGGTATCGGGGAGATTACCTATCGCACATTTGCCTCGGGTGGGGCGTTTAGTAAATACAGTCATGAGTTCCAAGCTATAAGTGCTGCAGGCGAGGATGTTGTATATGTAGATAAGGAGAAACGCATTGCAATCAATAAAGAGGTACTCACTGATGAGGTAATTGCTGAGCTCGGGCTCAACAAAGATACTCTGGTGGAAGAAAAATCCATCGAGGTAGGTAATATCTTTAAACTCGGCACACGTTTTTCCGATCCGCTTGGCTTGAGCTATGTAAATGAGACGGGAGAGACCAAACCGGTGATTATGGGCTCATACGGTATCGGTCCGGGGCGCCTCATGGGTACCATTGTGGAGGCACTCTCCGACGCCAAAGGTATTATTTGGCCGCGTGAGGTCTCGCCGTTTGAGGTACACATCGTGTCGCTGGGCATAGATAACGAAGAGATACGAAAAGCTTCGGACAGCCTCTATGAAATGCTCACGAGTGCCGGCATAGACACGCTCTATGACGATCGGACCGAAAAGTCCGCCGGAGAAAAACTGGCGGATGCAGATCTTATTGGTATACCGGTACGTCTCGTGGTAAGTGCGCGTACTCTTGAATCAGCGTCCGTGGAGATGAAGAAGCGCGCCGAGGCGGATGCGGTGCTGGTGCGGGCGGCAGACGTGATTGTGGCGATCAAGACGGCATAACTCTATCTACATGTTCAGCAGATTTTTCAGTTTATTTTCACGCGATATTGGTATTGATCTGGGGACTGCAAATACCTTGGTGTATGTGCGGGGTTCGGGTATTGTCATCAATGAGCCATCAGTAGTAGCTATCAACCAAAAGACGAATCAAGTAGTTGCGGTGGGCAACGAAGCAAAGCGCATGGTAGGGCGTACTCCAGCACATATTGTTGCTTCTCGGCCGCTTGTCGAGGGTGTCATCTCGGATTTTGAAGTGACCGAAGAGATGATGAAGTACTTTATCAAAAAAGTGCACCGTGATATGTGGCGTCTGTTTGCGCGCCCCCGCGTAGTCATCGGCATACCCTCTGCTATTACCGAGGTGGAGCGCCGCGCAGTGCGGGATGCGGCGACCAATGCCGGTGCCCGAGAAGTCTACCTTGTAGAGGAGCCAATGGCAGCAGCGGTTGGTATTCGTATGCCGGTCCAGGAGCCGGTGGGCAATATGATTGTAGACATTGGTGGTGGTACGACGGATATCGCGGTTATTTCCTTGGGGGGGATCGTCTCTGCGCGCAATATTAAAATTGCCGGTGATCGGCTCAATCAGGATATTATCAATTTTGCGCGCGACGAGTTTAAAATTTTGATCGGTGAGCGTACTGCCGAGGATGTAAAAATCGCTATCGGATCTGCATGGGAGGGCGGCGAGGATGCCGAAGCCACGATTCGGGGGAGAGATTTGATCACCGGTCTTCCGCGTGAGGTGGTAGTGACGGTCTCGGATATCCGTCTTGCTCTGCAACGATCGGTCAAAGCTATTGTCACAGCAGTCAAAGAGACGGTTGAAGATACGCCTCCGGAGCTCGTATCTGATATTATGCATCGGGGCATTGTGCTTGTGGGGGGTGGCTCACTCTTGCGGGGACTGGATCGTCTGATCGAAAAAGAAACCAAAATGCCGGTGCGCGTCTCGGAGGATCCGCTGACGGCAGTAGTGCGCGGCACTGGAGTGATACTTGAGGATTTGGATAGTTTGCGTAATGTTCTTTTAGAGGGAGACTCCGATATCAGTCCGCGATAAGCAACGTGTATGCGAAAAAAGAATTTTCTAAAATACATCTTACTTGTCGGTGCGGTGCTCTTGGTGCTCACCCTTTCTTCCTGGGGATATTTAGGGGGGGTAAAATCAATTGTCCGTTGGGTCTCGTGGCCGTTTCTTATCTCGGCGGATTATGTGGAACGTTTCGCGGCCGATGGTATGAGCTTACTGCTCCACGTGCCGTTTAGCGCTGAAGAGTCACGCCGTATTCGGGATGAGAATATCGGACTGCGCGCGCGTGTGGCCTCACTTGAATATATGGAGCGTGAAAACCGTGAATTGCGCACCGCGCTCGGCCGTTTGGATAAGCTTGAGTTACAAGCGATCGAGGCACGGGTGCTCGCCCGATCTGCGGCGAGCACGGGAGATGCGTTTACCATTGATGGTGGCACGCGCGTCGGCATAGAAGTAGGTATGCCGGTACTCGCACAAGGGGATATTTTGTTGGGGCGGGTAACCGAGGTCAGCGATACGAGCGCTGTCGTGAAGCTCGTCTCGAGTGCCAAAGAAAAAACAGAGGTATATTTGCCCGGATCGGACTTAGTATCCGTGGCGGAGGGCGAGGGGTTGGGGGTGTTTGCCATAAAGGTCCCGGCGAGTTTTTCCATACAAGAGGGAGAGGGGATATTTAGTAGCGGCGCGCGGGATTTTTTGCTTGGATTTGTAGATAAAATTGAAAAATTAGATGCGGGTCTGTTTCAGGTAGTCAAATCAAAAATCCCGATCAATAGCAGTGATATCCGCCAGGTATTTGTAGTACGCAATCTATGAGGACGCATCAGCGTATTATACAGCCGTTTCTCTTGCTGGCGTTAGTATTTTTTTTGGAATTAAGCATCGCGCCGCTTTTGGGGGTAGTATATGGTACGGCGATAATTTTTTTCCCGGCATTCTTTTTTGTCCAGATGCTCTCCTCTTCGGCGCGCCCAGCGGTGTTCTATGCAGGTATATTTGGCATACTACGCGATAGTATATCGTTGTATCCCCCGGGTGTCTGGGTCTTGGGATTTGTCGTTGGGGTGCTTGCAGAGCAGCTCATGATATACGAGATTGCTATGGATAGGGATGGCGCACGGTTTATCGTGGCGGCTCTGGGAGTAGTCGTGTGCTATGGGGTGGTATTTCTGGTGATTGGTTTTTATAATCACGCTATACCATCTCCAGGACTGTTTGCTCGGGAGATGCTTATGAATGGCTTCTGGGTATTGGCGATAGCGTGTTTGACTGCACTCAAACAGTTGCGATTTTCTCGATAAATACATTTTATGCTTTGGATGCCAAATATATTTTCACGGAGAAAAATAAATCCTTATGTGGATCCGGAGGATATTTTTCTCGATACGCGCAATTTGCCCGGATTTGATACGATTCGTTTTGAAGGCAGGCTGGAGCGGCCAATCAGCCGTCCCATATTTGCCATGATTAGTATCTTATTTGGATTGGTGGGTTCTACACTATTTGCGCGTGCCGCGTATCTGGGGATTCTGCACGGAGATGAGTTTCAGGCGCGTGCTACCAATAATCATCTGCGTCACATTAGCATCGTCCCGCCGCGGGGGGTGATATACGATCGCAATCTCAAGCCGCTTGCATACAATGTGCCAGGATTTCGCATTAGTCTTGATGTAGGTACTCTGCCCGATTCGTTTGATGATGCGCGTATCAATCAGTTGGCGTCACTGCTCAAACGCGATCCCAAAGAGATTGCGGATCTCATTGTGGGCAGGTCCGGGGAGATCCCGGTGGATCTCGTATATGAGTGGGATACGGCCAATGCGGTCATCACGGCGTTCAGAGATGACCCGCGTATACAGGTGGAGCCAGCGACTATCCGTGCGTATCTCTCCAGCCCCGCCATATCTCATGTGGTGGGATATTTGAGCAAAATTACCAAAGAAGATATCACAGAAGCCGGGGATGCGCCATTTCTTTGGCTTCAGCGCGGACGCTCGGGTATAGAGTTTACCTATGATGAGGCGCTACGCGGTCAGCTGGGCAAAAAGATTGTAGAGTTTGATTCTCGTGGGGAGTCGCTTGGGGAAAATCTTTTTGAGCGGGAAGAGGCGGGAAAAAATCTCGTGTTGAGTATCTCTGCTGATTTGCAAGAAGTCATGTATCAGGCGGTTGGGGATACGGTGCGTGAACGTGGGTTTAGCGGTGGCTCGGCTATTATGCTCGATGCGCACACGGGCGCGATTTTGGGTCTCGTGAGCTACCCGGGGTATGACCTTAATGCTATGAGTAGAGGGTCACCGCGTGATGTGGTACACTGGGCACTGCAAGATGCAAGTCATCCATTGTTTAATCGGGCTATATCAAGTGCCTATCCACCCGCTTCTACCGTAAAACCATTTTTGGCTGCCGCCGCGCTTGAAGAGCACATCATCGATCCCAATCGCCAGATTTTGACCAATGGCAAGATTGTCGTACCCAATCCCTATGATCCGGCGCATCCGGCTACGTTTCTCGATTGGAAAAATCATGGGCTGGTCAATATGTTCCAGGCAATTGCAGTCTCTTCCAACGCCTATTTTCAAACTATCGGTGGCGGATACGGCGGTGTGCCCGGGCTTGGTCTCTCGCGTATTCATGCATATATGTCGCGGTTTGGTTTCGGATCAAAAACAGGGGTTGATATCCCCGGAGAATTTGACGGATTATTGCCGGACGAGGCGTGGAAGGCAAAAGTAAATCCAAAAGATCCGACGTGGCGCATCGGAGACACTTACAATATCAGCATTGGTCAGGGCGGGACGCTTGCCACTCCCATACAGCTCGCGGTTGCCGCGCTCTCGATTGTGAATAAGGGAGATATTATCAAGCCAAAAGTTGCGCTGGGTATCTCGGGTCCAGATGGACAAATAGAATATTTTCCTAGCCGCGAGGTAGTGCACAGTAGTGGCGTCTCGGATACTTCTTTGCGTACGGTACAGCAAGGCATGCGTCTTGCAGTCCAAGAAGGCACGGCAAAGGGATTGAATGAGTTCTCGTTGGAGATTGCAGCTAAGACCGGTACTGCCCAGTTTATACGCAAGGAGAAGGTGCACTCCTGGTTTATGGGATACGCGCCGTATGAGAATCCGGAGGTGGTGCTTGTGGTTAATATGGAGAACGCTTCGGCACATAATTTGATCGGTGGCGTGTATGTTGCCGGGCAAATATTCCGCTGGTATGACCACAACCGCGACAAGCTTTTTACTATGCCAGACAAGGCTAAAATTGACTAAAGTTATTCACTCGTGGGATAGTTGACAAAGCACTTCCCAACCTATAGTATGTACTCTTAATTGCCACCTTGGGGGCATATAAAACCTCAAAAAGGCAAAATATCCTTATTTGGTAAAGCTAATGTGTGTTTGGAGTTTTTATGGATGACAACGCAAACGATATTTCTGTGAATGTAGACATAGAATACATGAGCAAAGAGGGGTTCCAGAAGATGCAGGAACAACTCGAGGAGCTCAAGACCAAAGAACGGCTACGCATTGCCGAGCGTCTTGAATATGCCAAAAGCTTGGGCGATCTCTCCGAGAATGCCGAGTTTGACGCCGCAAAAGAAGACCAGATGCTCAATGAGATGAAAATTCGCGAGCTCGAGGATATGTTGAGCCGCGCTAAAATTGTAACTAAGGGCAAAAATGACGATACGGTCCGCATCGGCTCTAATATCGTCGTAGAGGCCAAGGCATCATCGTTGCAGGCAAAGTACACCATCGTCGGTTCAGAGGAAGCAAATCCAGCCCAAGGCATGGTATCTCACGAGTCGCCGCTCGGCCGCTCGTTTCTTGGACGCAAGAAAGGTGAGAAGGTAAAAGTAGTCACTCCAAAAGGGGAGACGGAATATGTTATCATAGACGTAGCATAACCGTAACTTTCGAAAAGCTATGTCACTTGAAGATATTCGGAGCGCTCGGCTCCACAAGCTTTCTCTGATTGAGGAGGCGGGTATTGATCCGTATCCGGCGCATACCGATCGCACCCATGAGATTGCTGATGCGCTCGGGTCGTTTGCAAAACTCGAAAAACAGAAAAAACCTATCGTGCTTGCTGGCCGGGTGCGGGCTTCGCGCGAACATGGTGGCTCGACATTTGTAGACGTCGAGGACGGCACGGGTAAGATCCAGGTATATTTTAAGCGTGATGAGATGGATGGCGAGTCCTATGATACCCTCCAACGCACGCTCGATATCGGCGATTTTATAGAGGTCACCGGTGGATTTTTTGTAACCAAGCGCGGTGAAAAGTCGTTGCTGGTTGCCTCGTGGAAATTTTTGGCTAAGTCTTTACTGCCGCTTCCGGAAAAATGGCACGGTCTTCAGGATGTGGAGGAGCGGTTTCGCAAGCGGTATCTTGATACGCTTATGAATGAAGAGGTGCGCGAACGTTTTCGTACACGGTCTTTGTTGATACGCGCTATTCGCTCGTTTTTGGACACAGAAGGATTTTTGGAGGTGGAAACCCCGATGCTCCACTCTATCGCAGGGGGCGCTATTGCCAAACCCTTCAAGACGCATCACAACGCACTTGATATTGATCTTTTTTTGCGTATCGCCCCGGAGCTGTATCTCAAGCGGTTGCTGGTGGGCGGATTTGATAAAGTCTATGAGCTCGGCCGCAATTTTCGTAATGAAGGGATTGATCTGACACACAATCCGGAGTTTACGATGCTCGAGTGGTACGCGGCATATTGGGATGAGGAGGAGATGATGGCGTTTGTGGAGCGTCTATTTCATCAGGTGCTCAAAACGCTTGGTAAAAAAGATACGCTCGAAGTTGATGGTCGGGCGGTGGTATTTGCACCCGCATTTCCCCGCATTACATTTAAAGAACTTTTGAGTCGCTACGCGTTGATTGTGGATTATGATGGTGAGACACGGGATTCATTGGCGACAAAAGCACGCACCCTTGGCATCGAAGTAGCACCGCACGAGGCGAAAGGGAAGATCGCAGATGAAATATTCAAAAAAGTTTGCCGGCCGCATATTATGGACGCGACATTCGTGACTAACCATCCGGTTGATATCTCGCCGCTTGCCAAGAAAAATCCTTTGCACGCGGGAGAGGTGCGCCGATTCCAGCTAGTAGTGGCGAGTCAGGAATTGGTCAATGCTTTCTCCGAGCTCAATGATCCGATAGACCAGCGTCGGCGTTTTGAGGAGCAAGAGCGCATGAAGACTGCAGGAGACGCCGAGCTTCACTCTATGGACACGGAGTATGTGGAGGCTTTGGAGCATGGCATGCCGCCCGCGGCGGGCGCGGGGATTGGTATAGATCGCCTGGCAATGCTTCTGACTGACGCCAAAAATATCCGCGAGGTATTGTTTTTCCCTACATTGCGACCAAAACGAGACAACGAAGACTAAAACCTAGTTTTTATAAAGTGAACAACATGTGAATAACATCTTGTTCCACAAGGTTCAATGGCTTAAATAGCATTATTTTAAGCCATTTTTTGTTGTTTGCTACTTGGCTACTGAAAAACTATTCCCAAGATGTTTCATAAAGTGGTATAAATGATAAGTGAAGTGGTAAATTGTGGGTAATTCTGTGGATAGCCTGAACGCCGATGCTTATAGGAGAGTATGTCCATTCGATTGATGCCAAGCGCCGCCTCTCTATCCCCGCCAAATTTCGCAAAGAGATCGGGAAGGGAGCAGTTTTGACGCGCGGTCTCGATAAGTCGCTCTTCCTGTATCCCATGGCAGAATGGAAGTCGATTGCTGAAAAGTTGAGTAGTCTACCGGCAGGACAGGCGGATGCCCGCGGGTTTGTACGGCTTATGCTTGCCGGAGCCCAAGACGTGGAGATCGACTCGCTCGGGCGGATACTGGTCCCGGATTACCTCAAGGATTATGCAGGCATCCAGTCTTCGGTAGTGGTGACGGGCGTCTACAATCGCCTCGAGATATGGGATGAGCATACGTGGCAGGAGTATAAGGGCAAAGTCGAATCACAGGCGGATAGTATCGCCGAGAAGTTGGGTGAGATCGGGGCATTCTGAAAATGGCACATATTCCGGTATTAGCGAGCGAGATTATGGATGGCCTTTTGGTGCACAATGGCTCCCGAGTGATTGATGCGACTGCAAATGGCGGTGGACATGCCGAGATGTTGCTTGCGGCATGTGGCAAGACAGGCAAACTTCTGGCAATTGAATGGGACAAGACCCTGTACGCAGGATTGCAAGAAAAATTCAAAGGTGCAGAGAACGTGATTTTGGAGAATGATACGTTTGCACATATCAAGCGTATCATTGAGCGAAATCAATTTGGCGCGCCGGATGCGATACTCTTTGATCTGGGGTTTAGCTCATATCATGTGGACGAATCGGGCAGGGGATTTTCATTTCAGACCGATGAGCCGCTCGATATGCGCTACAGCACAGACACCGAGTTATCGGCACGAGACATTTTACAGACGTATGCCGAAGAGGAGCTCGCACGGATCTTTAAAGAATATGGTGAGGAACGGTTTGCGCGGCGTATCGCGCGTGCCATTGTGGACGAGCGGCATCATCGAACGCTGGAGCGTACCGGCGAGCTTGTAGAGCTCATCAAAGCACACGTCCCGGCGTGGTATCGCAGAGGCCGTCTGCATCCGGCAACGCGGGTATTCCAAGCGCTCCGTATAGAGACCAATCATGAGCTTGGAGCGGTGCGTGCAGGGTTGGAGGGAGCACTCTCTCTACTTGCGCCCAAAGGACGGATCGCCGTCATCTCATTTCATTCTTTAGAAGATCGCATTGTCAAAAATATGTTTTGGGATGCGAAACAGGCGGGGGGCTATCTCGTGATTACCAAAAAGCCTATCACCGCCGCACGTAGCGAGATAACGGCAAACCCGCGCGCACGTTCTGCAAAACTTCGCCTAATAGAAAAACTATGACCGCACGTATAATACCGCACAAAAAAGAATTACACCGCACTCGGGCACGAGCCAAAGAGCGGAGTTGGTATCTTGCAGGATCGCTTGCAGGACTTTTTTTGGTGCTTATTGTGGTATACATATACCATATCAACCACGCGGTGGTAGGTACGCTCGCGATCAAAGATAACGAGAAGCAAGTGGCGGCGCTGGAGCAAGAGGTTACCCGGATGGAGGCTGATCTTATGACTGTTGCAGTGGGGGGGAATCTCGAGGCGCGGGCCAAAGAGCTGGGGCTCGAGGCTCCGGGAACGCCGCGGTTTTTCTCCGGAGATACGATTGTGGCGCGTTTGGACGAGTAGTGTAGTGCTGGTGGGCATCATCGAGAGAATCTGATAATTCATCATTATGGTGGCAGCAAGCAAAAAAGATTGGAGGCCGACTTTTGTCATTTCCCTGTTTATGGTTCTAGCTGCAGCAATCGTGGGGCGACTTTTTTTTCTGCAGGTTAGTCAATCTGACTACTACCGGATGCTCGCCGAGGACCAGCACTCTGCAGTCAAAACGTATATACCGCACCGCGGGGATATATTTTTCAAAGACAAATCCGGCCGCTTAGTGCCCGCGGCTACTACGAATATCATCTACACCCTGCATGCGAGGCCCCGGGAGATTACGGATGCACATGCGCTCTACGCCAAAATACAGCCGTATATGCGCGTATCCGAAGCCGAGGTTATTCATGCCTTGGAGGATCGCGGCGGTTCGTTTGCCATTCTTGAACGTGGTATAGAAAAGCAAAAGGTAGCGGATATCATGAAGCTTGCTATCCCGGGGTTGGATTATACGGTGGATGAGGTGCGGGTCTACCCGGGAGGCGTGCTGGCAAGCCAAATCTTGGGATTTTTGGGGTTTGTAGGGGATAAAAAAATTGCGCAGTACGGTCTTGAAAAACAGTACCAACAAATACTTGAACTGCCGGATGCTGTTGATACCCAATCAATTGCCCAATCGCTTACTTCATTTAGTAAAAAAATATTTTCCTCAAGTCCCGAGGGTGCCGATATCGTGCTCACCATAGATCCTGATGTGCAGTCATTTGTGGAGCGGCGCATGGCGACCTCACAGGCATACTGGCACGCGCGAAGCGCCGGAGCTTTGATCATCGAGCCCAAGACTGGCCGGATTGTTGCCATGGGTTCGAGTCCGACATTTGACCCCAATCTTTACGGCAAGGAAAAAAACTATGACGTATTCATCAATCCCTTTGTCCAAGAACTGCATGAGATGGGTTCGGTGTTTAAACCTCTCACTATGGCCGCAGCTTTAGATGCGGGAGTAGTGAAGCCAGAGACTACCTATGAGGATGCGGGAAGACTCCTCATCAATGGCCGTGTGATTGAAAATTTTGATGGTAAGGCTAGAGGCACCCAGACCATGCTCAATGTCCTTCAGCAATCGCTCAACACCGGATCGGTATTTGCGATGCGCCGCCTGGGACAGGAAAAGTTTGAAGAGTATTTTAAAAATTACGGACTCGCCGAAGATACGGGTATTGATCTTCCCGGAGAGACCTCGGGGAATCTGCGCAATCTCGATTCTGGTCGGGAGATTGAGTTTGCGACCGCTTCATTTGGGCAGGGGATCTCGGTATCATTTATCGAGCTTGCCAGCGCACTCTCGAGCATTATAAATGGTGGCGAGCTGATGCGGCCGTATGTGGTGGATGCCATCAGAAAAGATGGCAAGGAGATTCGCCATACCGAGCCGATGGTGCGCCGACGCGTGATTAAAAAAGAAACATCGGATACGATCTCGCGCATGCTCACGACTGTGGTGGACACGACGCTCGCAAACGGCGAGGCCCGGATCCCGGGCTATAGCATTGGCGCTAAAACCGGCACTGCCCAGATGTCCAAAAAAGACGGCAAAGGATATTCAGATGAATATCTGCACACCTATTTTGGCTTTGGGCCGGCGTTTGATCCCCGGTTTCTTATAGTGCTATATTTGGAGGAACCTCAAGGCGTAAAATACTCTTCGCAATCTTTGACTGCGGCGTTCAAAGACATCACGCAGTTTTTAATTACTTATTATGAAATACCGCCCGACCGGCCCGAGATGCAGGCCCCCCGGCAATAACTCATCAAAGATATGTTTCGAACACTCGTAAAGCGAATACTCAAATTTCAGGCCACGCTCGTGATGCAAAAGTTTCATCCGCGGGTGGTTGCAGTCACAGGGAGCGTAGGCAAAACTTCGACCAAGGAGGCGATTGGCGAGGTCTTGTCGCGCCGATTTCATACGCGCCGCAATCCCAAAAGCTACAATAGTGAGTTTGGGGTGCCGCTTACCATTCTCGGACTCTCCTCCGAATGGAACTCCAAGATTGGCTGGATAAAAAATATTTTGAAAGGGTTTCGCCCATTATTTAGCAGTGATTACCCGGAGATACTGGTACTCGAGATGGGTGTGGATCGCCCGGGAGATTTGGATTATATGGTGGAGATCGCGCATCCCTTTGTGGGTGTGGTGACGGCTATTGGCGAGGTGCCGGTGCATGTGGAATATTTTTCCGGCCCAAAGGCGCTCGCATATGAAAAAGGAAAAATCTTGCGTGCCACTGCTCCCGAGGGATTTTCTATACTGAACTTTGATGATGAGGTGGTATACGACATGCGCCATGAGGCACGCGGCACGATACTTACCTATGGTTTTAGCAAGGAGGCCGACATCACAATCTCACAGTATCGGCTGACCTCGGTGCGCAAAGACGGACAGGACGTGCCCGAGGGTATTGTCTTTAAACTCGACTACAAAGGATCCAATGTGCCGGTACGTTTGGAGGGATCGTTTGGCAAGCAACAGGCCTACACGGTCGCCGCGGCCGTTGCGGTGGGTCTCGCCCTTGGGATGCATCTCGTGGAGGCGGTGGAGTCGCTTGGGGCCTATACTGCACCACCCGGTCGGCTCAAACTAGTGGAGGGCATCAAAGGATCCTGGATACTAGATGATACCTACAACGCCTCTCCTATGGCGATGCATGCGGCACTTAATGTCCTGGAGGAGGCTCCCGGCAAGCGAAAGATCGCGGTACTCGGCGATATGCTCGAGATCGGCAAGTTTACTATTCAGGCGCATCAGATGATGGGGGAGATTGTGGGGCGTTTTGCGGATGCGATATTTACCGTGGGTCCCAGAGCCAAGTTTATCGCCAAAGAGGCTCTCGAGCGCGGTATGGCGCGTACCCGGGTGTTTGAGTTTTCTAATTCAGAAGAGGTGGGACGTGCGGTGCAGGATTTTATCGAGCCGGGGGATCTGATACTCGTCAAAGGCTCTCAAGGCGTGCGGATGGAGCGGATTACCGAGGAGATAATGGCGCACCCGGAGGACGCCCCACGGCTTTTGTGTCGCCAAGAGGAGTATTGGAAGAACAAAGCGTAGGAAGGAGTGTGGTATAAGATGTAAATTATAAGGGACACGTTTGTATTGATAAAAATCTAAAAATTGTATAGTATTTCTCCCAGGATATGGGGAGTATATATGAGCAAAAGCATGGCCCTATCGTCTAGCCTGGTCTAGGACACGTGGTTCTCATCCACGAAACTCGGGTTCGAATCCCGATGGGGTCACCAAAGTGAAAAACAGCCTCGGCAGTGCCGAGGCTGTTTTCTGTCTTGAAAACCCTATGGGGATTCGAAGGGTATTCCAAAAACATAAACTGCTTCATGTTTTTGGAAACCCGGGCTTTGGAGGAGAAATTTTACCTGTGCCAAAGGCACGCAGTAAAATTTTGGGGGAGAAGGAGTCCCGATGGGGAGTTTTATGTGGCATCGATAGCAGTGACAAAATTAAGCTATAGCTTTATTTTGTCACCTAATTGTAGCGCTTCTTGCCGAGGCTCTGCCGAGGATATCATTATGTAAAACCGCGATGCTATGACGTTTGCTAACTGTCTGTGTTATTCTTGGATAAATAGGTGATTGGTTAATGATGACGTGTGTATATTGCAGAATAACTGATAAAGGATTTTTCAAGGGACGCGAGCATGTTATCCCTCGCAGTTTTGGTACGTTTGGTCCAAAGACCCCAACACTTCATTGTGTTTGCGATAAGTGCAATGATTACTTTAAAAAAGACCTTGATCAGGCATTGGCTAGAGATACTCTTGAGGGTATTACTCGTTATAAAAAAGGATTATTTTCAAGACAAAGACAATTCCCAAAAAATTTGGTTTTTACCCTTGAAGAAAGGGTAGATACTGGGGATTATGGTGGAGCAATTTTAGGTGGTTATGATCCGACAACAGGCAAGCTACTTCCTCCAGTCGCTCAGTTTTGGATACGTAACATTCAAGTTAATGAATGGGAAAGATATACACTGGATCAAATTAAGTATATTAAAATTATAGACGAAAAATATGGACCGAATACGCCAGGCAGTCGAGAAATGCGTATATTAGCCCCAACAAAGGATGATTATGATCTGGTGACATCAGAACTCAAGAAATTCGGCATTCCGTACAAAGAAAAAGAAATACTTGGGCTGCCACCATTTCTAAAAAATACAGACTCTAAGGGTAAAGTTGAAATACAGGGCAGGATACATGGGGTTATTGATAAGAATAAAAAACGAGCGTTCGTTAAAATTATCTTTAACTTTGCTACTTATTATCTTGGAGAAGAGGAAGTATCGAAACCGCAGTGGGATAAAGTGCGGGATTTTGTGCGAAACAATGGAGAGATATTATCTGGTCGTATAACTCAAGAGCCCTTCTGGAATGGTCAAGAAACAGATAAAATGTGTTTTACTGATAACAGCTATAATATTCGTATCGAAAATAAAAATGCAAATGTTTTGGGGACAATACAATTTTATAACCTTCTTACATATGAGTTCATTTTGATAGAAAATTATTCTTTAACCTTAGAGCAGGAAGTTGCGTATCGCTTCACTCCCGGAGAAGAACCATATGTAGGTATAAAAATGTCCAAGCCAGAATAGAGGGATAGAGAATCTTTTACTCCCTCCCATTTTTCCCTTGACGCCCATCCCTCCCAGATGTATGGTACGAGAGTTCTTTGGCAATATGGGGTAATTGGTATCAACCTACAACCTAGTGGAGGATGGTGTATGCGTAAGATCTACATGCTGAACCAGGGGACAAATGCGATACGACAGGGGATTACCGCATTTGAGGTACAGCTTGCTCAAGAGATCATTTGGGATACGAATCTGCAAGTAGTATTCCATGCTGCGGAAAAGCGGGAACCTATGGTGGTGTGCGTCAGTTATTATTTTAATGATGAGTACACCGGACCGCAGCTCGCTTCGGTCATCAGGCGAAAGAATCCTGATGCAATCGTCGTTGCTTATAGTCCATCCGAAAATTGTATGCGGAATGGGCACTTTAGCTGTGCAATACCCTGGCCGCGTCCGGAAGTACAACCTGTTGTGGTTGCCGCGCCTCCGGCAAAGGGGAGAAAAAAAATCGTGAGTGCAGGGGTAGACCTTGCAAAGCAAAACATACATACGCTATTTGTCTCTTTTATGATGGCCGCACGCGATGCGTGTAGTCTCGCGGAGCTTGAGCATCATTTTGGAGGGCAAGTATTTTTCCCACCACAACAAACAGAGGATCGTCTCTCCGCCTAATATCCCAAACCCCATAATTTTGTATATACCCGTTTCGCTTTTGTGCGAGCGGGTTTTTTGTTTTCTCGGTAGAGTTTGAATGATAGTATGGGTAGATATGGTACGCACACAGGAAACTCGGCCTTGGCATGCGCTCGAAGTCACCGGTTTGGTATCGGTGCTCAAGAGTAATACCGCCCAGGGACTTTTGGACACCGAGGCGGCGCACAGACTCGAGGTTTACGGTCAAAATCGTATGCAGTCGGGCAAAAAAGAGCACGGGCTGTTTATTTTTTTGCGGCAACTCAAGAGCCCCTTGGTGGTAATTCTGGCACTTGCTGGCGTGGTGTCGTTTACCTTTGGTGAGTTAGGGGACGCCACGATTGTGGGTATCACTATCTTGGTCAACGCTATCGTGGGGATGGTTCAGGAGGGGCGGGCGTCCAAAGCATTTGCTCGTCTCCAAGAGCGAATCACCCACAAGATTATTATCTTGCGCAATGGCGTTGAGAAATTGATTGATGCGAGCTCGGTGGTGCCCGGGGATGTGCTCTTGCTGCGTGCCGGAGACTATATCCCTGCCGATGCGCGAGTGCTCGTCGCAGAGGGTCTGCGAATCAATGAGTCGGTGCTTACCGGTGAATGGATTGCGGTAGATAAATCTGTACACGCACTCTCCGAACATACACCGCTTTTGGAGCGGGTAAACATGGCCTGGGCAGGGACACTTGTCGAGGAGGGCACGGGTCGGGCGCTTGTGGTAAACACGGGAGCCGCTACAGAGTTTGGCAAGATCGGGCAGCTGGTGGTCGAGACGCAAAAGACCAAGACGCCACTTCAACAGGGGGTGGAGCGGGTGGCACGTCTCATTGGAATATTCGTAGCGTTCGTCATCGTAGGAGTATTTATCATAGGCGTAGTGCGGGGCGAGGCGCCGCGGGAGATGTTTTTGACTGCAGTTGCAGTTGCGGTCGCGGCTGTGCCCGAAGGGTTGCCGATAGCGGTGACCGTGATCCTTGCGCTTGGCATGGAGCGGATTTTGCGTCGCGGCGGATTGGTACGTCATTTGATGGCCACCGAAACTCTGGGTTCTACGAATATCATTCTTACCGATAAGACTGGCACGCTTACCCAGGCGCGGATGGAGGTCTCGGAGGTGGTCACCGGTATCCATGTGCTTGATCCGGGCGAAGAGGGTCCGGTCGAGGGTGAGGAGGGTAATGCCTTGGC
>MHNR01000008.1:0-4687 GCA_001819875.1 Candidatus Ryanbacteria bacterium RIFCSPHIGHO2_02_FULL_48_12 | reverse complement strand
TACGTGGATCTCCTGCGGCAAAAGCGCTCTTGGTCGCGGGCGCTCGCGCCGGCATAAATCGCCCGGAGCTCATGGCACAATACCCGCGGATGGATTTTTTGGCGTTCAAGCCCGAGCGCCGTTTTTCAGCATCTTTACATAAAGTGGATGGTGCCGAGATTCTGTATGTCACGGGCGCGCCCGAGGTATTGCTGGATGTCGCAAGTAAGCTCTATGTAAACGGCAAGATCCAAAAGCTTTCGCCGCACAAGCTTGAGCTTTTGCATCAAAAGTATGAAAGCGCTTCCCGTGCGGGTGCGCATGTCTTGGCGGTAGGGTTTAAAGAGGGTCGTGGTTTAGAAAAAAAAGAGGCCCATCCGCGCGCGTTTCTGGAAGATCTGGTGTTTGTAGGGTTTGTGGGATTTCATGATCCGCTACGCAAAGACGTACCAGAGGCGATCGCTTCCAGTAAGCAGGCAGGACTGCGCTCGGTGATTGTCACCGGAGATCATCAGATGACTGCGCAAAAGATCGCGCAGGAGATCGGGCTGGTCGCCACGGATGATCGGGTCATGGACGGTGCGATGCTGGAGAGTTTGTCTGTGGAGGCGCTTGCCGCTCGGGTGGAGGGGATTGACGTCTACGCACGGGTACTGCCGCATCAAAAGCTCAAGATTGTGGAAGCTTGGCAGACCAGAGGTATGGTGGTGGCGATGACCGGAGACGGCGTCAATGATGCGCCAGCACTCAAGCGGGCGGACGTGGGCGTGGCACTCGAGTCTGGCACTGATGTCGCCAAAGAGGCGGCCGATATTGTTCTCCTCCAAGATAGTTTTAGCATCTTGGTGCATGCAATCGAGGAGGGGCGGGTAATCCTTGATAACTTGCGAAAACTTTTGACATATTTATTTGCCACGGGATTTACCGAGATTGTACTGATTGGCGGAGCGCTAGTCCTCGGCTACCCGTTGCCGCTTTTTGCCGCACATATTCTCTGGACCAATCTTGTGCATGAGGGGCTACTAAACTTCGCATTTGCCTTTGAGCCCAAAGAGGCCGATGTCATGCGTCGCCGGCCGGATCCGCGCGGGGCGGATATCTTTACTCCGGAGATGTGGCGCATTATTTTGATCGTCGGCGGTGTGACCAGTCTGGTGCTTTTGGGACTTTTTATATCGCTGTATCACCAAGGGTATCCTTTGGAGCTGGTGCGTACTATGACATTTGCAGGGCTTGCCACGAGCTCGCTCTTTTTTACCTTTTCTCTGCGGAGCCTTCGCCGACCGCTCTGGGCAATTCCGGCATTTTCCAACGTATTCTTTTTGATATCAATCTGTATGAGTATCGGTATATTTGCTTTAGCCTTTGCGATACCTTCGATACGTGCGCTCTTGGGGCTCGTCGCCATACCGCCTTTGGGACTCGCGCTTTTGGTGCTCCTTGGTATAATCAACGTACTTGCAATCGAACTGGGCAAATGGTTTTTTGTCCGCCGCAGGTTGCAGGCCTAGTAGCTTATGGAGATACTGCTCATTATTGTCCTTGTCGTTATGGTCGCGGGATTTGCCGCGCTTTTTTGGTTTGTCTCCCGTGAGCGAAGTGCGCCCAGTGACGGCTCGGGTTTGGTGGTACTCCAAAACCAAATGAATGAGATTGTACGTACTCTGGATACGCGGATGGGGGAGTCTACCCGTATGCTCCAGACGCAATCTGGTGAGACGATGCGGATTATCAAAGATATTACCCAGGAGCTCACCGGACTCAAAGAGACGAATAAGCAGGTGGTGGGGTTTGCCGACCAGCTCAAAAATTTGCAAGATATTTTGCGCAATCCCAAACAGCGTGGTGTCTTGGGCGAGTATTATCTGGAGACCGTGCTCAAAAACGTTCTGCCGCCCAAAAGCTATCAGATGCAGTATCCATTTTCCGACGGGACGATTGTGGACGCAGTGGTGTTTGTCAAAGAAAAAGTTATTCCGATAGACTCGAAATTTTCGCTGGAAAACTATGAGCGAATACTGGCTACCAATGACACGGACGAGCATGAGCGTCTGGAGAAATCATTTAAGCAGGATCTCAAAGCGCGGATTGATGAGACCTCCAAATATATCAAACCTTTGGAAAATACCATGGACTTTGCTTTTATGTTTATCCCCTCGGAGGCGATTTACTATGATTTGCTTGTCAATAAGGTGGGTGCCGTACAGGTCTCCACGCAGGATCTTATAGAATATGCCTTTAAAGAAAAACACGTGATTATCGTCTCGCCGACCTCGTTCCTTGCGTATCTCCAGACCGTACTCCAAGGGTTGCGGGCTCTGCAAATAGAGGAGTCGGCCAAAGAGATTCGCAAAAATGTCGAGGTATTGCAGAAACACATCATCAACTATGACAGCTTCATGCAGAAACTAGGTGGTCACTTGGGTACTGCGGTCAACGCCTACAATACGTCGTACAAGGAGTTTAAAAAAATCGACAAGGACGTCTATCGGGTCACGGGAGTGGTCTCCGGTATAGAGACGACATTGGTCGATGGCCCAAAGGCTGATGACGAGGAGTAGTCAGGGTAGGGGCAAGTTTTTATATAACACATTAAAAATAGTATATTGTCAATATATACAAATAAACCCTCATTTGGTAGACTGTTCCTATTGTTTTCACTTATAACTTAGGACTTGCTACTTACGACTTTTATATGTTTGCAGTAATCAAAACTGGCGGGAAACAATATGTAGTGACCGCCGGGCAAAAACTCAAAATCGAAAAAATTGCCCACGAAGCGGGCGAGAATTTTTCTTTTGACGAGGTGATGGCGATATTTGACGATGAGGCTAAAGTGGACATTGGCGCTCCGCTGATTGTGGGCGCAAAGGTAGAGGCGGCAGTACTCAAGCAAGGGCGGGCTCGCAAGATTACAAATCTTCGTTATCACTCCAAAACGCGCTATCGCAAAAAGCATGGCCACCGCCAAGCCTATACCGAGGTAGAGGTCAAGGCAATCAAGGCAAAATAAAAAATACTAACCGCGGTTAGTATTTTTTATTTTCTATTCTGAAGCGCTTGTTCCAGCGTCATCGGGTCAGCATATTCAATCTCTGATCCGGTAGAGAGGCCGCGGCCAAGACGGGTGACGGACACCGTAAGCGGCTCAAGTATCCGCTCAATATAGGTAGCGGTTTGATTGCCCTCGAGGTTGTTGGAGGTGGCGATGATAATCTCGACTTGCTCGTTTTTTGCGGCGAGCGATTTGACGCGCTCAAAGAGCTCGCGCATATGCAGTTTTTCGGCAGAGTTTTTCTCGAGTGTCGATATGCTCCCGCCGAGGACATGATAGACGCCGGAGAATACGCCAGATTTTTCAAAGTTCTCAACATCTGTATCTTTCTCTACTACAAGAATCTTATCTGTATTCCGTGAACTTGCGCTACAGATCTCACATGTCTGATCTGGGCGTTGTTCGGTAATACGAAAACAACTCCTACACAGCATGGTTTCAGTCTTGAGGCTACCGAGGTGCCCTGCGAAGCTCGCAAGAAACGACTCATCTTTGGCAAGAAGTGCATAGACAAAACGCGCGGCTTGCCGCGGTCCAATGCCGGGCAGGCGCGTAAAGTCTTCGATGAGTTCCTGTACGCGTCTAGGATACGCCATATCTGCCGGGGCTTGCGAGATTGGTAAAGCAGACTTTTTCTGCGTTAAAGTAAAGCTCCACTTTGCCGAGAGGCCCATTGCGGTGTTTGGCGATATGGATCTCGGTGATATTTTTCTTGTCAGAGTCTTCTTTGTAGCGATCCTCGCGATAGATAAACATGACAACATCAGCATCCTGCTCAATGGAGCCGGATTCACGCAAATCAGAGAGCTTAGGAATAGGGGGACTCCGTTGCTCTACGGCCCGCGAGAGCTGGGAGAGTGCGAGTACCGGCACATCCAGCTCGCGGGCGAGCGCTTTAAGCGAGCGCGATATCTCGGTGATTTGCTGTACCATATTATCAGCGGCTTTGTGGGTGTTGATGAGCTGGAGGTAGTCTACAACGATGAGTCCAAGACCATGCTCGGCTTTGAGGCGTCGGGCCATAGCGCGCATCTGGAGAATGGTATTGGAGGCCTCGTCATCAATAAATATTGGTGCCTTGGAGAGTTTTTCCATGGTATCGCGGATACGCGTAAAATCGTCTGACTCGGGGGAGAGTCTGCCGGTACGCAGTTTCCAGAGATCCACATTTGCTTCCGAGGCGATGAGACGATCTACCAATTGCGCGGTCGACATTTCAAGACTAAACACCCCCACCGGAATATTATTTTTGATGGCGATGTGGCGTACCATGTCCATGGCAAGGGTAGTCTTACCAACGGAAGGACGGGCGGCGAGTACCACGAAGTCTGATTTTTGGAGACCCGCAAGCAGATTGTCGAGCTCGGTAAAACCGGTGGGCACGCCACGCAGAGCCCCATCTCCCTTGTGGAGGGTATCTATGCGCTCCCACGCCTCTTCCAAGGAGTCAGAGACCGAGGCGAACTTTTGCTTGAGCGTGCCTTTGGCAATAGAGAAGATTTTTTTCTCGGCCTCGTCCAGGAGGACATTGACATCATCGGACTCCTGATAGCCAAGCTGTCCGATCTCTTGGGATACACTAATGAGATTGCGGAGAACGTATTTGCGGTGCACGATCTCTGCGTAGTAGGTGACATTACTTGCAGTGGGGAC
>MHNR01000007.1 GCA_001819875.1 Candidatus Ryanbacteria bacterium RIFCSPHIGHO2_02_FULL_48_12 | reverse complement strand
TTTGTAGCCGGTAAGATGCGTCACGTAGAATACATTGCTATCGGAAGAAGTAGTGAGCGTGTCGGACGGACGGGTGATAGAGATATCGCCCGAGTCTTCTATGGTGTAAGTAAATGGTACGGCGTCAGAGATGCTTAAAGTATATGTGGCGGTGCTCGTGGCTTTACCGTTGGTGGCGGTTACAAATATCGTATAGTTGCCGCTCTTTGAGGTAGACCGCACGGAGATATTATTTTTGAGCGAACAGCCGGGCTTGCAGGTGGAGAGTGTGGCGCTACCGGTCACATCGGTGGGAAAACCGGTTTGCGTAACTGTGACGTTTTCCGAGACCCCGCCTTTGTAGAGGACGTTGATCGTGTTTGATGCGGTGATAGTCCCGCTCAAGGGTTTGGCAATCGCGATATCCCGAGGATCCTCGAGGCCAAAGCTAAACGAAGTGGAAGGAGTTACTATGAGGGTATAGCCAGTAATGCTTTTGGTGTCCTTGGAAGTTGCAGTCACTTGTATTTGGTAGGTTCCGGTGGGGGTGGTGGGCCTGATGGTCACGGTATTTTTTCTACTGCAGGGTTGGGGCGAGCAGCCGCCGACTGATGCGGTAGCGTCTTTGGGAAGACCCTTTTGGGTAATGGCCAAAGAGTCTTTCAGAGACAGATCGCCAAAGTGCGCATAAATACTATTGGACGATGCCATGGATCCGGTGAGGGGTTGCGCGATGTATATAGTACCCGAGGTGCTCAAGACGATGTTGCTGGTGGCAGATCCGGAGCTGGTAACGGTAAATAGAAGCGCATTACTCGTGCCATTTCGGTTGGCGACAAAGAGGGTGTATCTTCCGGGAGAGAGCGCTGATGCCGAGTCGGGGCAGGGCGGCGTGAGAAGCGAACAAGGTGCATCTACAAACTGCGGCACAGTAAATACAATGGTCTTGGTATCTTTGGAGTCTATATTGCGGATAATGCCATCTCCAAGGCGAATAATATTGCCGGTCGGTAAAAATCCGGTGCCGGTGAGTGTAATGGATTTGCCCACGGGGCTTGAGGTTGCGGTTGCTTTGGTGATCATGGGGGCGGCGGTCGCTTTGGCCATTGCGGCATTGACCGCGGCACGGGTCTTCGGACCGACGATGCCGTACCCGGTGGTCGCGGGGCTACCCGAGGAGACGACGCGATTTTTGGCTTGCCAACGTTGTACGGCTTTCTCGGTGAGTGTGCCGAAGTATCCCGAGACTATTTGCTCGGGGTAGATTTTGATGTCTTCGGAGAGGTAGGCCTGTAGCCGTGAGACCTCGCCGCCGGTACTGGCATCGGAGACACCGCGGTAGAGATTGTAGCGAAGGGGCGTTTGCGGTGTGCTGGATATGGCGGCAAGAGACTTTTGCATAGCGAGCAATTCTTTTTTGAGTGCATCAATTTGCGCTTGCAAGTCTTTGGTACGCTGCTCCTCGGGGGTAAGTGCGGCAGAAAATACGGTCGCGGCGAGCGCCATACCGGCAAGGGAGAGTAAAACTATCGGTGAGATTTTTCGCATATACTCATAGTATAGCGGAGATTGTATGCTAGGAGTAGCAAACCTTGGAGGAGTACATGTACGGCAAATACCGCTTGGTACGCCAGGATGACAATGGTCACAAGTATCTTATGAACGCAGGGGACGATAGAGAGGCACTCGAGCGCGACAAAGATGAGCTCGAAGCACATAAGCACAAACAGACCTACTGGGTTGAGGAGAATATTGGAGAACTCAAGGACTCGTTATGAGTCTTTTTTTTGTTTTTGGTTTCTTGACATGCCTTTGCAAGATGATATCCTATACTCGGCTTTCTTAAGAAAACTTAAAAAAGGAGCGGTCGTATGATATGCGTGTTTTGCAAAAAAGATCCTCTGGGTGTGATAGTGCCCGTCCCAAAACTAGACGGAAACGGTCAGGATATGAGTTGTATCCCTTGTGCAGTAGAGCAGGGCCTCGGGTGTGCACAGCATCAGGAGGCGCATCGCTGGTTTGCTACCCGAAAAGGTGGACACGCCTGCAAAAGTTGTATACAAGATATGGTGTTGGAAAATATTGCTCGGGAAAGGGAAATTTTTGTCCAAATCATATCATCTCTCTCGCCCAATGAGACTACGCGGATTACAGAATGGCTTTGCGAAACAACTGGTGGGCGTGATGAGACTCGTGTATTGGATGCGCTCTGTATGGAGGCAATGACTCAAGGGAGAACTCTCCAAGAGGTGTTGGAGGAGGTTCTCACTACCCAATCTGCCGATCTTATCGTCCCGCTCGCGTATTAGTGTTCCTCTGTGGGCTTAGACCCTCGGAGGATTTTTATTTAAAATGGGATATCTTCCGGGCGGATTTCCGCAGCAAGGTACTTATTAGCAAAAAACTTTCCCTTCGGCGTAAAATTAATCTTATTAGAGTTATTTAATTCATCTTCGATAATAGAGATTAATCCCAAACTGTCTGCAATAGCAAGTATGTCTGTTCCTAGATCCTTGCCAATATAGTATCCATTTTGTCCGTACACTGTCTCTATTAATGTTTTAAATTCATTTACCCGCGGGCTGGTTTTAAATGTTTCGTATTCCTTTTCCCACCGTTCCTCATCCGTCGTTGTTAATTCGATTTCTTTTTTACTTTCGGCTTGTTCTTGTTTTATTTCGGCAAGTTGTTTTAGATACAGCTGTTCATTTTTTTGATAGGCGATACGACGCTTATTATGAAATTCACTATTTTTTGCGTGGGCTAGGTTGGCAATAACAGGAAGCCACCATATAATCACAAACGTAGTGATGGAGGGCAGTACTATAAAACTAGTTAAATGAGAAAAATAAGTTTGGTTGTTGAAGATCACTTTTTCTATATACTCGATTTTGGGAAAATATAAACTTGTTTGGTTTTGCCAAAATAGCACGTAGAAAAACTTCCAATTCCAAAAAATAACGGAGAAGATAAAAGTTCCATAAAGAGGGCTTGTCATTCTATCTTCCAGCCATTTATGAATAGAATTTATGATCTCTTTCATAATTTAATCTTAAGGCAAGTTTTTTAAAAACACATCTGCGACTTCGCGGCAGTCGTCGAACATAGGTAAAGTTTTTAATTCTTCGTGTGAGACCCATTTTGCATCCTCAACTTCTTCCGGATCTATTGTTAGTGTCTGGCCTTCTTCCAGTGCGCAGTGGTAGGCGACGAGAACGCGCCAAGTGCTGCTTTTGGTGTGGAGAGAACGACATATATGAATTGGTCCGTTTACGGCGACTGAGATGTTTAGCTCTTCAAAGATTTCGCGCCGTAGCCCTTCTTGTGGGGATTCGTCCATGTGTAATCTGCCTCCCGGGAATTCCCACACCGAGTCGCCGATGCCACGGCAAACCAAAACTTTCCCATCTTTTTCAATGATGGCCTTTTGCGCGATTTTACCTACAAAATGTTTTGATGCGTCTTCCAAGTGACTTTTCTACTGACCTTAGTCGGGGTGCCGGGAATTGGACCCGGTCCTTACCCACCCCATGGGCACGTACTGCCGGTATACTACACCCCGTTTTCTAGATTTTTAGTAGATTCAGTATAATGGATTGTATGAATAATGGAAGGCGGTACTCCGTAGATATAAAAAGAAAAGCTAGAAAACTAAGAAGGGAAGGAAAAACCCATAGAGAAATAAAGATTGCTCTTGGGATTAGTCTGGCTTCAGCCCATCTTTGGACTAAAGGTATTGTGTTATCAAAAAAACAAAAGCAAAGTATCCACAAGAGGTGGTATGCAATATATTTGTCTTACTTGGAAGACCATCGTGAAGATTTTAGGAAGATGGCTAAGACTAGGTTGGTTCCATATCAATATAAGCAGCAATACACAAAAAAGGATTTATTGAACGAGATCAAATCTTTTCATAAAAAACACGGCCGGATTCCTTTGAAGAGAGAAATGGTCCGGCGCATTTTTCGCCAGCATTTTGGTACCTGGAATAATGCAATCGTCGCTGCCGGGCTTGAACCGAATCCTGTGCTTTTTGCAAAAAAATTTGTTGCCGAAGATGGCCATAAGTGCGATTCTTTTTCAGAAAAGATAATAGACGATTGGCTTTTCAAAAAAGGAGTTGCGCATGATCGGCACGTGCCGTACGGGGGCACTAAGATGACGGCTGACTTTGCGATTCAAAAAGTGAGGATAGAGTTTTTTGGTCTTGCGGGGGAGCAAAAAGAATATGACAGATTGGTTGCTAAGAAAAAAGAATATTGCAAACGTAATAAGCTTCGGTTGGTAGAGATATATCCGGACAACCTATATTCGGATAAAAACTTTCTCGAGGGGGTAACAAAAAAACTGCCTGACGCAGCTTTCCCTTGAAGTCCTAAAATAAACAGATTTTTGGTTTTTACTTACAACTTACGACTTATTATTTGGCGCCTGCTCCTGCAAGGTGCTTGCCTTTCTTGATGCACTTGGTGCAGAGCTTGGCACGCACGCCGGAGGCCAAAGTAGCCCATTGGAGATTGGGGTATTTGCGCTCCCATTTGACGGGATTGTAGTGCGCGCGCAAAAGCTTGCGCTTGCCGCCCATTCGGGATGTTTTTTCGCAGGTTGTGCAGGCTTTTGCCATAGATGCATTTGTACCAGGTTTTGTATGACAAATCAAGAGGGCTGTCGTATAAATAAAAAAAGCCAGGGGAGACTGGCTTTAGAAAAGAACAAAGATTGATAAGGAACTACGTATTGTTGTTCCAAGGATGCGGCGTTGCGAGAACTTGTTAGAACAAGAATACCGGAGGCGTCATCGTTTTTTGTACCCACGTTTTAGTAGTTGCCGAGCTTCTTCCTGGTTATCTTCGAAGAAGGATGATTCGATGGTGCTACCGAGCATCGCAGACGGCTCATCTCGTCTTTCTTTTATTCTTCTTAGCATTGCTACTAGGATGACCTCAGGTTCTTTCGTAGCTTCCGCTCTTCCTCTCTTGCCTTCAAAAAGGGTCGCTACTTCAATGACTAGCTTTTCAATTTCCTTTGGGATCATGATTGTTGTCGCTTTTTTGGATGACCGCCCCTTAGTAACTGCCGAGCTTCTTCTTGATACCCATCGAAAAAGGATGATTCAATCGTGCTTTCCAGCATAGCAGAGGGGTTGTTTAGCCTTTTTTTTATGAATTGAAGCATTGCCACAAGACATAGCTCTGGATCTTTGGTTGCTTTTTGTCTCTCTCGTTCCCCGACTGCTCCAGCGACTTCTACTACCAAGCTCTTAATTTCTCTTGAGATCATGATTGTTGGCGCCTTTCTACCATAATTTTTTGTCCCGTTTTTCTAATTACGTTTAACGTCATATCAAAGAAGCTAGTCACCCATATCTTCCCTCCTTTGTAAGTATATGAAAGGACTCCAGTTTATATGGTAAATACCATATAATAACCCTTTTGTACATGGAGGACGAAGTGGAAATTTTCCGGAAGGAAATTTTCCGGAAGTCGGACTTCCGGAGACAATACACGGAGTCTTTGGGTTTGGGATTTTATAGAGAATAGGTATAATTCCCGCATATGGAGCCCACGGTTATTATATTTATCTTCCAGGTTGCGGTGCTTGTCATGTCGGTCGTGGTGCACGAGGTCTCGCATGGTTTTGTGGCCTATGCCCTTGGCGACCCGACTGCCAAGTATCAGGGGAGGTTGACGCTTAATCCCATCCCGCATATCGACCCGGTGGGCTCGGTGATCTTACCGTTTTTTCTTGCGTTATTTCATCTGCCGGTCATCGGCTGGGCCAAACCTGTGCCGTACAACCCCTACAATCTTAAAAACCAAAAGTGGGGACCCGGACTTGTGGCCGCCGCCGGCCCGCTCTCCAATGTATTCATCGCGGTGGTGTTTGGCCTTGTCTTGCGGTTCGGCGAGTTTTTGTCGCCCATGTTTTCGCAGGCATTTTTTGAGTTTTTGGTATTGATAGTCGCGACCAATCTGGTGCTTGCGATATTTAACCTCGTGCCTATCCCGCCTCTGGACGGCTCGAAAGTCTTGTTTGCGCTTCTGCCCTATCGCCTTACCTATATCCAGGAGTTTCTCGAGCAGTATGGCTGGGTGATGCTTATTGCCTTTATCGTCTATTTTTCGGACGTGATATTTCCGCTCGTGGCGCTCCTGTTTCGTCTTATTACCGGTGTTTATTTTTAAGTTTGCTCTCTCCGATTCAGATGGTGGGGGTTGACAGAGCTTTAAATTTTATTACAATCGGAAGCGGCCAGAAGTTTGAAAATAAAATAGGTAAGGAGGTCTCTGATGGCAGACAATCAGTCTCAAAGAGCTATTTATAGCCATCGAGGGAGAGGACACTTTTTTCGCAACGGCAAAAAAACATGGGAGCCATTTCAGGATAGCAGTCTGGGTGCGGTTGGGGGCGCTTTTGCCAGGCTCTCACGATACGGCGGTGGTGCGGAGCTCGATTTGCATAGGCTCAAGGACGGTAGCTTTGTGGTTAGCCACGAGCCGACCTGCTTAGTGAGGTCTGGGTATAGACCTCTATGCGAGGTAGTTCCCGAGGAGCTTGTTTCTTCCTGGAAGAAGGATCGCGATCGTCCTATATTACTTAGCCAGGTGGTGATGGCAATGCAATATCATCAAGCCGCTACATCACTTTGGGAGCTTAAAGAGCCTCATGTTGAGCAAGGTTACCTCTCCAAAATATCGCGCTGTATTCTGGATGCGAGTCTTATGGATCGGGTGACGGTCATTGGGTTTGAGCCGTTTTTACCGCATTTAAAATATTTGGCGGGCGAGAGCATCAGGGTCGGCATTATCGCGCATCCCGGGTTTTTGGTGCATAGAGCTAGCAAGTATCTCCAGCAGGGGATTGGGACATTTTTGACTGGCTGGACCGAGGGGTGGCAGAAGCGGATGTTTGTACCATACATGTATCTCCCGTTTCTTGCGCGCGCGGTACGGCGTCTCCATGGTATGGATATGCGAGTAATCGCAGGCGTGGTGAATGAGCATGCATATATGAGGCGCCTGGCGCGGATGGGGTTTGATGCGATTGTTACGGACAAGCCCGCTATTGCTATCAATCATTTTCAGCTGCTTATAACGGCTAGGGTTTCTGCCTTGGAGACGGCAACAACTGTGTAAAGGGTCCTTTGACCCTTTTTTGTTTGAGAATTGATAAAGACTCAGATTGGTCACATGAATCCTTGCATTGAATATGGACATCGGATGTCCATATATTGCCGCGTGTCTACTTTATGGAATGTGATGTTGATTCTCCTGTAGTAGCATGGTGTTTTTGTCCTATGCACAAAAACACCACATTTCTGATACTTCTTGGTACGCTCCTTGTGGCAGGTGGGGTTGTCTTACGTGAACGGGAGGAGATGCGAGAGTGGCAGGTAAGACAGCAGCTTCTAAATCGGCAACATGTCCAACCTGCAGATAATACAGCATCTACACCAGAGATTAATCCGGCGACCGGCTGTAAGATATTTAAACACCCCGATGTGCCGATTACGTTTGAGTACCCGGGGGAGATGAAGGTGATATCAAGTCATAAAGACCCCCCTGAAAAACTATTAAGCTTTGACATCCAAGATTCCATGTATGAACTGGGCTTCGTATTCATGCCTGCAGGAAAAGGAATTCAAGGGGACATAGTTGATGAAGCGAATTTCACATTGGGAGCTAGCAGTTTCTCCATGAGACTTGGTGAAGTTGTGGATAATAATAAAACTTCTTTAATCGCTTTCTTCCCCTTCGAAGAAGAAGAAAAGATTGGCAATATCTTAAACGTGGATGTGGGAGAAGGGATACTACGTTTTAGACTAAACTGTAAAGATGTGTGTAATAACATTGAATCCCGTACTCTCCTCAAACAAATCGTCTCCTCCATCCGTCTCGCCTCTGATCCTCGGTAAAGTACGCACAATACACCCTTCAACAGAGGCGCCCATGGCGCCTCTGTACTTTTCTCTGCATGTATAGTAGGAATACAGTCAAAGATACGGCTCATTTACAACCACATATATTACGTCAGCATGCATGACTGGCATACGACGTAATACCCAATGAAAAGAAAGGAGTATCCATGCGGTACTAGCAAACCACCGTTGGCAAAAGCGACCAAACAATAACCTCCAACCGAAAAAGGAGTAGCTTCCACTTGATTCCGTATATCTATCCGTGATACCGTCACGGTATGAAAGCACTGTTTCTCACGATTATTACTATCCTTGTGGTAGCCATCGGAGCGCAGGTGTACAAGAACTACGCAGCACCTGTCGTGCCCTATGTGCAACCACAAGAGAACAACAACCAAGAACGCCCGCCACTCTCATTTGAGGGTGATGTGTTCCCTACGGAACTGAAAACTGACCCCGCAACTGGAGACAAGATATTTGAAGGGTTGGGAGTGAGGTTCCGGGTGCCGGGGGAATTCAGCGCCTACGTCTGGACAGTAACGCCGGGAAAGATTGAGAGTGTGATTGTCCAAACTCCGGAAGATGAAAAGCGGGCAAAAGAGATTCTCGCCCAGGAGAACTTAGGCGGAAAGGGGTTTGGGCCACCTGCAACAGGCGTATCTTTCGAATTGAACGAAGAACATCTAACACTGGATGATCGTATTCGTCGTGGCGGGCTACGGAAGGATCAGTATGATCTAATCAACATTGCTGGTGAAGATGCGGTGAGGTTTGAAAGTCAGAGTGCAGGAGGGCCTGTGGTGTACTTTGTAACACCAAATATGAGGTATATTGTAACAATAGGCATCGGCTACGAAGAATTCCAGGGTTATGGAAACATCGTGCAGTATCAAAAGGCTTTTGACTACATCCTCTCAACCCTTGAGTTTACCCAATAGCCGTCCCATCCAAAAACGTCCGTTAACCATCCTCAAATCAAGGTCATCGCATAGAACCTTGAAAATTCAACGCAGAAGGAGGTTCTGCTTATGCGAAAGAGTTGTTTCGTTGGCAAAGTGCTACTGGTACTTTTGGTGGTTTATGTGTTCTCTTTGGGAGAATATGCGCACGCGGCATATTATCCTGTATATCCATGGACCAGTGTCCCTATTGTAACTCAAGATGAAGGATGCGTAGGTGCAGGAATAGATGACCCCGCAAGGGAGAAGTTTGATTCTTGTTTTGTGGCTGACAGGATTCACGACGGAGTGGATTTTGTACAGGATCTGTCTGTCCTGAATGTAAGCGGTGTGGATACATATGAGATACGAGCGGTCGCCTATGGAACCGTTGCTTTTGCAGATGGGACGAAGTACTGCTTCACACGGCTATCAGACTGTCACTACGGCTTCGGTAACGTCGTTGTCGTAAAACGCGACGATGGTCTGTACGAAGGATACCCTCATCTGGAAACAGACAAGGTGTATGTCAAGCAAGGTGCGCGAGTAAGTCCCGGGACTCCGCTTGGAAGAATGGGGAAAACTGGCGTAGCAACGGGGATTCATCTGCACTATGTGGTGTGGGATATCGATCCAGGATTTGATCTAAATGAGCCTCTTGTTGACGTAAAGTACAAAGACGCCCACCCATCCCAATACCACATCGTAGATCCTTGGACTCTCCTCACCACCCCCACCCGCAAGCTCTTGTTTGTGA
>MHNR01000006.1:18347-27592 GCA_001819875.1 Candidatus Ryanbacteria bacterium RIFCSPHIGHO2_02_FULL_48_12 | reverse complement strand
GCATAGAAATACGGATGTCTTCCCAGTCCGGGTCGACTATGCCAGAAAGGCGAGAGCTTCAGTACCTCCAGCTTATCACGGACCCACTTCGTCAGCAAATAACTTACTAACATATCCAAGCAACAATCATGAGCGATTCAAAAACAACTCTTCGTGGTCGAGATGCTGAAACTGGTGAATTCACTACGGTGGAGGAAGCACGACGGCATCCTAAAGATCATGTTGTAGAACGAGTTCCAAAACCTGGTTACGGTGATACGAAGAAATAAATAACTTCTAGAGTCATATCTAGAATAGTTATATAAAAACTACCTTGGGGAAGGGGTAGTTTTTATATTGAATAATCCACCACATTTTTACCCTTATCTGACTTCGGTTTTGGTACTTCAAACCATTGGGGATGAACTTTGTAGATAGCCCTTATTTCTTGTATTCCAAAATATCACTGGGCTGACACTCCAGAGCATTACAAATTGCCTCCAGTGTCGAGAGGCGAATCGCTTTTGCCTTACTGTTTTTTAGTATAGAGATATTTGCCATCGTGATGCCAACTTTCTCGGCGAGCTCGGTGACGCTCATTTTGCGCTTGGCCAACATGACGTCGATGTTAATGATGATTGCCATAGCATTAAACCGTTAAGTCGTTTTCAGACTTTATATCCACGGCATTTTGCAAAAGTCTCTCAAACACCGCCGCGGCAGTGGCGATTACGGCAGAAATAAAAGTAGCCAAAATACCTATAGCGATAAAGCCCGCCGGATCGTCATCCATATTATGAGATGTCATTATGAACAGTACCGCCATTACAATTGAGATGCTCAATATGATTGCGCAATATTTTATAGTCCTTAAAGTTTTCACGGAGCTTAGTGAGAATACTTTATTTTGTCCAATATATCCGAGCAATTTAAATGCCTGATACAGCGCAACAAAAAATACGATAGACACCGCATACCCATATATGATGAATGGATCAGAGTAGATGCTAAACAGGTCTAAGTTTACGGCTCTCCCTTCGGTCAAGGGAAACCGGATCATAATAGCCAGCGCCACGATGCCAATGAGCACAATAACTACCTGAAGAAATATTGTTGAACTTTTTTTCATAGGGGGGTGCTTATAAATTGTATATTCCTAGCTTAATCTATTGCTTATCGTTTGTCAATATATATTTATCGTTATATATGATCCTGGATGATATGAAAGATGGCGGGTGATGCCTTTATCCGCAACCTCCGTTTTCATGCTAATCTTCTCATATGTACGACGTAATAGTCATCGGAGGTGGGCCAGCGGGTATGATGGCCTCGGGTCGCGCGGCAAGGAAATTCCATTCGAGATATCTTTAAAATACACCGCATTTTATCCAAATCCCAGTTTCGGGAGGAGGTTGCCTCGGCGCGTTGCGCCTCGGCAGGCGCGTGAAGCGCGCCAAGAGAAAGAATTATTTCTTAGGTATACATGTGCATATGAAAAAAGATGATCAAAACTATCCTGGATTGATCGACAAAGAACAGTATCAGGTTTTTGTTTTTGTGTGCCCCGGGAACTTACCCTTTAATTTTGCCCTGCATCCTTGGTTTGTAGTGAATAACCGAGGTTCAATATCACGGTGGGAGGTTCTTATTCAAAAAACCATGTCTGACACAAGTTGGGGGCATTTGCACAGAAACTTTTTTCCGCCATTCAATGGAATTGAGATAATTTCGTTTTCTCGAAAGTATACGTGGAAGGGGAAGTTATTGGGAAAAATAGAAGGCGATGTTGCAAAAAGAATAGCTGAATATATTGAGTGTTCTCCGACTACATATCCCTATCGTAACAAATATTTTTTGAGTGGGCCCAATAGCAATACATACGTGCAATGGGTGCTCTGCAATTTTCCCGAGTTTAACGTGGTGTTGCCATGGAATTCTTTCGGAAAAAATTATAACACACATAACTAATATACATACGCACATATTCAGAACACGGACATTCTGGCCTCTAAGAAAAGGTACATGTGATTCTTTGCCTTGATTTCATGCTACTCTTCTCATATGTACGATGTAGTAGTCATCGGAGGTGGGCCAGCGGGTATGATGGCCTCGGGTCGCGCGGCAAGTCGCGGGCGCTCGGTTTTGCTGATTGAGAAGAATCCCAATCTTGGCAAAAAACTCCTCATCACGGGTGGCGGACGGTGCAATGTGACCAACAACAAGCCCGAGGTACGTACCATGCTTGCAAAATACAAACGAAACGACCAGTTTCTCTTCTCGGCATTTACCCAGTTTGGGGTCAAAGAGGCACTGGAGTTTTTTCACGAGCGTGGCATGCCGACCAAAGAGGAGAATGAGGGGAGGGTATTCCCGGTCTCCAATAGTGCCCAGTCTGTGTGGGACGTACTACTCGCATATATGAAAGAGGGTGAGGTCAAAGTACAGACTGGTCTTGCGGTCGCTGGCATCGCATCTGATCCGGATACCAAGCACATCATTGTAAAAACCAAAGACGGAGCCGAGATCGTCGCCAAATCGTGTGTGGTCGCAACCGGCGGCGTCTCGCGCCCAGAGACTGGGTCAACCGGCGAGGGGTTTGGGTGGCTCAAAAAACTGGGTCACACCATCATCGAAAATGATTTTGCGCTTGTCCCGGTAGCGCTCTCGGACGCCTGGGTCAAAAAACTTGGCGGGGTCACGCTCAAAGATATCAAACTCACGACCTACCAAAATGACAAGAAACAGGAGAGTGCCAAGGGGAGTCTTTTGTTTACCCATTTTGGTGTGAGTGGTCCCACGGTGCTCAATATGAGTAGCGGCATCGGCGAGCTTCTCAAATATGGTGCAGTAACCATTGAAGTTGATATGTTCCCGCAGGTGAGTATCGGCGATCTTCGAGGGCGTCTCCAAGGGATATTGGTCCTGCAAAGCAACAAAAAAATAAAAAACGTCCTAGGCGAGCTCATCCCCAAGGCGCTGGTACTCGCGATGCTGGAGATTGCGGGGGTGAGTGGCGAGACCGCAAACCACAGCGTGAGTACCGAGGAGCGCAAAAGATTGGTCGCGCTTCTCAAAGCCCTGCCGCTTCACGTTTCGCGTCTTTTGGGTGCAGACAAAGCAGTGGTGTCCTCGGGCGGGGTAGCCATTACAGAGGTGGATTTTAAAACCATGCAGTCGCGGCTCGTACCCAATCTGTATCTGGTGGGGGATGTCCTCAATATAGATCGTCCCTCGGGCGGATATAGTCTCCAGCTCTGTTGGACCACGGGGTTTGTAGCAGGGAGTAATGTATAGCGGCATGCAGTTACTATCTATGCAAAAAGAAATAGCGCTCGGAAATCAAAAAATTATCTATACCATCCGCAAAAGTCCTCGCGCTCGCCGAGTGCGAATGGCAGTCTATCCGGATGGGCGCGTGGTGGTCACTTTGCCATCGCGTGCGAGCGAGTCGCATGCCGATCGGTTTGTTCGAGAGAAAAGCGCGTGGCTCCTGTCCAAGATCAAGCGTTTTGGTGAGTTGCCTTTGCGCTCGCCCCGGCGCCATAGCCGAGCGGAGTATCTTGGGTACAAAGAAGCGGCTCGTACTCTGGTCCATGAGCGTATAGCGCATCTCAACCAAATCTATCGGTTTCGGTTCAATAGAGTCAGTATCAAAAACCAAAAGACCTGTTGGGGGAGTTGCTCCAAAAAAGCCAATCTCAATTTTAACTATAGGATAGTGCTCCTGCCTGTGCATCTAGCAGACTATGTGATCGTGCACGAGCTGTGTCATCTTGCCGAGCTCAATCACTCGCGAAAGTTTTGGGATTTGGTGGCTCGATCTATGCCGGATCATGCATCCGCAAGAGCCGAGCTCCGAAAAACCGGCATGCTCATGTGAGTCAGGTTTTGTGCTACTATGTGGGTACTTGGCTTGTCTATGACCCCATGCCGTAAACTCGTGCGAGATCGTATCCCGGAGATTATTGCCGTCGCCGGAGACGCATGCAAAACGCGCATTTTGGATGATGTGGAGTATCGCGCGGAGCTTCTCAAAAAACTTACCGAGGAGGCGGCAGAAGTATTGCGTACCAATGGAGACAAAGATGAGCTTATCAAAGAACTTGCCGATGTCTTGGAGGTGCTGGAATATATCATCTTGGCACATGGGGTGAGACGAGATGATATCGAGCGGGTGCACATGGAGCGCAAAGCCTCACGCGGCGGGTTTGAGAAAAAGATCTTTTTGGAATATACGGAATAGACAAGAGTTTTATTTATATAAGTAGTTTATTTTTGTGAAAAAATTACTCATCGTTTTAATAATTTTAGCGGGCGCGGGTGTCGCAGAGTTTTGGTATCTGCAAAAATCCGCCCATGTATCGAAAGATCCGGATTCACTCCAGCCTACGGGGCAGATCTCCATGGATCATAAAAATATTGCGTATGAGGTCGGAGGGGTAAGCATCAAGCTGGTCAATGGATACGCCGAAGTCGTAGACGCGCCCGGGTCGGCTTCCAAAATCACCACGCGGTACTTTGGCAACGAGGCGCGCGGGGATCTCGACGGTGATGGCGCGGAGGATATTGCATTTTTACTCACCCAAGATGGCGGTGGATCGGGGACGTTTTACTATGTAGTAGTGGCCCTTAAAAAAGGAGACACCTACCAGGGTACCAATGCGGTACTGGTGGGGGATCGCATCGCGCCGCAAACTATGGAGATAAAAAACAGTGTACTTATTGCTAACTACGTGGATCGCAAACCGGATGAGCCGATGAGCGCTAAGCCCTCGCTCGGTAAATCAAAATATCTTGTAGTGGATGCGGGCAAACTTGTAGAGACCCCTATATATGTAGCGTCTGTACAAAAAGGTGCCACTGTCTCCTCGCCGCTTGTAGTCAATGGGGTGGCTAAGGGTCTATGGTTTTTTGAGGCGAGCTTTCCACTTAAGCTCGAAGATGATGCGGGGCATGTAATCGCTCAGAGTCATGCTATGGCACTTGGTGAGTGGATGACGACCGATTATGTGGGATTTTCAGGTACAATCACGTTTACAAAGCCGATAGGGGTAAGATATGGATATCTGGTGGTTGAGAAAGATAATCCCTCGGGTCTCCCCGAGCATGATGACTCCCGTCGCATCCCGGTGATATTTGAGTAGAGAGGCTGTAGTAAAAACAGCTTGAAGTAGGCGTAAGCTCGCACACTACATCTCTGCATCATTTGTATTTGAAAATAATCGTGATTTTGGCTAGAGTACACCAAGGGACGATTCGCAGTCCTCTAATCAAATAAACCTGTACATATGAAAAAAATCATTATTGGCGGGGGTATAGTCTTGTTCCTTGTGGGGTTCGGCTTTTGGGGATATTACTCAAGCGCCCGGCCAGCGGCGCTGGATGAGTTTGCCAAATGCTTGAATGACAAAGGGGCGAAGTTTTATGGTGCATTTTGGTGCCCGCACTGCCAAAACCAAAAGGCGATGTTTGGCCGCTCCCAAAAGTATCTGCCATATGTAGAGTGCTCTACTCCGGATACCAAGGGTCAGCTTCAGGTCTGTATAGATAAAAAAATTACCGGCTATCCCACCTGGGAGTTTGCCGATGGCTCGCGCGAATCAGGCGAGGTAGAGCCGGCTCTCCTTGCCGAAAAAACCGGTTGTGTGTTGCCGGAGGTAAAATAAGATGACATCGTTTGCTGTATATTTTACGCTACTCTCGAGTCTTGCGGTGGTCGCCCAGCAGATCGCGATCGTGGTGCTCGCTGTAGCGCTCGCTCGCGGCGCGTACGAGCACAAGATATTTCGTTGGGTTGCCGTGCATGCGATGGAGCTCATGCTCGCGGTGGCATTGGCATCGGTCATGGGGAGTTTGGTCTACTCGAATGTTATTGGCTTTGCGCCATGCGTACTCTGCTGGTGGCAACGGGTGCTCCTCTATCCGCAGGCGATAGTTTTGGCGGTTCTGCTCTACAAAAAACAAGATGCGATACCCTTTGTACTCGCGTTTTCTATTCCGGGCGCACTCCTTGCCGCGTATCACTACTGGGGACAGATGTTTGCTATTTCGGCTTTGCCTTGCGGTGTACCCGGTCCGGGTGTCGTCTCCTGTGCGGACAGGTACTTTGTAGAGTTTGGCTATATTACGATACCCATGATGTCGCTCACAGCGTTTGCGTTGCTGCTGATGCTCGCACTGTATGCGCGGGGGTGGAGACGATACGAACAGAGAGTGTGATATACTAGGACGCATGGCGCGTCAAAATACATTTTCAAAAGGAACGGAGAAGATATTTTTTTTCCGCGAATTTTTGCGCAATTGGCGCGCGGTAGGGTCTGTCATGCCCAGCTCGCGATTTTTGGCCTCGGCGATGCTTAAATCTATTGATTTTGATCACGCCAAACTGTTGGTGGAGTTCGGCCCCGGGTCGGGCAGTATCACGCGGCGCCTGCTTGCCCGTATGCGGCCGGATGCGCATCTGATAGTTTTTGAGACGAGTGAGGATTTTTGCAAAACCCTGAAAGCTTTGGGCGACCCGCGGCTTGAGGTGTACCGCACATCCGCGCTCTCTGCTACAGATGTGGTGCGAGCGGGATCGGCTGATTGTGTATTTTCCGGTATCCCGCTTGCCAATCTCTCCTCTCGGGAGCGGGCACTGCTGGTGCGCACAGCGAAAAAATTATTGACGCCTCACGGGGTGTTTATCCAATTTCAATATTCACTCGATTCATATAAAGACATGAAGGCGGCGTTTACTGACGTGGATCTTGGATTTACGTTTTTGAATGCTCCACCGGCATTTGTGTATCGTTGTCGGCAGACGCTAGATGCGGCGCAAAAGATGAGCTGTGTGTAACCGCCCGCTTGGTATTTCGTATAATACAATCAATGCAGCAAGCGAGACGATATCGCAGTTTTTACATCGGCATAGCGGCTGGTGCTATGTTTTTTTCGTTGGCTTTTGCTGTCTCGGCCAAACAATGCGGTGGTGCGGTTGCTTGCGCATGCGGTGATACGGTTGCCGGTACGTATGAGATGAGCACAGATCTATCCGGATGCTACGCGACCGGTTTGGTGGTGGGATCAAACGCTACGCTTGATTGCAAGGGTCACCGTATCACCTCCGGGGGTGCGGCCAATGACAACTATGGTCTCTACTTGAGAAGCACGCGAAGTGCTACAGTCAAAAACTGTATTGTCGAAGGGTTTGGCGATGGGGTGGTGCTCCGGCAGGCTCGGGCCAATACGCTTTTGAATGTGGAATCGCGTAATAATATCCGCTATGGAGTAAACGAGATACAAAACTCCTCCCAAAATCGTTTTGAGCGCAATTTCTTTTTCAAAAATGGGCAAATCGGCGTACGCATCGCGTCCGGTTCTGGCGAGGCGGATCTTTATATACAAAACAAAATCTATAGCAATAAGCTCGAAGGAGTATATCTTCTGGAGGCTCGGGGTGGCACGTTTGAGAAAAACTCTATCGAGTCGGTAACCTCCGCCGGTCTCTATGTGCAGGACTCGCATCATTGGCTGTTTAGCGAAAATACGTTTAAGACCAGTCCGGTGGTGGTCACGGGAAGCTCCAACAAAAACATGTTTGCGCAAAATATATTTACCAACGCGCGCCTGAAGTTTTTGCCGTATCTCAAAGACAAGCCGGTGCGGGTGCCGTTTAACAATGTGGTGCGGGGCGGTGAGATGCGCAATCCGGGAGATTGTGTCGAGGCGGATAAGGCGCCAAAAAACAGCATCGAATCAAATGTGGTGCAAGTATGCAATAAACCGTTTGTAGTGACATTTCCCGATGAGGAGACAAGCGCGCCTTCAGGGCTTGATGTGCGTTCGTACCTGACGCGCGTAGCTTCGAGCACGGTGGATGCGATTAACGGGTTTTTTGGGTATATTGCCGTGCAAACTCGCGGGATCGGGCCGCGTATTCGTGGGTCAGTCGCATATGTCCGTGCGTTGCCGGGGAGAGCATTTGCGCGTCTTACCACCGAGCTCTCCTCTGTACGTACGATACCCGATAGAGCGCTCACAAAGACAAAATCTGCGCTGGGATATCTCGGGGGTCTTCCGGGCAGAGCCTATCGAGCGGTGAGCTCGGCACTTTCCTATGCAGTACGGGCGCCGTCAGAAGCTGCAAGCAGTGCTCGCTCTCGCTTGGGCGAGGGCATTTCTTGGGTCGGCAAGAAAATCGCACAGGGATATCATGCGTTGCTCGGTGTCCCTGCTAAACTATATGTAGAACTCGCTTATGCGGTTCGGTACTTGGCCCAGGTGCCCCTGTATCTCTGGGGAGCAACAAAAGCTGGTATTGCCGCACTTGCTGCAGTGCAAGCCTATCCGATACCAAGCTGGCTATGGTGGCTACGCCTGGGAGTGCTCGCGGCGGCATGTGCCTCGTTTGGGCGTTTTGGTTTCATATTCACTAACTGGGTTCGCGCGTATCGAAGTGCATAGTCTATGATATTTTTTACATATAAACAAAAAAAGGTGTCATTGGTGGCGGCGTTTTCCCTGGTTGAACTTTTAACAGTTATTACCATTATTAGTTTGCTCGCGACATTTGTGCTTTCTGCCTTGAGCACGGCACGTGTCAAAGCTCGAGATGCTCGGCGTAAAGCGGATCTGCGGGAGATGCGGGTAGCTTTGGAGTCATACTTTGATAAATGGGGACACTATCCGACTACTGGCGCATCTTGTGGTACGACAGCCGTCAAGAATAGTGCAGATGCTAACCCGGATCCCTGGATTCGCTGTGATACGTGTGATGCGGGCGAAGATACGGCGATGACGGAGTTGTTCGCTGTTATGCCACGCGATCCGGTGAATGCCGGCGGGGATGCGTGGGATACTGATGGATATTATTATTCTTATCGTGGGCTTGCAGATGCCTATGATCTGGCGGCACACAGCGAGGTAGTGGGCGATAGACAGCGTGCCGAATATGCTTGCTGGCGGGAGCACACGGATTGCGCAGATGATTTTTGGGCGAGCGCTTGCGGCGGTACGGGTGCGGATACGCCATGGTTGTTTAGTGACCACTGATATTTTTTATTATGCAAATCGCCCCGATCCCCCGACGCATTAAACCGGAGATATCTCCGTCAAAACCTCCTCTGCCACGGCGTATTTTAGCTGGTTGGGGCTTGTTGTCGCTTTGTTTACTCGTAGTGTATATATTTCTTCCGTTTGCGTATCATGACCCTGCGATATCCGGGGTTGCGGGATCATTGTCCGCGCGTTTTATCCGAGGCTGGGGCGTAGTAACACATCTTGCG
>MHNR01000006.1:16829-18325 GCA_001819875.1 Candidatus Ryanbacteria bacterium RIFCSPHIGHO2_02_FULL_48_12 | reverse complement strand
TGGAGCAGCCGCCGACGCGTCCGCCAGTGCATATACCGTGCGGTACGCGTCTCTCGAAAGATACGACGCTTGAGGCGGATATGCAGTGTCCGGACACAGCGCTTACGCTCGCAGGCGGTATTACGCTTGATTGCGATAGCTACCGGATACGCGGCACGGGAAAGGCTGAAATTGGAATACTGATAAGCAATGTAAGTGGCGCGGTGGTGCGCAATTGTGTTGTGGAGGAATTTCTCGAGGGCATAGTAGTCCGCGGTGGTGCGGATACGACAATTTCCGACTCTAAGATGGAGAAAAATGGCGATGCGGGGACGCACACCGGCCAGGGCATGCGGATTGACGGTGGAGCAGAGCGTATTACGGTTATCGGCAATACGTTTCGGGAAAATTATGGGGACGGCATACAAGTAAGTGACGCGCCAAGGGGGTTATTTCGCGGTAATGAGTTTGTAAAAAATGTGAGCGAGAATATTTTGGTGCTCAATAGCAGGGAGCAGACATGGGAGGAGAATACGAGCGCGGAGTCGGGGGAGAATGCGCTGTACGTCAAAAATGTCCAGGGGAGTAGATTTGCAGGGGGGATATATGAGGGGAGGGTGACCATCGCAAACAATACTTCTGGTAATATCTTTTCTCAAGAGACCATAGACGGCGCGCGTCTTATTGTTACCGATAGCGCTAACAATACATTTGCCAACATATCGATTAGCGGTGCGGGAGGCAACACCTGTCTCCAGTTTAAAAATGCTTCGGGTAACGTGGTCAAAGATGGCACGCTTGCTTCATGTGCGCCCGACAGCGTGCTTGCAGACGGTATCTCCGCTTCGGGTGGAGATACGAACACGCTCATTCGGGTTGAATTCCCGAGAGGCGGCAAAGTAGCGGAGCGCAACGGCGCGCATATTATTATTGAATAATATGCCTAGCCAGAATTGGGTCGTGGTTGCTCCTCGGTACATGGTCTGATAGACTGCTATAGTATAGATAACAGCTCTAGTTTGGCGTGTATGATTCTCGGCAATCCGGTGGTCATAGGGGTATTTGGTCTTATATTTGTCTTGCTCGCTTTGGGTGTCTGGTGGCTGGTGCGCATAGAGCGCCGTACGAAAGCATTTTTTTTGGGTAAAAATGCGCGTGACCTCGAGGATGTGATGGTGCTACTCAAAGATGAGATCTCTGATACGCGCGAGTCATTGCAAGTACTCGAGGCGCATCTCAAAAGCATAGATGTGCGTCTGGCACGAAGTATCCAGTATATGGGGATGGTGCGGTTTAATCCGTTTAAGGATGCCGGGGGTGATCAGAGCTTTGCCTTTGCGCTCCTTGACGAAGCGCATAACGGAATGGTTATATCAAGCCTGTATTCGCGCGAGGGCGTGCGTATCTACGCCAAGCCCATACAGGGAGGCAAATCCACGTACTCCTTATCTGCAGAGGAGACGGAGGCTATGCGACGGGCTTTGGGGGGGAGACCGGAGAATACATAAATTTTTATA
>MHNR01000006.1:13278-16785 GCA_001819875.1 Candidatus Ryanbacteria bacterium RIFCSPHIGHO2_02_FULL_48_12 | reverse complement strand
CCCGTCCGCCGGTAGTGGTGGTGATGGGGCATATTGATCACGGCAAAACAACTTTGCTTGATTTTGTGCGCAAGTCCAACGTTGTCTCCCGCGAGTCTGGTGGCATTACCCAGCATATCGGCGCATATGAGATCGTGTACAATGATCGGCGGATGACATTTTTGGACACGCCGGGTCATGAGGTATTTTCAAAAATGCGTTCCCGCGGTGCGCGGGTAGCGGATGTAGCTATCTTGGTGGTTGCGGCTGACGATGGGGTAAAACCACAGACCTTGGAGGCGCTCAAAGCGATTTTGGATGTGCATATTCCCTTTGTCGTTGCGGTCAATAAGATGGACAAAGAGGCGGCAAACCCAGACAAGGTAAAATCAGAGCTCGCTGAAGCCGGGACGCTGGTGGAGGGCTGGGGGGGCAATGTACCAGTAGCATATATCTCGGCCAAAACCGGATCGGGCGTGCCGGATCTTTTGGATCTCATACTCCTATCGGTAGATTTGGAGGAGCTGACGGGAGATCCCGAGACACAGGCATCCGGTGTGGTCATTGAGTCGCATCTGGACGCACGCCGGGGTGCGGTAGCTTCATTGCTTATCAAAAATGGGACGCTTCGCAAGGGAGATTTTGTGGTGATACGTGATGCGATCGCTGCGGTTAAAATTTTGGAGAACGACCGGGGCGAGCTCAAAACCGAAGCAACATTTTCAAGTCCAGTCACGGTGCTTGGATTTAGTAAGGTGCCGGCAGTAGGAGAAGAGTTTTATTCGTACAAAGACAAAAAATCCGCTGAAGCAGGGATGGCGGTCTCCCAAGAGCTGCGAGCCAAAACTACGGCGCCGGCTGTTGTGGCAGGACGCCAAGAGGGTATGATGATTTTGCCGCTCGTCCTCAAAACCGACGTTGTCGGATCACGAGAGGCGTTGGAAGGAGAGCTCGAGAAGTTGGCGTTTATGGAGATCGCTCCGCGGCTTCTCAAGAGTGATGTTGGGGATATTGTGGACGACGATGTCAAAAGCGTCTCTTCTCAAAAAGGAGGAGTCGTTATCGGCTTTAAAGTAAAACCTTCAGTGTCGGCAAAAGTACTCGCAGAGCGCTTTGGGATTGAGATTAAGACATTTGATGTCGTCTACGAACTTGTTGACTGGCTCAAAACAGAGCTGCGCCGACGTGTGCCACCTGAAGTGCGGCGGGTTGAGCATGGCAAGCTTAAAATTCTCAAAGTGTTTAAGCGTATGCATGATCGCTATGTATTTGGCGGCAAGGTGACTGCCGGATTTATCCGCAATGAGGACAAGTTTGATATCGTGCATGGGGTTGAACTCAAAGGATCGGGCAAGATTGTTAATCTCCAAAAAAACAAAAATGACGCAGCAGAGGTAAAAGAGGGGGCCGAATGCGGCATCTCGGGGGACGCAGCTATTGAGATTCTCGAGGGCGATATGATGATTGCCTATGCCGAGGAGATAGTGGATCGCGAACTTACCAAACCAAATGCCTAACGTACACCGTACTCAAAAACTCACCTCTATACTCCACGAGGAGGCGGCCCAGTTTATTGAGCGCCATGCGGCATTGCCCACGGGCGTGCTTCTGACAGTTACTAAAGTGGAGATGCGGGATTTGGATGCGGAGGCGGATATTTATGTCTCGCTATTTCCTACGGGTAGGATCGGCTTGGTACTCAAGGAGTTACGGGTGCTCGAAGGTCAATTTCGAGAATATCTCAAGCATACGCTTCGTATGCGTAAGATTCCTCGTGCCTCATTTGTGTTTGATGATACGGAGCTCAAGCGTGAGCATCTTGAAAAATTGCTCAAAACGGGTGAAAATATTGACGGTGGCAAATAAATACGGCCTGGTAGCCAAGTGGTAAGGCAAGAGTCTGCAAAACTCTTATACGCGGGTTCGATTCCCGCCCAGGCCTCAGGTAATAGGAGGAAATCGAAGGATATTTCAAAAATATGAACTGCTTCATGTTTTTGAAAATCCCGGCTCCGAACCTGCCTGCCGGTAGGCAGGGGAGAGATTTTGCCTGTTTGGAGCAGGGCGACAAACGTTGCAAAATCTTGGATGAGGAGGATTCCCGCCCAGGCCTCAGGGTGATTGAGGGAATCGAAGGTTATCTCAATTTGTTTTTTGCATATGCCCGGGTGGCGTAATTGGTAGCCGCGATCGACTTAAGATCGATTGCCGAAAGGCGTGTGGGTTCGAGTCCCACCTCGGGCACAAAGAAGTTTACTCTAGCGAAGCATGTTCTTTTTTGTGGGCGTACATATCTGTGGCTGTCTTCAGTGCGATTAATATCAAGAGCGCATAGAGTTTGTTTTGAAAAAAGAGTACCAGCCATCCTCCAAAAAGAATGGTCGCATGCATGACCATAATTCTTTTATAAGGCGCCTCCATCTGCGTACCTGATTTTACATGTTTATATTCTTGTTTGCCCAAAAAATTGTAAAAAAACGATACCCCGTGACTTACAAAAAGTGATATAAACGGCAGAGAAGATGTATACAAAAGAGGCAGTATGATTTCTCGGGGAGGAAAAAATGATCCTTGAGATCCAAACCCTGATGGCGCAAAAAATCCAAAGAGGAGGATAAGGTGTACGGTCATAAAACCGCCGTAATGCAGTACAAAAAATGGCACAAAAATTATACTCAAGAGCTTGTCGACAATAATCATTTTAAAAATATTGTAAAAACCCACAATTGCAGACTCGAGCCAGTAGATAAAAAGTATCTGAAACAAATCCCAGCCGTAAAAGAGTACTCCCCATAGGGGTACACTATTAGCTACCATGAGCGCAATAAGTGAGATTTGAGATGATGTTCTCTTTGACATACCGACTAAGTATACTCTTTAGTATATCATAGGATGTTTTGCGTAGTTATCTTGCCAAGAAGCTATTACTTGTTTATACTCGTTAGGTTATAGGGAGTAAGTAGATATGCATGAATTACGGCGTAGATACATTGCTAGCAAACATTGCACAAATAGGGAGCGCTACAAATATAGCGCGAAGTTTTTATGTTGCCGATTTTTTTGACGTGCTGATTATTGCACTTCTTATCTACACGGCGATTTTGCTATTCCGCCAGACGAGGTCTTTTCTGATTTTGGCGGGGATCGCGATAGTCATTGGTATCTACGTAGTCGCCCAGATTTTTAATCTCTACCTTACGGTGCTCGTGCTCCAGTCTTTTTTTGGCGTATTTTTGGTGGTGCTGGTGGTGGTATTCCAAGATGAGCTACGGCGGTTTTTCGAATTGGTAGCGGTATTTGGCACGCGCGAGCGTAAAGTCCAGCCGCTTATTGCCTCTTCACCGGCAATGGATGAGATTATCCAAGCAGTCGCGCATATGGCACATGAGAAGATTGGCGCACTCATCGTGGTCCATGGACGTGAGAATATCGATCGTCTGGTAGAGGGCGGGGTGACCTTGGATGGCGTCATTTCGGAGGAGGTGATCGTGAGTATTTTTGATCCGACCTCTTCCGGGCACGATGGAG
>MHNR01000006.1:7981-13234 GCA_001819875.1 Candidatus Ryanbacteria bacterium RIFCSPHIGHO2_02_FULL_48_12 | reverse complement strand
CTTACTTTGGAGCTGGATGCGTTTTTGCAGGAGAAGTTTTTTGAGGGATCGCGCGGATTTGTGCGCAATATTGTCCAAAAAAATCTTGCCCAAAAAATATTTTCGCTGGTGGCGGCTCTGGTGATTTGGTTTTTGGTAGCGTTTCAGGCGGGCACGGTCCAGCGCGATTTTGCTTTGCCGGTAACCTATCGCAATCTTCCCGATGCATATATTGTCGAAGATTCTCTCCCCAGGACGATTACAGTTACCTTGGAGGGGAGAGGGCAAAATGCGTTCGATCGGGTGGATGCTTCTTCTCTGGAGCTTGCGATTGATGCAAGTACTGTCAAACAAGGATCCAATGCGATCCGCATCACGGGGGACTTGGTAAAGCGTCCTCTGTCGCTTTCAGTCGTTCATGTCGATCCACAGGTCATACGTCTGACGGTTGAGAAGTTTTCCAGAGAGCGCATTCCAGTTCGTGTACGCACTACGGGGTCTCCTGCTATGGGTTATCGAGTAGCGGGAGCTACCGTGACGCCGAGTGATGTGATGATCCTCGTGCCAGAGGGTATGCGTACTCCGGAAGCGATACTCACGGATCCAATTGTCCTGGAGGGTGTGCATGAGTCATTTATTGCAAATCCCCACATTGTGCTACCTTTGGGTATGCGTCTAGAGAAGGAGGATGATGGTTTGGTCATTGTTGCTATTTCAGTGGAGCGGCAGTAGACATGTGGAAACAAAAATTCAAAAACTATTGTTATAATAGCTAAAGGGGTCAGAGCCCCTGTTTAATGTTTCTTGTATGTCTTCTACCAATCAGCGTATAGAGTGCAGAGTTACTGGGCGAGTACAAATGGTTATGTTTCGTGATTTTACCCGTCGTGGGGCTATCGCGCTCGGCATCACCGGATTTGTGCGCAATAATGAGGATGGTTCGGTGACCGTAGTCGCCGAGGGGGAGGAGCAACGGCTCAAAGCGCTCCTTGGGCGGATTGCCAAAGGGTCGCTTTTCTCGCGGGTTGATAAGGTGGAGACAGCTTGGTCGCTGGCAACAGGTGAGTTTGGTGATTTTACTATAGTGATTTCTTAAAAGAGAAACTTTCATGGAGGATGCACAACAAAATGGTGTACCACGGTGTATCGGAGTGATTGTGGACGGAAATCGTCGTTGGGCACGGGCACATGGTCTCCCTACGCTTAAGGGTCATGAAGAGGGGTACAAAAAACTTAAAGACTTTGTCTTATGGGCCAAAGAGGCTGGCTCTACACATGTGATAGCCTATGTGTTCTCAAGTGAAAATTGGAACAGGGCCGCAGAAGAGGTCTCATATCTCATGGGTCTCATTATTAAACTTCTCAAACAGGATGTAGAGGAGCTTGGCAAGAAAGGCATCCGGCTGCGTATTGCAGGAGTGCGTGGTATGCTTCCCCAAAATGTACGGCAGGCAGTTATTGAGGCAGAGGAGGCTACGAAAGATAACACCGAATTTACATTGTGTCTCGCGCTTTCCTATGGGGGGAGGGACGAGATAGTGGAGGCGGTAAATAAGATTATCGCGGATAAGGACAAATCACTGCCGATTACTAAAGAGACATTTGCTCAATATTTGTGGACGAGTGGTATCCCGGATCCCGATATGATAATTCGCACCAGTGGCGAGATGCGGCTTTCCAACTTTTTACCTTGGCAGGGCGTATACAGTGAGCTATTTTTCCTGCCGATCCACTGGCCGGACATTACCAAAGAATATTTCATGCAAGTACTTGAGGAGTACAAAGGCAGACAACGAAGATATGGCAAATAAATATAAAACACCCTCGCTAAGCGAGGGTGTTTTTGAGCGAGAGATGCTACTTGGTATCTATTGAATTAGTGTCAAAATAGTTTTTTAGCCTTCTTCTGCCTGCCGCACTTTTCCACCAAGTTTCTCTATTTTTTGCCGTGCGGTTATCCAAAAATTCTTCTGTAAAAAGTAACACAAAAGGAGTGCGGTTTTTTGTTGATTTTGATTTGCCAGTGTTGTGTTCCGTAATTCTCCTTCCCAAATCATTTGTATATCCAATATATGTTCTTTGGTCTTTCAGACTGAGAAGTATGTAAACGTAATACATAGAGAGGTGTGAGCGGGTAAGGGGAGTCTTTCTCCCCCAATGTTTTGCACGCACCTATCGGTATAGGCAAAACATCTCCTCCAAAACCGGGGCTCTCAAAAATATGAAGCAGTTCATATTTTTGAGATGCCCTTCGCCTCCCCAATGCTCTCCAAAAGCAATATATCCGCCCTTGTGGCGGATATATTGATATGAGCGGGTAAGGGGAGTCGGTTTTTAGCAAAACCCACGGAATGCCACTGGCATTCCGGTTCAACTCCCTGCCCTTAAACAACACAGCCCCCATAAAGGGAGCTGTGTTACATGAGCGGGTAAGGGGAGTCGAACCCCTATCTTCTCCTTGGCAAGGAGATATAATAGCCACTATACGATACCCGCTTTTTACCTCTATGTTATAGCAAGATTTTACAAGTCTATCAACCCTATACACATAGAGTTTCTGCCACAAGTTTTTAATAACTCTCGTCTAGGCAAATTTTATAATGATAAAGGATCCTACAAAAATAAAGCAGGCGCCTAATAAAAAATAGAAGCTGAGGTTTGTCTTGAACATGAGAAAGCTAAATAGTGAAACAAAAAATGGATATGCTATTTCAAAAACAGAGGCATCGGACGCCCCGAGTATCTTGATTGCAGAAAAAATAAAAAAGTTTGCAAGTACTGCAAGAACCACCGAGATGAAAATTAAGCCAAGATTCCACGTTCCGGAGCTTGCTAGTACTCGTATCGATTGTTGATCGGAGGCTAGTATGGGGAGAGTAATAGCGGCTACAAGCAAGGAGTCGACACACAATAAAACCAAGGGAGAGACCTTCATTAAAATTTTTTGGTCTAGAGTGTATACAAGTCCCCAGGTAATGGCGGCGGCTATTGCATAGATAAATCCTATATTTTTCACTGTTTTATTTTGAAACGGATATCAATTCTTTAGGAATGGCGCCGGATCTTCCTTGTGCTAGATTTTTAGTGCCCCCGAGAGGATTTGAACCTCTAACCCTTGCGGGACAGCGTCCTAAGCGCTGCGCGTATGCCAATTCCGCCACGGGGGCAGGGAAGGTTTCGCCGAGACGGCCAAACAAAACCATCTCGCATGCTCTAGCATAGAGTTTCTACATGCCTTGTGCAAGGTTTTCTAGGCCCCAGCTCCATCAGGCCCGAGAAATGGCGTGAGATCTGGTCCCGGGAGCCCAGGGAGGTCTTCTACGCCAGCATCAAATACGGCACTTGAGAGTACGCTCACCAGACCCCAGACCGCTACCATGGCGGCAAGAGCAATGATGCCATACGCGATGACTTTACGCGCCTCCTCTACCTTATCCTCTTGGTCTCCGGCGGATATATATTTTACGATACCCCAAATAAATACTACGGTAGCAAGGAGTGCGAGAAACGGAATAATACGGTTAAATAGCACAGTCAGACGCGCAAACACACGTGCGATCGTAATCGTACTGTCTTGTGGTTGGGTTTGTGCTTGGGCAGAAAAGGCGAGAAAGCCGACTGTAAGACCCAAGAGGAGGCGACTACATTTTTTGGCAAGAGACATGATTGCTAATTACTGCTGGGGGAGCCCATCACCGGCATCAGGAATATGGAAGTCTCTCCCTGCAAAGAAGAAGTCTATAGCGACATTTACAAACGCCCAAAGGGCGACCATGACTGCAAGGCCGATAATACCATAGATGATGAGATTGCGTCCCTCCTCAACTTTGTCCTCATCGTCCCCGGCGGCGACGTATTTAACGATGCCAAACAGCAACATCACCGTGGCTACGAGAAACAGGAATACGATAATAACGTTAAGACCATCGGTTACGCGACCGATAAAATCATTGAATTCTCCTTGTGCGAGTGCCGCCAGAGGGGCAAGGAGTCCGCTTGCGACTATCGCGTATTTCCAGATATTCATAGACATATAGTTACCTAAATATTGTAATAATCATACCACAGGGAGGTCTAGTCCTAAATGGTATTGATCCGGTCGCTCCCGGGGATGTTAAAGTCTCTGGTTTCAAAAAAGAAGTCGAGGACGATGTTTGCAAATGCCCAGACGGTGACCATGACTGCAAGGCCGATAATACCGTAGAAAATAAGGCGCCGCCCCTCCTCAACCTTGCTCTCGTCGTCTCCCGCCCCGACATAACGGACGATCCCGTAAAGCAGGAGGACGGTAGCAAGGAGTGCGAGAAACGGAATAATACGATTGAGTACCTGGGTGAGACGTTCGAGGACATTTTCGATACTAAAATCTCCGCCTCCTCCACTCCCTCCTGCTGGCGATGCGTTCGTGCAGTCTACGCTCCCATCGGGTTGGCAAAGCGCACAATCGCGTGAACAGCTTGCATTGCATTGGGTGACTGCGGTGCAATCTCCATCGGGAGTATCATACTTAGCGCCAGTGCTTTTGCCGGTGCCAGGATCGTAGCAGGCGCAAAACGCGGCCCCTGCGGGCGTAGGGGTGAGCATGGCGATAGAGAATAAAAGTGTAGTGACGACCCAAATCTTTCCGAGCAGGCCTGGTTTTGTCATGTATATATCTTATAACCTCCCTCTAAAAAACCAAAACCCCCTTGTGGGTAAGGGGGTTAAGTATTCTCATTGATTAGTTGGAGTCTATGATTAGGTAGGATCACTTGGCGTAAATCCGGATTGTGGCACCTCGGTATTACCCGGCACGCCAATGTCCGTTCCTTCGTCAAAGAAGAAGGTAAGAGCCACATTGACAAATGCCCAAAGGGCGATCATAACGGCGAGAGCAATGATGCCATTGATCATCATACTGCGGCCTTCTTTGACCTTGTCTTCGTCCCCGCCTGCAGTGACGTAGCGGATGACGCCAAAGAGGAAGACGACCGTTGCTATGAGAAACAGAAAGACAATAATGTCATTTAAAAAGTTGGCGATGCGCTGTATGGTCGCGCCGAATCCGGTGCCGGTCGGTGTGACCTCGTTGCCTTGTGCCAGAGCAAGTGCGGGGAGCAATATGGTGCTCGCAAAAAACGCGTATAATGACGTGCGTAGCTTCATAGTAGTATACTTACAAGATTTTATATATAAAATTGACCTTGGCTCTATTGTAATACCATACCAAAAAAACAACAAACCCCCTGTGGGTAACACAAGGGGAGTGGTGGAATCGCAAAAAGCGTGGCTTAT
>MHNR01000006.1:0-7913 GCA_001819875.1 Candidatus Ryanbacteria bacterium RIFCSPHIGHO2_02_FULL_48_12 | reverse complement strand
ACATTGACAAATGCCCAAAGGGCGATCATAACGGCGAGAGCAATGATGCCATTGATCATCATACTGCGGCCTTCTTTGACCTTTTCCTCGTCCCCGCCCGCAGTGACGTAGCGGATGACGCCAAAGAGGAAGACGACCGTTGCTACCAGAAACAGAAAGACAATAATGTCATTAAGGAATCCTGCGATTCTTGCGAGTGTCCCCCCAAAACCTACGTTGCCGGTTGGGGTCGTGTTTTGGGCAAGGGCAAGCGCGGGGAGCAATATGGATGCACCCAAGATCGCCGTATACTTAGAAAGAGTCTTCATAGGGTATGTAGTTAGGTTAATAATTCAACCTTTAGTTTGTGTGACGTGTATGGATATATACTATCATGTCTACCCAAAAATGCTCGGTATGCTGTGGATTATTTTGGCCAGGCAGGTGTTTGTGCATCAGATAGACTCAAAGAAGTTCTGGAAGAGAAATAGTATGGCACCCGTTGCCACCATGATAAACATCCCAAACACCCCCCATGCGATGTGGCGCTTACCGCGCGACCGGGCGTCATCATTGTCGGCGTTCATGATGAATTCCACGAGACCCCAGATAAATATGACCGTTGCGGCGAGAAACAGAAAGGTAATCGCGGGGCTAATGAGTGTATTCCAGACGACTTTGATAATATCAGCAAGCGTTTTGGAATCAGGATCTGCACTTTGGGCGAGTGCTTGAGGTACCAAGAGGTACGCAGTAAGCGTAGAGAAAAAGTTTTGCATGCAGATAATTATTATTGTCGCGGAACTCGATCTGTACCCGGGATGCTGAAGTCCGTACCTTCTCCGAAGACAAAATCAATTGCTACATTGACGAATGCCCAGACAGCGATCATGACCGCGAGAAATATGATGCCATTGAGCATCATGGCGCGACCCTCTTTGGCCTTTTCCTCATCACCGCCGGCAGTGACGTACTTGAGTACCCCCCATAGGAATACAATAGTGGCAACAAGGAAGATGAATGGGATAATCTGATTGAGAAAATCAGATACTCGGGAGAGCGTATCTCCAAATGTTTGCGCGGCCGCAAGACTTGGGGCAAGCGCTATGGCTACGCTGGCGGATACGAAATGCTTTGTTTTCATAAATAAAGGGTTAATAGTATTGGGGGGTTGGTTGGCATGTAAGACCATCCCCTAAATGGACAGTACCTCTTCTAAAGGCTTTTTGCAAAGTTGACTATCGCGGCCGATAGAGCATATGCCCCAATGACGATAGCACCGCCAATAAGGGCCCATTGTAGGGTTTTTTTGGCTTGCTCCAGGCGTTTTTCGTCCCCCTGGGCGGTCACAAAGAGGAATCCGGCCCAGACGATGAATATGGCGACAAAGGGGATGCCGATGGCGGTGATGGCATTGGCTATTTTTTGTACCAAGTCGGCGAATGTCTTTGATTGGATGGGGTTACAAAATTGGCCAGAGCAGTCTCCAGAGCCACCAGCTCCTGCCCCAGCTCCTCCTGCTCCCCCTCCTCCTGCTCCACCAGCTCCTGCCCCAGCTCCTCCTGCTCCCCCTCCTCCTGCTCCACCAGCTCCTCCTCCACTACAACTTGCCGGGTCGGTTACGCATTCTCCCCATGTTCCGTCTGACTTACAGGTTTTTGTAGCAGAGGTACACCCAGATGTGGGAGGGCAATTTGTTTGAAATCCAGGAACACATACGCCCAAGGGGTTTGGGGTTGACCCTGATTCTCCCGGAGCAGGCGGTGGTGGCAGAGGCGTGCACGACGTCGAGTTCACGCAGTTGCTCCACTCGCCACTTTCCAGACAATATTGGACTCCCTCACAAAGAGGGTCAGGAGCAGGACTACAGGCGCGTTCTGCCCCAACGCTGCCACAGCTGGCGGATACACCCATGGGCAGTAAAAGAAAGAATAGTACTTGAAACGCCACGAGTACTGCCAAAAGCGGCATAATACGCTTAGCAAACTTATGAGAGAGGTGAGTGAGGGAGAGCATGAGGCGAAGGTTATAGTGAGTAATTAAAATCGAAAGAACGGTTTGCCATCGGGGCAGAAGCTTAAATGGTAGTCTTGGCCGGATAGTGTCTCACTCACAGCTCGGGGTATGGTCAGAGAAACGCGCAAAATGCAGGCCTGTGCCTTTGATATGCCGAGGATAGAGAGGAGATCACTTTCTGCCTTTTGGCGGGCATATTCTACATCTTCATTGATAATAGTAATGAGAAAGCTTTGATCCGGCACGTAGTGCATGAGGATATAATCGGAGCTATCCACGATAACAACCCCCGTCTCTGTAGTGGCAATGGGATTTTTTGTAAAATCACGTACTGGTACAGACTCTCCGGTGAGTGCCTTGATATATAGCACCTCTCCTGCGGGTATTGGGTTGGGTACGCCCGTGGTGCCAGTACTCGTGCTCCCGCTTGTCCCGGGGAGGGTGCCGCTACTTGAGGTAAGTCCATCCGTTGAGCCGTTACCTGGGCCAGGAGTGACGGGTCCTTGTAGGAAATACCAATAGAGAAAACTCCCGCCGATTGCAAGAAGTAGGACGAGAAAGATATAAAGAAGCGCTTTATTTTTTGGTTCTTCTTCCATGTATATATCTATGATACGTCAGAAATAGTTCGCAGGGAAATCAAGGTATATTGCAAGATTTAGAGACGTTTTGCCAGTCTTTGCTAAAATTGCTCCCGTTAGCGGACATTTGGCAGGCTTTGGCGATATTTACTGATTCTTTTTGTGCCTCCCGTACGCATTGTGCAAATAAGCTTGGGTTTACTATTTTGTAGACCCCGCCTGTTTTTTGGAAAGCTGATGGACAGCCAAACCCACTAAGATCATTTGCCGCTATGTTGATTTGGAATAGTCCCCAGGAGAATGAGCATCTGCTGGGATCTGGGGCCCCGACTACACCAGCAGGGCAGGGTGTAATGGTCTTATCTTCTTTACTACCAACAACTGAAGATCCTCCAGACTCTCCGTTGCAGATTTGTGAAGCATTGGCGGCGTTCCCATCCATGCATCCGGCGCTCAAAGAAGAGACCGAACAGGGTCCCGAGCCGACGGGCGCACATTTGCCAGCACAGCTCGGGGGCGCTGCTTCAGTACATTCTCCGCCAGCATTGGTACAATCCTGACAGCTTACACTTGGGTCACAGGTACCAAATGTTCCCGTGGGCATATTTTTGCAATATCCTTGGAGCAGTGCGCAGTCCGAGGGGCGGTTTTGCCATGGGGTGCCGCCCATGTCGGTACAAGCACTCTCGCTGATCTTGCTACACGATCCGGTGATATCGGTAAGCTCGGGTGTTTTGACACACCAGAGTCCACTACCACCCCCCGTCTCTGTAGTGGGTGGGACAGTCTGTATCGGCGCTTGGCACACAGGGATCTCATTCCAAGGGAGCGCCCCCGAGGTGAACGGCACTTTGAAGGCAAGTGTAGTGAGGATGGTATTAATGATGAGCCATGCGGCAAAAGCGATGATAATGCCTACCACGGCATTGGTGAGTGCTGATTTTCCTTGCTCGACTTTTTTGGGATCTCCCGCAGATACGAGAAGCAAAATGCCGCCAATGAGCGCCACTACAACTGCGATGGGGAGTGCAAGCTGAAAGAGAAGAAAATCTATGATTTTTCGTACTAGGACGTAGAGGTCGCAAAGACTGCACATGGGCTGTCCGGTATTACCGCAGGAGACGATGGGGGGCTGTCCGCGTGGGTCTGCGGCAAGTGCGACAGGGAGAGACAACGGCGACGTGGCTAGTGCAGATACGATCTCTCCGGCGGCGAGAAGCGGTCGCGTGGTAGTTTGGGGAGAGGTGCCTTGCACTAGAAACGCAAAAGCGCCTATGCATATGCCAAGGCCAGCGAACAACGCGAACACATATACGAGTATTTTTTTAATGCGATCCACAGATGTATTGCTTGGTGCAAAACGTCATCAGGGATTTTTGCGGATAATCAGATTGTTGATTCGTTTGTCTGCCTCGGAGATAGCAGTGGAGAATGTGGTCCCTGTTAGGGTTGATTCTATCATATTTGCAAAAATTTGCGCGCTTGCCATTTCGTTGGGGTCATACCATGTTTTGGCGCGCAGTGCCGATTCGTAGACGACCGACGGTACGGGATCCAAATCGCGCTGTGCGAGAAGGTCTCTGCGGGAGGGAGCGAGGTTGAGACTCTGGGCTATCGCTTTGTTGCCTTTTGTTGAGGTGAGATATTTGATAAATTGCCATGCGGCGGTTTTGTTGCGTGAGGCGTTTGCCACGGTAACGCCGATAGTGCGGGCATGCCCAATGATGAGTGCCGAGTTTTCAAACTGCGGTACGGGCGAGACGCCGATGTTGAGATGTGAGTTGATTTTTCGGATCTTGTCGTAGTTGCTGGCGTATCCCACAAACATGGCGGCTTGTTCCCGCGCAAATGCAGTAACGGGATCGGGGAAGGTATTGTTCCATGTGTAGGATTTTTTGGATCTACGGGCAAAATCGGTATAAAACCGCAGAGCAGATTCGGCAGGGTTGACCTTGAGGTCATTTACGAGGCGTCCTTCTCCGAGTGTTACCCGATGAGTTTTTTGGTCTACAACGCTGCCGCCTCCCTGGAGCGTGATAAGACTCACGATATCTTTAGCCTCCGGGATATTGGAGGTGAGTCCCATAGCGGCTCCGGACCGAATAATAGTCTCTTCTGATGATCGTCTGGTGAGCCGTTCGCTCATGTCGAGAAACTCATTCCATGTCTTTGGCGGGAGGGCGATAGCTTCGCTCGCAAAAAAATCTTTATTCCAAAAGAGTACTAACGGATCTATATAGAGAGGGAGTGCTACGATCTTTTGGCTTTGGAAAAATGCGTCGGTGGTGGCACCGGCATAGGTTTCCAAAAACTCCCGCTCGGTCATGAGCACGGTCGGCATGAGGGAGATCTTGCCATAATGGCGATCCACCCAGCTCGGTGGCATCATCCACATGTCGGGACCTTGGCCGGAGGCGAGCGCATCCACGAGTTGTTGCTCGTAGGTATCAGGATCTTTCTTTACGTAGGTAATGCCGATGCTTTTGTCCAGGGTCTGGTAGTCGTGTATGACTTCTTTGAGTGCGACATCGGATATTGTCCCCCACAGGGTAAGGCGCGTGGTTACACCACGGCTGACGCCAAGTCCGGGGATGACTCCCCAAAAAATCAGAATAATGATAAGGACAATGAAAATCGTCCCGATGTATATAGCGATTTGGAGTTTTTGCATGGCAGGTTACTTCTTAAATACGAGGCCGTAGTGATATGACCCGGCGCTAAATTCTTTTTGAAAGGTAAAACCAGCATCTTTAAATATATGCTCCATGTCGCGGCGCGCGATGGTCGGCTGAAGGGGGTGTCCGGATTTTTTGTCGGTCATGTCCCATTCTACCACGACCACGCGGCCGTTTGGTTTGAGTATGCGGTATGCTTCGGCCGCGACGATCTCGCGATGGTCGGCTTGGGCGAGCATACTGGAAAGCATAACGACATCCAGCATCCCATCTTTGAGTTTAGTTGCCTGCGGTATCTCTAGATTTGCCTGTACGGTCTCGATATTGTGCACATTCTGGAGTTTGGCTTGGGATCGGGTAGCTTCCAGGGCTTGCGGGAGGATATCAATCGCAAATACCTTGCCGGAGCTGCCGACTTTTTGCGCAAGAGCCACCGCCCAATACCCCGAGCCGCAGCCAAAGTCCGCGATTTGCATGCCGGGCATAAGCTCCAGCGTGTCTGCTGTTTTACGGGGGTCGACAAAGGCCATACCCTAAGTGTACGGTGAAATTAAAAAAACGTAAAAGGAAAAGAACCTACATATAGTAGCCGACAGAGCGTGGTCTGTGAGCCAAGCATGCAAGCTTCAATTTCTGGCGACAAAAAAACCGTACAGAGATGTGCGGTTTTTTGTTTGTATGTGTATGGAGTTTTTATAGCGAGGTTACGGATGCTACCTCGTCTCCCGAATCTACCTTCATAATACGTACACCCTGGGTGGCTCTTCCTAGAGACGGGATTTGTTTGAGCTCGGTGCGGATGGCCTGTCCTTTTTTGGAGATGGCGATAAGATCCTGCTCTTCAGGGGTTACTACTCGGGCAGATACGAGGTGGCCGGTTTTTGGAGTGACATTCATGGTTTTTATACCCGATCCGCCGCGATTTTGAACCTTATACTCCTTGATCGTTGTTTTTTTGCCAAAACCGTACTGGGAGACGACCATGAGTGCGAGGTCTTTGGCGTCTTTAGCTAGCACGCCTGCTCCTACGATAGCGTCATCTTTTTTCAGGCGCATGGCGCGTACGCCCGAGGAGGCTCGTCCCATGGGGCGCGCATCTGACTCGGTAAATCGAATGGCCATAGCGCGCTTGGTGGCGAGTATCAGCTCATCTTTCGGCTCTACTAGTTTGACCCAGCCGAGTATATCGCCTTTTTGTAGCTTGATGGCGATAATGCCGGATCGGCGTACATCCACAAAAAACGGTGCCAAGGTTTTTTTGATGATGCCGTCTCGAGTAATCATGGCCAATGCCGAGGTTTTAAGTTTTTCTTTTTTAGGTACGGCAAGCATCGAAGTGACGTGCTCTTCAGTGCCGAGCATGAGAAAGTTGGCGATAGATTTGCCTTTGGCGGTGCGTTTGCCCTCGGGTATATCATAGGCTTTAGTTTGGTAGGCCTTGCCCAGAGACGAAAAGAAGAGAATGTCGTCGTGAGTTCGTACGCTCATAAACTGATCTACCACATCCTCCTCTTTAGTGGCCACACCGATAGTGCCCTTGCCGCCACGTTTTTGGGTGCGGTATTCGTCGGGATTGATGCGTTTGATATAGCCGTCTTGGGTAAGGACGATGACTGCCTCCTCTTCCGGTACCATGTCCTCCTGGGAGATGGTTTTGGCCGCACCCGAGACTACGCGTGTGCGGCGGCCTTCGGGGAAGGTCGCTTTGAGCTCTGCGAGATCAGCTTTGATAATCTGAAGAATTTTCTTGGGGTTGGCAAGGATGTTTTTGAGTTCCGCGATAAGGAGGAGTTTCTCTTTGAGCTCATCTTCTATTTTTTTGCGCTCGAGTCCTGCGAGTGTGGAGAGGCGCATCTCCAAAATTGCCGAGGCTTGGAGATCGGAGAGTTTGAAATTTTTGACGAGATTTTTGTGTGCGGCTTCTTTGTCGGGGGAGGATTTGATCGTTTTGATAATCGCGTCGATGTGATCAAGGGCTTTTTTGAGACCCTCGAGAATGTGTGCGCGTTCTTCGGCTTTGCGCAGATCATAGCGTGTGCGCTTCTCGATGACGACGCGTCGGTGCTTGATAAACTCCTCCAAGACCGCTTTGAGCGAGAGGATTTGCGGTTGAATGCCATCTACGAGTGCGAGCATATTGAGGTGATATGTGCGCTCAAGATCCGTATGTTTGTAGAGTGCATTGAGAATTTTTTGGGGGTAGGCGCCGGATTTAAGATCAATCGCAATGCGCAGGCCATCTTTGTCGGACTCGTCGCGGAGATCCTTGATGCCCTCTACTTTTTTCTCGTGTACCAGCTCGGCAATGGTTTCCAAAAGCGTGGTTTTGTTGACCTGATAGGGGATCGAGGTGATGACGATTTGAAACGTGCCGTGTTTAGCTTCTACGATCTCCGCCTCGCCTCGGGTGAGCATAGATCCTTTGCCGGTAGCGTAGGCATGTAGAATGTCTTTTTTATTAAAAATAAGTCCGCCGGTCGGAAAGTCTGGCCCGTGTACAAACTCCATGAGGTCTTCGGTAGAGGCATCCGGGTGTTCGATGATGTGGTTGGTGGCATCCGCGAGCTCCAAGAGGTTGTGTGGCGGGATATTAGTCGCCATACCGACCGCGATGCCAAGGGATCCATTGAGCAAGAGTTGGGTGACGGCGGCGGGGAGCACT
>MHNR01000005.1:16751-51265 GCA_001819875.1 Candidatus Ryanbacteria bacterium RIFCSPHIGHO2_02_FULL_48_12 | reverse complement strand
CACCTGCAGGCAACATGCCGTCTACGCCAGAGATTAATCCAGCTACCGGCTGGAAGATATTTAGAGACAAGAATGTGCCGATTACATTTGAGTATCCACAAGAACTTAGTTATACCGAAAAAAATAAGAATCCGGAGCAAAATTTTTTAGGTATTGGTTTTGATAGCAAAATATACTCACTTTCTATGGTGTTTTCACCCGAAGGAAAAGGGTTGCCTAATAGTGTCGTTTCTTTTGGCAACGCAAATTTAAGGCTTGGAGGAGAAGAATTCTCCGTTGACCTTATGGAGGATAAAGATGACGACTCAACTTTTATCGCCGTTCCTCCAAAAGAAAAGATAAATAATATTTTTGGAGTCCATTACCCGAGTATTGCCTTTCATATGATTTTACAATGCAAGGATTCATGTGACCGTTCGGAGGCTCTATCGATTCTCAAACAAATTGTCTCTTCCATTCATCTTGCCTCAGATACTCGATAGAAGAGTCGTCGAGGATTAAAAAACACCCCATGGATACATTGGGTGTTTTTGTATTGTATGTAAATGTGTAAGGAGTATTTACCAATAATATACCTCCTTTCATTGTTAAAGAGCCTTACACAAAAAGCACCCTAAAAGGTGCTTTATCTGTGTCCAATTCTAGCAGATTTGGTGAGCTAAGGCAAGAGGTGGAAGGTAGAGATGATTTTATCGTAGACAACACCTCGACCATCAAGCTCACGAGTATCATTGATTTCAAAAGTATACATACCACCACCAAGAAGGACTCGACTGACTCCTGCTTTTTCCTTATCTATAAAAATATATGCCTTTGCATTGTTTATATTTTTTTCCTGGTATGAGTATCGATTCTCCATATGTGCCTTTTTTATAGAACCCTGCACTTTTTGGGAGTAGACATCGACATTATCACTAACAATGTTAATTGATTGACTATACTCTTTGATGTTCTTTGGATCTCCAAACCCAAAATTAAGCAAAAGGGATCCTTCAGGTTTTTCTAGTAGAGATCTTCTAGAAATACTTGGCCAATCCCCAATCCACTCCCCCGGGAACTTCATCTCAAATCCAAATAACTCACTCCGCAAGGTCTTCCAACCATTTTCATCTGCACCGTCTAGAACTGTAGCAATAGGCTTATCATCCTCTCCTTGTTGATTATTCGTAGAAACTGGCGGTACCGTTACAGAGTCTAGTTTCTGTCGTTCATACAAAACAACCCCACCTGCCACGAGGAGGGTACCAAACAGTATCAGAAATGTAGTGTTTTTGTGCATATGACAAAATTACCATGCTCCCACAGGAGAATCAATAAAGCCGCCACATGCTCGTTGGCATACAGGCGAATCTGCGATAGAATCAATGGTGTTTATGAGAGGCTCAAAAACCGTTTTTATATATAAAGATTGGCGGCACGACCCGAAACGTGGGGTCATTTCTTTTTCGTATCAAATGCAATGCGGCAAGGAGACTCTGGACTTTACTGACACACTCACCTACCAAACCAAAAGCCTTGCCCACCCGCCTGCCGAACTTATAGAGCGTATCTGCAATGCGCTTCATATTGCCCTTGGCATAAGCTACTGGAAACTTTATGCGCCAAAAAAAATCGTGCTAGAAAACCGCATGCTTTCACGTGCCGAAGCGGACTTTTGGAATACAGTATACACCAAAGGCCTCGGCGAATTTTTTTATAAAAACCGAATCGACTTTCGACGCCTGGTCATATTTCCCTATGATGCATCTGCGACGATACCCAAACCCGTCCGCTGTAAAACACCCGATCGCAGTCTCTTACTCATAGGAGGCGGTAAAGACTCGCTCGTATCAGCCGAGGCACTCAAGAAAAACAAAAAACGATTCACGCCATTCCTCCTCAATGACTCGCGCGTACAAAATGACACGCTACGGATTATGAAAGAAACTCCGATTCTTATACGCCACCAGCTTGATCCAAAACTATTCTCACTCAATACACATGCCGATACGTTTAACGGCCACATTCCTATCTCCCTTATCTACGCACTCACCGGCACCCTAGCCGCGGCCCTCTACGGATACCGCTACGTTATCGCTTCCAATGAGGCATCGGCAGACTATGGCAATATTCGCTGGCGCGGCACCACCATCAACCACCAATGGTCCAAAACACTTGAGTTCGAACGCATGTTCCAGGCATACGCCAAAACACACCTCTCCGCCGATATCACCTACTTTTCACTTCTGCGCCAGCTTACCGAGATAGAAATCACCAAACTATTTTCTCAGCATAAAAAATATTTCGCCGTATTTTCAAGTTGTAACCGCAATTTCAAAATCCGTGACTCGCTCCACAGCAAGCGATGGTGCGGAGCATGCCCCAAATGCGCTTTTGTGTTTAGTATGCTTGCGGCATTTCTCCCAAAAAAAGAAGTTATAAAAATATTCGGCAAAAATCTATTTGCTGACCGCGAACTTCTCCCCACCTACGAAGAGCTCCTCGGCATACGCGGGTTTAAACCATTTGAATGCGTCGGTACTCCCGAGGAGATGGCATATGCATTTTTGTGTATTCACGAACGTGGCGAGTTTGGAGATGCGCCAGCGATACGTTTGTTTGAGAAAAAAGTCCTCCACAAAATCAAAGACAAGATAAAACTCAAACGGCAAGCTCTCAGAATATTGCGCACACACGCTATACCCAAAACATTTTTGTCCGCCACGAAACACCTATGAACTTATCGGCACTCCGCAACAAAAAAATACTTATCGTCGGCTATGGTATCGAGGGCAAAGCCACGCGGGATTTTTTGCGCAAAAAATTTCCAAAGATGCGTGTTGGCATCACCGATGCTAAAAAAGGCGCGGACTATCTTAAAAAACAAAAAGATTATGATCTTGCTATTCGCTCCCCCGGCACACACCCAAAACAACTCACCATCCCGTATACCACAGCCACCAATATATTTTTTGCCAGTAGCAAACGTCCCATCATCGGTATCACCGGATCAAAAGGCAAGAGCACCACATCAGCACTAGTAGCATCAATACTCAAACATGGTGGGTTCGATGCACGCCTTGTAGGAAACATCGGCTATCCCATGCTCACCGAACTTCTGCGACCCGTGAAAAAAAATACCGTATACGTATGCGAGCTTTCGAGTTTTCAGACGATGGATCTTCACTGCTCCCCGCACATCTCAGTCATCCTCAATCTCTATGAGGAGCATTTGGATTTTCATGGCACACGCTCTGTCTATTGGCAGGCAAAAGAGCGCATGGTCTTGCACGCCATAAGCGGTGATTATTTTGTATATGATCCGCTCTACCCGCGGCTTGCCAAGCTCGCGCGCAATACAAAAGCAAAAGCCGTCCCTATCATCAAAACGCTCCCGTTTGCGCTCGGACCCACACACCTCAAGGGCAAGCACAATGAAGCGAATATCCGCGCCGCATATACCATTGCACATATCATGGGTGTGTCTGACAAACATGCGGCTCATGCCATCGAGACATTCAAACCCCTTCCCCATCGTCTGGAACCCATCGGCACATACCACGGCATACAATTTTACAACGACTCTATCGCCACCATTCCTGAAGCCGCCATGTATGCGGTCGAGGCGCTTGGCGCGCGCGTGCAAACGCTCATCCTCGGCGGATTTGACCGCGGTATAGATTTCTCACGTCTAGCCAAATTTATTGCGCGACGCACACATATTAAAACGCTTATTTTATTTGCCCCGAGTGGCAAGCGCATGCAAACGTCTCTGCATCGCATCGCTAAGCGCACCCCGCAAAAAGAATATTTCGCCAAAGACATGCGGGAAGCCGTCACCATCGCATTTCGAGAAACCACACCAGGGCATGTTGCTCTCCTCTCACCCGCCTCCCCTAGCTTTGGACTATTTAGAGACTACCAAGACCGCGGCAAACAATTTGCGTCATGGGCAAAACGCTTAGGTAAAAAACGCTCATGAGCACTCGAATTATTCTAGCAAGCACCCTCCTCGCGCTTCTCTTTGCAATCCTTGTATTTGAAAAAAATCTACTTCCCCGATTAGTTATCGACATACCAAAAAATCCTCCGATATTTCAAGATATCGCATCATCAACAGAGGAATCTGCGACCTCTTCTACAGAAACATACACAAAAACTACCACGACCCCCGGCACACGAGAACCGCAAAAAGAGAACCTACAGCCCGCACAATCAAAAAAAGACCGCGAGGTGATACTCCAAAAACTCCAGCAAGATCTCCAAAACGCTCAAGCGGCTTTTGATGCAATCAAAATCCCTGCGCCCGTACCCACACCGCACAAAGATCGCATCCCGCAAGCGGAGCTCTATGCGCATGCGGCTAGTCGCGTCGTTAACTTTTTCTGCGATGTAGGCAACGGCGAGATAAGTGTCGCCACCGGCATACTGGTAAGCGACAAAGGATATATCATTACCAATGCACACGTCGCCGAAGAAACAAAGTCCCAGCGCTGTCTGGTACGGCAAGGCTCTCCGGCACATGCATATGCATTTGTAGAGCGCGTGTTCATGCCAAAAAACTTTTCTATCACCAAACATTCCGACGAGAATCTCCGCCAAGACGTTTCGATTTGGCGCGTCGTCTCATCCGCCAATCAAACCCCCTTGCCCGTATCATTCCCCGCATTCACTATCGACCCCACCAAAGAGGCAGTCATTGGCACAGCACTCGCCACATTCAGTTATCCTGCCGAACTCCTCGGCTTTCAAGCTATTACTACCTACCTCTACCTTTCTTTTTCCGAAACCATCGTTGAAGCAAAAGATGCATACTTTATACAATCTCTCCAGAGCCTTGGCTCGCAAAAAGGGTCTTCGGGTGGCGCACTTATAGACCCATATACCGGGGATTTCATAGGTCTCATATTTGCTGTAAGCGAATCAAAGAACATGGACATATCCAGTCGCAAGCTTTTTTCACTCTCCGCGCGAGCAATAGACGAAGTAGTGTACAACGAGACTGGCAAACACCTCTATGCGTACCTGGAAACGAATCCTTAAACTCCGACCAGCATACCTGTCAATTCAATCTTGCCATTATTTGTAAATCATGTTGTTTTATCCACAAGTTTAGAAATACGGACAGAGCCATGTGCTACAATTACCCTCGAGGATAGAAATATCCATCTCAACGTATAGGGGTTAGACTCCCTTGAGCCCATGTTGGCTATCGGCACTCTTGTGCCATTATGTGAAGTCTCACCCCCATATCGCGGTTTGGATTTTTGTTGTTTGATAACTTTCCTCTTTGACCCCCTCACCAGGGGGTCCGTTTTTTTCTGGAAGAAAAATTATCAATCAACGCCGTTTCCAATTTGGAATATCAACAATCTTTTGGCGAGCCGTATGTCCGGAGACGATGGTAATCAGGCTTTTGGCAACTTCAAAATAATCAGCCAATAGCTCCAGCATCTCTTCGTTGGCCTTGCCATCCACCGGCGGCGCGGATACATATACCTCTACGACCCCCGCACTTCGGTCTTCTCTAACCTCGGGGTGTTTTGATTTTGGCTTGATATGTACGCTTATTCTCATTGGGTTTTATGGTACCAGCTGACAGGCGTATTGCCAACCCTAGAAATATATGGTATTTTTTCTGAATCGTTATGGACAACACAAAAATCCGCAATGTGGCAATTATCGCACACATCGACCACGGCAAAACGACCCTGGTTGATTTTTTGTTGAAGCAATCACACACATTCCGCGATAATGCCGAGGAGATGTCCAAAACCTTGATTATGGACTCGGGAGACCTTGAGCGTGAGCGCGGTATCACCATTCTTGCCAAAAACAACGCCATTCATTACAAGGAGTACAAAATTAATATTATCGACACACCTGGACATGCCGACTTTGGCGGTGAGGTAGAGCGGACTCTGGCCATGGCGGACGGCTGTATCCTCCTCGTGGACGCCCAAGAGGGTCCCATGCCCCAGACCCGATTTGTGCTTCAAAAAGCGCTCGACCTCAATCTCAAACCAATCGTCGTCATCAACAAAATCGACAAACCCGCACGGCGCATCCCGGAGGTTATTGAAGAGATCAACAACCTTTTCCTGGAGCTTGCTGTACACGAGTCCCAGCTTGAGTTCCCCGTACTGTATGCCGTCGGCCGCGACGGTAAGGCATTTGAAACGCTCCCCGAGGGATCGATAGAATCCATCCCCGGATCTCTGGAGCCATTGTTTGAAAAAATTATCTCCTACATTCCGGCACCCACCGGTAACCCCGACGAACCGCTTCAAATGCTGGTGACTGCACTCGATTACGATGATTTCAAAGGCGTATACGCCATCGGCAAAATCGCGCGCGGCAAAGCAACACCGCGCACTGCAGTAGTGATGATTACCCCGGATGGCACCACCAAAAAAAGCCGCATCGAAAACGTCTATGTCTGGGACGGCCTGTCGCGTAAAGAAGCAGATGAGGTGGTCGCAGGAGACATAGCCGCAGTTACCGGATTTGAAAAAATCGGCATCAATACTACAATCTGTGATGAGAAAACCCCCGAGGCCCTGCCATCAGTGGCTATTGAGGAGCCAACACTCAAAATTGCCGTAGGAGCCAACACCTCGCCGTTTGTCGGCCAAGATGGTAATCTCCTGACCTCCCGCCAGATCAAAGACCGGCTGGAGAAAGAACTCGAAACCAATGTGAGTCTCCGCATGGAGATCGCGGGAGAAAAATTTCTCATCTCTGGACGAGGCGAACTGCATCTTTCTATTTTACTGGAAACCCTCCGGCGCGAAGGATTTGAGCTTGAGGTCTCCAAACCGTCCGTAGTCACCAAAATAGAAAACGGGGTAACACTTGAACCATTCGAGGAGGTCATCATCGATGTGCCGGAAACCTACCGCGGTACTATCGTCTCCGAGCTCGCCAAACGAAAAGCAAAGCTCACCGACACCTTCCCGCACGCTTCAGACGTACGCTTTGTCTATGAGATGTCTACGCGCTCGCTCCTGGGGCTCCGCAATACACTGGTCACGCTCACCAGAGGCTCGTTTGTGCTCAACTCGCGCTTTCTGCACTTTGGTCCGGAAGAAGCGGCCGTCCAAAAAACCCGCAAGGGCGTCTTGGTGGCACACGAAGCAGGCAAGGCCCTCGCGTTCGGACTTGATATCGCTCAAGGCCGGGGTACCACATTTATCGGGCCGGGTGTGGATGTATACGAAGGCATGATTGTCGGGGAAAACGCCAAAGAGGATGATATCGACATCAACGTCTGCAAGGGTAAACAACTTACCAACATGCGCTCCAAATCATCAGACGGTATCACACAACTTGCCCCACCGGTCATCCTCACCCTTGAGCAAGCGCTTGATTTTATCGAAGATGATGAACTTTTGGAGATCACTCCCAAAAATCTGCGTCTGCGCAAAAAATACCTCTCCAAAGTAGAACGCTCAAAACATAAGAAAAAAGAATAAGAAAAAACCTATCTTCCCCGATAGGTTTTTTTATTTCGTTTGCTCAAAGAGCAAAGTACTGACAACAGTACTATTGGCTATTAGAATAGCCTACGCTAGAGCAAACCTACCATGTTGCCTACGGCAGTGAGCAAGCACGCGCCAGGAAAGGCGGTGGATGGTCCTTATCCTCCCCCGCACCTCATCTCGGTCAGGAATCGTGATACCAAGACGGTACTCTAAGGCGGTAAGGATTTCGGCCATGTCTAGTTCACTCGCACCCAAGTCACATACAAGATCCGCACTTAAGCCTATATCTTTCTCTGGCCGCTCAAGCACATTGGCTACCACAGACACAACGAGACGACGGACACCACAAACGGTTTTTTCCATAGAATATTCCTCTGTGTCAAAATCTACCTTCAGAGTAGCATACACGCGGACCGGAGCAATCCAATAATTTAAGCAGTAAACCCGCCTGCCTGGATCTCCCAAAGTTTTTGATATACTCCCTGTTCCGCTTTGATGAGCTCCTCGTGCTTACCTTCTTCGACGATCCGCCCATGCTCAATGACAATTATCCTGTCCATCTGCATAATGGTGGACAAACGATGCGCGATGACGATGGTGGTTTTGCCTTTCATGAGATTGCCAAGCGCATCTTGGATAAATGCTTCTGATTCAGAGTCCAAACTGCTCGTCGCCTCATCCAATACCAGAATCGGCGCATTTTTGAGTATGGCACGCGCGATCGCTACCCGTTGACGCTCACCGCCAGAGAGTTTGACCCCGCGCTCCCCCACATACGTCTCATATTTTTCCGGAAACCCTTCAATAAACTCATGACAATGCGCGAGTCTTGAAGCTTCTAAAACCTCTGCATCACTCGCAGATGGACGCGCATAGCGGATATTTTCCATAAGCGTACGATGAAACAAAATAGGATCCTGCGGCACCAAAGCAATAGATGCGCGCAAACTCTCTTGCGTAACCTCGGCGATATTTTGATCATCTATCAAAACACTTCCCTCCTGAATATCAAAAAATCGAAATAGCAATTTTGTAATCGTAGATTTACCGCCGCCCGAGGGGCCAATAAGCGCCACTCGCTCACCCGGCCGGATCACCAAATTAAAATTTTTGTAGACATCTTTATTTTCGTAGTAGCGAAAGGTGACTGCATTGAACGCGAGTTTGCCAGAAACAACATGCAAATCTTTTGCCTGTTCCTGGTCAACCACCCCATGTGGTGTCGTAAGAATCTCTGTCATCTCTGCGGCGTCCGCAAGACTCTCATACATTCGTCGAATATAGCGTCCGACATCCCACAGTACCCAAAAAATCTGGAGTAAGTATGCCTGTATCAACACAAAATCACCGACCGTGAGAAGACCCCTCTGCCAAAACCCAACCGCCGCATAGAATATGCCGACCTCAAGACAAACTGCGAAAAGCCCCTGTACTGTTTCCATCCGCCATCCCAACATCCAAGAGAATCGGCGTACGCGAAAAAGCTCATCCGTGATAGTTTGAAACGAATGAATCTCGCGTGCTGTGGCCCCGAACAATTTTAAATTGATATTATTGGTAACGGTGTCGGCCAGATGGGCGGTAGTTTTGGTGTCCAGAGCAGCACGCTCCCTATCGTACTTAAGTTTATAGCGCGAAAACCACAAATTAAATGACGTATAAGCCAAAGCCCACACCAGCACAATTACCGCAAGTTGCCACTGACGATAATACAAGATACCCAAAATGACGGTGATACGAAACACCGCCTGGCCAATGTTGAGTATCGCCTGATCAGAGATTTCCTCGAATGCCTTTGGAAATCTGTTTACACGACGCACCAAGCTACCTGAAAAATTATTGTTGAAAAAACTATACGAGTGGTATTGCAAATACGTATAGCAGGTATTCAAAAGATCAGACATGACACGCGCATAGAATCCATTATAGACATACCAGTACACGCGCCACATAAGCTGGTACACTAACCGAATACTAAAAATAATAACCAAAATATGCACAAGTACCTGAACGGCATCTGCAGGATTTTGACTGAGCACATCAAAAAAACGCTTGTATAAAAATGGCGTATAAAGCTCCGCAATATTAGCCGCTATAATGCTTGCGATCAGCACAATCACTTTGATGTGATAGCGCGATGCATGCTCCCAAAATATGCGCAGGGTATCTTTTGTATAAGATTTTTGCATCATCATTTATGTTTCTGTATGGTACCTAGTCCCACCCAAAAAGAAAACAACCCCGGTCGCCCCAGGGTTGTTTCTTTTGGCAGATTACCAGCTACGGCGCATGCCGCCACCGAAACCTCCACGGCTACCGCCGTTGCCCCCTCGATTGAAACCCCCTTCGCGACGCGGAGGGCGAGCTTCCATCGGACGAGCCTCGTTGACCGTAAGCTTACGGCCTTCGAAGTCTTTGCCGTTCCACATCTCGATTGCGGCTTGCGCCTCCTCGTCTGTAGACATCTCGACAAAGCCAAAACCCTTGGAGCGACCCGACATCTTATCCATGATGATCGTAGCCGACTCGACGGTTCCTACCTGTGCGAATGCATCGCGCAAGGCATCATCGGTGGTGCTGTAAGGCAATCCACCTACATACAATTTTTTGGCCATTCTAGTCCTTATACTTGCTAGCCTTTAAATGTAAGGCGACCTTCTCTCCGTTCTTACTCACGAGGGACCGGTGGTCCTTGACACACCTTAGCCGATTAGCTCGTATAAGGGGGTGAAAACAAACTCGAGAAAACTCTTACAGTGGGTATTATACTCCTTCTAAACACAAAAGTCAAGAACTACCGGGATTCATTTTCCGCCTCCTGCAGGATGGAAATATACCCCTTGCGCACCGTTTGTTTCCAATCAAGACCCAAGGCAAGAGCGAGCTCGTCGATTCGACGCTTGCCCGCCTCAATCTCCACAAAATGCATACCTTTCAGGGTATCGAGCTCCACCGAGGCCCCGCGCAGTTTCCAGTGCTCGCGGAATTTGCGGTATTTGATACGCTCTCCGTAGCCGAGTAATTTTAAAATTTTAAATGCCGTATCCAGACTACTGATCTGCATCTCGTGCTCATTGCGGATTTTATAGCGGCCATCTTCTTGGCGAGGTTTGGTTTTGAGCGTAAGCATATAGCTGTGCCCGTCCCAGGCCCGCAGGCGGAGGTTGTACCCTTTGGCACGCAAGTCTTGGCGCGGCGTATCATAAAACCACGACTGCTCAACGCCCTTCCATTCGAGACACGCACCAAGTTTTTTGAGACGCGTACGCACCTCGGTAAAATCTTTGACTCTAAATTTTATTTCTATTTCTTTCATAAAAATACATATGAACCCCGCTTGCAGAAAGCGAGGCGGATCGTCGCTCGACTCATAGTTAGGAGATACGTTTAAATGATTTCTTCCCTTTTTGAAGCACAGCACCCGGCGGGACAGAGAAGCCCTCATCTGTGACCACCGCATCATTTACTTTTACTCCACCCTCTTTCAAAACCCGACGCGCGTCCGTTTTACTTTTTACCAATCCTGTCTCTACGAGCACATTAACAATACCATACGAAGAAACACGCACCGTCTCGATATCTGCAGGAAGCTCTTTTTTCTGAAATATACTCCGAAAATACTCCTCGCCCGCGCGCGCACCCTCCGCTCCCCAGTACATCTTCGTAATCTCATGCGCAAGACGAATCTTGGTATCCCGCGGATTTACCGAACCTGCCGCGAGCGCCTGTTCTATCTCGACAACCTCTTGCATTGGTACACGCGTGCAATGCACAAAATACGATACCATCTCCTCATCCCGCATACTCATAACCTTGCCAAACATCTCCTTTGGCTCATCAAAAAGATTGATGGTATTACCCCAGCTCGAACTCATCTTGCGCCCATCAGTCCCCATAATCAAATTCATGGTCATAATATCCTGCGGATTCTGGCCATATTGCTCCTGCAACGTACGGCCCGCAAGAAGATTGAACCACTGATCCGTACCACCAAGCTCAAGGTCGGCTTTTACTACTACCGAGTCATATCCTTGCATGAGTGGATAGAGAAGCTCGCGGAGAGAAATGCGCTTGCCCGCCTCCAGGCGATCTTTGATGTTTTTGCGTGCGACAAACTCCGCGAGAGAAAAGGCGTTGGCCTGATGTGCTATTTCTTTGTACCCCAATGGCTCCAGCCACTCGGCATTGTAGCGGATCTCGGTGCGCTCAATGTCCAGAATTTTTTTATACTGATCAAGATAGGTTTTGAGATTCTCCTCCACTGCTGATCGTTCCAGCATCGGCCGCTCGGCGGACTTGTCGCTGGTATCACCAATCACACCCGTAAAATTGCCAACGATAAACACGATCTGATGCCCCAGCTCTTGGAGATCCCGCAACTTCAAAAGCGGCACAGATCTCCCCAAATGGATATTGGGACTCGTGGGATCGATACCCAATTTGATGCGCAGTTTTTCTCCGGATATCAGACGTTTCTCCAGATGCACGCGATCAAGTACCTCGGCTACCCCGCGTGAAAGCAGTTCTTTGATTGTTTCTTTACGAGAAGCACCCTGCATAGCACCATTTAGTCTAGCCCATTATACAAAAATCGCAACTCTTTTATGCATAGTGTACCATGACAGGTATGATTTGATATACTGGCGTATATGATGCAGGGAACAGAACATTTTGAGGTGGAGATCGACCGCAATAATATTATTCACGCCCGCATTGGCGGGGACCTGCATCATGACACTATGCCGGCATTTATGGCCTGGGCGCATACATTGCGCACTACTGTCAGAGATGTGTACAATCGCAAAGGCGGCAAAGTGCGCGCAATCATCGACATATCAGAACTAACCTCATACGACACAGAAATCTTGGCGGCACTTGCCCAACTCATGAAAGACAACGAACCTTATATTCTCAAATCCGCAACTTTTGGCGGCAATGCCTACATAGTGCTCGCCCAGGACATCTTACTCGCTCTCTCCGGACGCACCAATCTCAAGGCCTTCAAGACCGAAGCGGAAGCCTCGGAATGGGTCGCGTCAGCCTAAGAATAGGCCTGATTACAAGGATCGTAAGATAGTAAAGAAAAGACGGCCTCATCGAAGCCGTTTGTTATTTTTACCCTGAAGAGGGAGCTCGCGGTCTATGTACATCATAGACCAATCCTAAAAGCTCAAAGAGCTGTATCACCCATTTACCCACATCGAAATGCCACCATTTCCAGCCAAGGTATGCGGAAGACGGATTGAGATGGTGATTTATGTGGAACCCTTCACCCACAAAGGCCAAGACAATCACAAACAGACTGTTTCTGCCGGGGATAATCCCCCTGGCGGCTCTTTGTCCCCACATGTGGCAAACCGAGTTTACCATCCATGTGACATGAAATACATACACGACACGCAGAAAAGTCAGCCAAAACCCTTCCCAACCCGCAATGAATGCAGGGATAAAAAATCCGGAGAGAAAAATTGGCGTATGCCATTTTTGCTCCCAAAGAATCACATCATAGTATGGATCGCTCCTTGGCAAGGAGGCGTATTTTGCCGGACGACCGAACGTATACACCAATGCAATCACATGTGCCCACAGAAAACCACGAACCCCACCGTGATACGGCCAGTAGTAGGAATATGGATCATGCTCCGTATCCCCAAACTCGTGATGAGACCTGTGATTTAATACCCAAGTGAATGCATTTTGCCCTGCGACACCACCCCAGTATACAAGCGCATACTCCAGCAATTTTGAGTTTGTCCTAAAACTCTGATGAGTAAGCATACGATGATATGCCACGGAAACACCAATACCCGTGAGTAACGTATAGATGCCCGTAAGCATGATGCTTCTCCATGAAAACCCAAATGATGCGCCGTACCAAATAGCTATCCCCGCTCCGACATGCAGGAGCACAATCCCGAGCAACGTCCAAGGTTGCAATATCCGACCGTGAGATACCCGAGCCTGTTCCCGCCCGATGGATCTACTAGTACTCATAACTCCCTCCTCATTATAGAGACGTTAGAAAAGAACACTACTCCTAGTGTACCAAAAATATATCCTTGAGAAAAAATATACAGACCTTACGACCGAAGCCCGTATCCTTTGCGAAAGAGATGCCAATTGATGCCAAAAAGAACACTAATGCACACGACAAGAATCCAAAAACTTACTGCGACACTCACATCAGAAAATCCTAAAAATCCATAACGGAATCCATTGATCATATAGAGAATGGGATTGAGCTTGGACATACTCTGCCAAAATGGTGGCAATGCGGCGATAGAATAGAATATACCGCCCAGATACGTAAGCGGGGTAAGCACAAAGGTGGGAAAGATACTGATGCCATCGAAGTTTTTTGCATAGAGACCGTTGAGAAGCCCTGCCAGTGAAAACAATATTGCGGTCAGGAGAATAAACGAGAGTACAAAAAATATATTACTGACTACGAGATGCGTAAAAAACAGCGAGACAAGAAGCGTAATAGTCCCCACCAACAATCCGCGCACGACTCCTCCCGTAATATATCCTGCGATCAGCACCCAAAACGGCATAGGAGATACGAGAAGCTCTTCGATGCTACGCTGAAATTTCGAAAAGTAAAATGATCCGACTACATTAGAAAATGAACTCGTGATAACGGCCATCATCACCAATCCCGGCACAATAAATTGCATATACGAAAATCCGTGTATCGGCGCGATTTGCGATCCGATGAACGAGCCAAAAATAACATAATAGAGTACCGTGGTAATCACCGGGGGTATGAGCGTCTGCATCCAAATACGCAAAAACCGGCTGACTTCATTGCGTACCATAGTCGAGAATGCAATAAATATTTTTCTGCTTTCCATGGTTACTCCCTCGTATCACCGCTAATAAGACTCAAGAAAATTTCCTCCAGACGGTTTGATTTGTTACGCATAGACTGAATAGTGACATCCGCCCGCGCAAGTTGGACAATAAAATCATTGAGCCGCGCGCCGTCTTTCAAGGTCACCTCCAACGTTGTCGGATCAACCTGGTGAATGTCACAGTGTTGCAGTGCACCCAAAACAACATCCGATATCGGATCCTTGAGATAAAAAAGGAAACTCTCATTCTCCAAAGTAGAGAGAAGCTCACGCATTGAGCCATGTTCTATAATCTCACCTTTGTTGATAATCGCCACATTCTTGCAAAGTTGCTCGGCCTCCTCCAGATAATGCGTAGTAAGAATAATAGTCACTCCTTCATTATTGATCTTGGCGAGAAACTCCCACATACCTCTGCGGAGTTCAATATCCACACCCGCGGTCGGCTCGTCGAGAATCAGGAGTCGCGGACGGTGAATAAGTGCCCGTGCGATCATGAGCCTTCGCTTCATGCCTCCGGAGAGCATACGCGATTGTGCATCGCGTTTCTCCCACAACCCCAACTGCTTGAGCAGTACTTCGGCATCGCGCATTGCCTGCGCACGTGGGATTCCATAATACCCTGCCTGACTCACTACGATATTCTCTACCTTTTCAAAAATATTAAAATTAAACTCTTGCGGGACTACCCCGATGTGCACCCGGGTACGCTCCGGCGCAACATCGAGATCATCCCCAAATATCCGCACCGTACCCGCGGTTTTATTCACCAAGCCGGTGACGATACCGATAATCGTGGTCTTGCCCGCGCCATTTGGTCCGAGTAACGCAAAAAAATCTCCCTCGAGCACCGAGAGACTTACCCCCTGCAAAGCCTGGACACCAGTCGCATAGGTTTTTTTAAGATTTTGGATCGATAGTGCTTCCATCAAAAATACTTCTTGCGTTACTCCTCATCCTTTACACTCATATGCATAGTATAATCCGCCTTCCCCAAAGGAACTCCCCGGGCACGGAGTATGGCATAGGCAATCACTACATGAAAATAAAAGTTTGGCTGCAAATACTGCGTCACAAACTCATGACCAAGCATATATTTGCCCGGCATAAAATACAAAGTCATCTTTTTGTCCTCTGCGCCATCAATCTCTGCCGGCTGGATACTACGAAGAAGTGTAAGTGCGGTCTCAATACGCAAACGCAACTCCATGATCGTCTCATCTTGTTTTTTCTCTAAAGTGGGCATGGGGCGCCCTGAAGCCTGTGCTGCAAAATCACAGGCATTCCTGCATGCAATACGAATCTGGACAACAAAATCATACATGTCAGGTGCCAGCCGATCATGCATAAGATTTGCAAAATCGAACGATCGCTCCGTTGCATAGGCTTCAGCCTTATCGAGGAGATGTTGTAGTGTCTCCAGCATAGCCACACACTCGACAATCGTTACATCATACAATCTTATTTTCATCGATACTTTTTTATACCTGAACAATACATATGTGATACCTATACACTATAGCCGTAATTACCATCACTACACAAGCGACCATGCCCGATAAAAATATATCCACAAGATTTCCACAACAATAGAAATTAGGATTTCCAGAAAGAGATGCATTGACTATCTCGTCTTATTTAGTTAGAATGCGCCGGTACTATACGTAAATTATCATCTTTTTCTGACATATCGTTCGTTTTCTCTGAAGATATTCTAACGGACAATTGTCTAGACCATCTAATGTCTTATAGAATAATTTACGTTTTCGTCCTTTATTTTCAAACCTTAGCACAAAAATTTTAAGCTCTTTCTCTCTGTGTTATTGAAGAAGGCACTCTATGCCTCTCTGCGTCTTGAGACGCTAATTATCTCTTAAGAACTGAACTAGCCATGAAACGCCTACTGGTTGTTTTTTCGTTATTCCTTTTCTCTACTACTCTATTACTAGGATCTCCAAAAACTCTTCTTGCGGAAGAGTTTTTGGCCTCTATAGATAGCACACCTCAAGACACGCAAAGTGCTTCTGAAGCCTCCCAGGAGGCCCAGATGGCTTCTATAGTTACCGAAGAGGTGGTCAAGCCTACTGAAGTTATAGAGACTCAACCATTGGAAAATAACCAGGAAACGAGCGTAGAATCTCCACAGACTACCGATACCGAGGGGATGAATCTTATCCTGGAGGAGGAAGATTCTAAGGTCGAAAATATATCGGACATAGACATGTCTGATACGAATGAGGCAGGTAATACTCCCGTTGAGGAGGGGGCTGAAAAAGTAGAAGGGCAAGTCGCCCCATTGGAATCAGCCACAGAAACACCGGATGCTACCAGCCAAGATGACCCACCACAATTGAGGACAATGAGCACAGAGCTCCAGACCATAACGCAAAGCGACGCACCAACCGCATGTGCAAACTGCGAGAAAGATTCCCTGGGGAATATTATTGAAATTGTAGTAGACGAAAATGTGGTCGCTGATTTTAACCAACCCACGCCAACCTGCATCGGCGATCAAGATCTCTGCCAATTTTTCACATATGAGAAGAATAGCACCACGGCAAATACATGGAATGCTGTTTTTGATCTTGGCGGAAAGCGCCTTGTAGTAAAAAATGGCGCCTCCATCAAAACTATCCAAGTCCCGACTGGTGCTAATAACCGCTACGCCCCGGGCATCATCATCAAAACCACCTGCTCTGTATTTGTCGAGGAAGGAGCATTGCTAGAGGTACAGTCTCTCAATCAACCTGCAGGAAATATACTTATTAAAGGCGGGGATGACGTTATCATAGACGGGTCCGTACTCAATACCGTCGGCGGCACCATGCAAGCACCCGGGCAAATCACTATCGTATCTTGCTGTGGCGATATTATCACCGGGCCAAAATCGCGTATCGTGGTAAACGGAGTGGATCACGGCGGGCGTAATATCGATATTCTCGCGCAAAGCAATATTGAACTTCATGGCCTAATAGAATCAAACTACCGCAGTGGTGCCACCTCCACTATTAACGTCATTTCATTTAATGGATCTGTACTGGTAGACGGTACAAACCGCTTCCCGGATGAGTTGGAAGGTACGCGCATCCCCCGCACCAGCGGCATATTCGTATATGCCAAACGCGACCCTCTGCCTGGACAGATCAACATCCGTGCCAAAGGAAATATCACAGTCCTTGGAAATATAATTTTAGATAAACAGAACCCAAACTTTGGTGCCGTCGCGGTAAAAACTGCCTCTAACGGTTCCAAAAGCGGCACAATTGATGTGCGCTCTCTCGAAGGGAGCATCACCGCACGTGACCGTGCGTTTGATAACGCAAATAGATATGGCACCAAAGGATCCATTACGCTATTCGCCAAAAATGACATATCATTTTCCGTAACGGACAATAGAAATGATGGTGCCACTACCACCGAAAAAATTGTAGTCAACTCCGAAGCGCATGATGTACGCACACTTGGTGGCAACAATATCATCCGATCATACAATGGAGCTTTGCGCATTGGCGAGCGTGCAACTCTAAGCACAGAAAACAAGAACGGTATTGACGGCAAAAATATACTTACCTCCTGCAAAGGAATCGTAAACAATGGCAGAATACATTTTCCCGATCTTGATACGAGCGATGACACAGGTACATGTGATCCATCCGCGCCGCTCCCAAACACAGATACGACGCAGAAAATACTTTTGGCAAAAATAAACTCCTACGCCCAGGGCGCGCTGCAATGTCTCTTAGACGAGCATAAACCGCCCGAGAACCACGCGCCTGTGATCACCATTCTTGGCGACAATCCTCTCACCGTAATTCAAGGGAGCACATTCACCGATCCGGGTGCCACAGCCCAAGACCAGGAGGACGGCGATATCACGGCGCATATTGTAATTTCAGGAGATGTAATCACTCCAACTGTGCCGGAAACATATACCATCATCTATAATGTCAAAGATTCAAAAGACATACCGGCACCGGAGGTACGACGTACGGTCATCGTCAAGGAAACCACCCCCCAACCGCCAAAGCCACAATGTTCAGACGGTAAAGATAATGATGGGGACACGAAAATTGATCAAGCAGACCCAGCGTGCCATACGGACGAAGACCCCAACAACACCTCTTCGTATAATCCTAATATCGACAACGAAAACTCCAGACCGTCCATTAACGTTCTCGGAAATGATCCATTCTTTATTACATTTGGTACAACTTTCACCGACCCCGGTGCTACCGCCTTCGACCAAGAAGATGGAGACATCACCGCGCATATCGTAGTCGGCGGGCATGTGATCACACCAACAACACCGGTAGGAACATATACCATTACCTATAACGTCAAAGACTCCAAAGACACCTCCGCTCCAGAAAAAACGCGTATCGTCATAATTTCTCCAATACACCCCCAATGCTCGGATGATACGGATAATGATGGAGATGATTTGATCGATAGTATGGATCCGGGATGCCACACAGATGGGGACCCAACCAATGATACCTCATATGATCCGAACGACACCGATGAAAATCTACCTCCAACCCTCACACTCAATGGCGAGAACCCCATTACTCTAGTAGTTGGCACTCCCTTTGTTGATCCGGGCGCCACAGCCCAAGACCAGGAGGACGGCGATACCACGGCACACATTGTAGTCTCGGGTGACGTCATTACCTCATCCACCGCCCCAGGGACGTACACCATTGCCTACAATGTAAAAGACTCCCGAAACGCCTCCGCGCCCGAGGTACGACGTACAGTTATTATTTCTCCAACACACCCGCAATGCTCCGACGGCATCGACAATGATACCGACACAAAAATAGATACGGCTGATCCAGCGTGTCACGCCGACAACAATCCAGAAAATGGAGCATCTTACGACCCGAACGACACCGATGAAAATGCCACACCAATAATCACCATAGTCGGTAACAACCCCTACGAGATAAGAACTGGTGATGCCTTCTCCGATCCGGGTGCTACCGCCTTCGACCAAGAAGATGGAGACATCACCGCGCATATCGTAGTATCGGGAGATGTAATTACCTCGTCTACTGCGGTGGGGACATACGGCATTGTCTACAATGTAAAGGACTCAAAAAATACCTCTGCTCCCGAGGTAAGGCGTGTGGTTAGTATACTGTCCAAAGATAACCCACCGAGCAGTGGCGGCGGAGGCGGTAACTCACCCAGTAATAATATTGTTGGCGGCGGTGGCATACTCCAGCAAACTAGTATCACCATCACCAATGAGCGAGCCGTATCTTTGTCCGATACGTCCGCACTCATCACATGGACCACCAATATCCCTGGCACGAGCATGGTGGTATATGGCACAAGTACGCAGGCTCTCGCCGATGGCTCACGAGTCAATTTTGGCTACACTAATACCACGGATAAGCGCACTGCCCTTATAAAAGACCACAGCATCGTCATCGACGGTCTTATCTCGAAAACGCCCTATTATTTCCGCCCTATTTCCGAAGAATGGTCATCAAAAGCAATCGGCAGAGAAGTCACTATCTCTGAAGCGCCAAAAGAGTGCAACTATCTCCTTGAGTATCTTAAGTACGGCGCCAACAATAATCCTGTCGAGGTACGCAAACTCCAAGTATTTCTGCGCAACTTTGAGGGATTCACCAATCTGGAGATAACCGGCTTTTTCGATCTCACTACATTCAATGCCGTATCACAATTCCAACAAAAATACTTTGATCTGGTACTGGCGCCCTGGGGTCACGACAAACCAACCGGGTATGTCTACATCACCACCAAAAAACGGGTAAACGAGATATACTGTGCACGTGAATTTGCGCTTACCGATGCACAGAAGCAAGAAATCCAAACATTCAAAGCGTATCTCGCCTCACTCAATATCTCATCCCGACCACGGCCTACGCTCGCCACACCACCGAGCACACGGCAAGAAAATCCGACATCTTCCACATCTACGACTCCACCCACTCAATCGCGAACAATATCTTCTAATACCCAAAACACATCAACATCATCCACTCCGCATACCGACCAGTCATCTACAACTCCGACTATGCCCACATCTGCTGATACAGAGCCCCTACCTGAACAGATCGACTCTCCGCCACTCAACCTTGATGAGACACCCGTGGGCATAGACCAATCACAAAATGGATTTCGTAATCTCTTGGCTTCCGTGTTTAGCGCCCCTCCTTCATCCGGCGAAACACTAGAATGTATCATCGCACTTCTGGTCGTGCTCGCGCTCATCGTCCTCATGGAGCTCATTTGGCGAAAACCCATGCACCATATATCCGACAAAATATTTTTCTGGATTGTTGGGGTATTTATAGCAATGCCGGTCGCATTGATACTCCATCTTGGGTGCATTGTCTTGCCACTTGCGGTAATACTCATACTCCTCTCTGTACTCTACGCACTCAACAAAAAAGAAGAGGCTCGATAACAGCGCAATAGAGTGCCGAATATAAAACCCCGCGCGGTATGCGGGGTTTTATATTCTCTATGCGGGATTTGTAAATAGCGCTATGCTAGGCGTATGTTTGGACTTACTAAAGAAGAGCTCACCGTACTCCGCCGACTCGACACTCCGCGCAAAATTCAGGATTTCATCAATACCCTGGCGGTCAACTTTGAACCCCATGGCGAGACTTGCATGTCGCCACGCCGGGTGCTCCACGAGCGCACTGCGCACTGCATGGAAGGTGCTATGTTTGGTGCTGCGGCTCTCTACATCCACGGACAAAGACCATTGGTGATGGATCTCAAAACTTCACTCTGGGCAGATGATACGGATCATGTGGTAGCAGTATTTCAAAAAAATGGTTTTTGGGGAGCGCTCTCCAAAACAAACCATGCGGTACTCCGCTACCGCGAGCCAATATATCGCACTATCCGAGAGCTCGCACTCTCGTATTTTCACGAGTATTTTCTTGATGCCGGTCAAAAAACGCTTCGGAGCTATTCCCGGCCGCTTGATTTGTCGCGCTTTGACCGCAAAGGCTGGATAACCGCACAAGAAGATCTCTTTTACATCCCCGACTATTTGGATGATACGCCACACACACCTCTACTCACCACGGCCATGATAAAAGGCCTACGTCCTGCAGACCCGATCGAGATAGCGGCGGGGAAGTTGGTAGAGTGGGCCAAGCCGGGTCTAGGCACGAATCCCCAAAACATCAAAGACAAACGCGTACTCAAACGCCATATCACGTAAAAAGTGATATCGTCCAGATGAAAATCCGTGTCCAAGATTCATATTGGTTTTCAGGTAAAGCCGGTGTGCATCAGTTTTGTGCGCGCGCAGTTTTGCCACAAATTTTGCCGGCTCCCAGTATTGCACTCTCGGGTCATGGTACCCCGCTATCACCAACATATGCGGATAGTCTTGTGCGATGATATTGTCGTATGGCGAGTATGATTTTATGTACTCATAATATGCCCGGTCTGCGGGGTTGCCCCACTCATCGTAATCTATTACCGTGAGTGGTAACGTAGGGTCAAGCATCGTATTGACTGCGTCCACAAACGGCACATCGGCTATCACCGCACAAAAAAGATCCGGCCGCATATTCACGACTGCGCCCATCAGAAGCCCTCCCGCAGATCCGCCATATGCTATAAGTCGCTCGGGCTTGGTATATCCCGCCCTAATCAAATATTCGGCGCACGCGATAAAATCTGTAAATGTATTTTTCTTTTTTAAGAGCTTACCTTCCTCATACCATTCTCTGCCAAGTTCCCCACCACCACGCACATGTGCTATCGCAAACACCACGCCCCTATCAAGCAGACTCATGCGATATGATTTGAAACGCGCGTCGTTATTGGAGCCGTATGCTCCATATCCGTAGAGATACAAAGGATTGCTACCATTTTTTTCTAAACCGCGCTTGTACACCAAAGAAATCGGCACCAATACGCCATCTCCTACCGGTACAAAAATGCGCTCGGAAACATATGCCTCGGGATCGTATCCCCCCGGCACCTCATCCTGTTTTTTAAGCTCCATGGAACACGTATCCATATTGTAGTCATATATGGACTCTGGCGTAATAAATGATTCATAGGTAAATCGGAGTATATTAGTATCAAACTCGGGATTTTCATGTAGCCAACACATATAGGCTGGCTCGGGAAATTGCACGTAGCATTCTTTTTTTGTATCGAGATGAATAGTGCGAATTCTACGTAGCCCTTGCTCGCGCTCCACAAGCACCATATGGCGCCGAAATACATCTACCCGCTCTATATTGATAGCCGGACGATGCGGGATAACCTCCTCCCAGCACTCCTTGCCTGGCGCACCTACTGGAGCACGCATTAGGCGAAAATTTTCTGCATCTTTATTGGTCCGGATATAGAAAAACTCTCCCGCATGGTCTACGTAATATTCAATGCCATGAGCCCTTGGCTCAACGAGACGAAACGTCCCCTGCGGATCTCCCGCAGACAGATACCGTACCTCTCCACTCACCTGACTTTGGATCTCCAGGAGAATATATGCCTGACTTCGCGTACGAGAAAGGTACAACGAATACGCATCGTCCGGCTCATGATAGACGAGTACGTCCTCTTGAGGATTGGTACCCAGCACATGCCGTAGTACTTGATACGGCCTATCCAATGCATCTAATGCTGTGTAGAAAAATGTCTTACTATCAGAGACCCAAGCGAGGGCGGCGTAGCGCGTGTCCGGGATTGATTCCGAGTACAGCGTACCGGTAGCAATATTTTTTATATATATGGTAAAACGCTCTGATCCATTCGTATCCAGAGAGTACGCGAGTTTTGTTTGATCGGGGCTTAGCTCAAATATGCCGACCTTACAATACGCAAGATCACGGGCAAGTTCATTCTCATCCAAGATTACCTCCTCGGGAGCATCGAGAGAGCGATACTTTCGGCAATGCTTCTGATACTCCTCTCCCGACTCAATCCGCGTGTAGTAATAATAATCACCCTGGCGCTCCGGAACAGAATGGTCCGCCTCCTTAATACGCCCATGCATCTCCAAAAAGAGCCTTTCCTGCAAATCTTCGGTATGCGCCAGACCGATTTTCGCGTACTCATTCTCGGCCGCAAGATATGCAAGGACCTCCGAGTTATCACGCTCCCGAAGCCAAAAATATGAGTCTTTGAGACTATCGCCATGCACCTCTCTCTCATGCGCTACTATTTTGGCTTTTGGCGGCTCCATATGCTCTATTGACTAATACAAAAAATATATTGTAATAAGAAATCGGGGTCTCCCTCAAATACCCCTCTTGAGAAGGGCATTTTATCCTGAAAAACAAAAAAGCGCCAGCAAGGCACTTCACTCTTTTTTCTCTCTTCAATAAACGTTACCGCACCTTTCTCGTGCTCCAAAAATGAGACATGATCAGCAGATAACGCACAAAATAAGTCACTCCAACCCCCAAACCTGCACCTACAACGATATCCCATGGATAGTGCACGCCCGCAATTACTCGAGCTACTGTAATGCAAAAAACTAATGCGTAGGTACCCACTCCCCACCTTCGATCAAATACGTATACCGCTGCGGCAAGTGCGAAAAAAAATGCCGCGTGTCCGGAAGGGAGAGATGATCCTGCATTATGACTTCCCAAAATGTTTTGTGCTCCTTCAAGCGCAAGAAACGGCCGCGGATGATGGTACAAGCTACGGATTATCGGCGTAAGTATAAAACGAGATAGGGTGACTGAAAGACCCGCGAGGACACATGCCTGAAATTTTTCCCACAATGATCGTTTATCCCAATAGATAAAAAAGAGCAAGGAAGCTCCCAAGAGGTAGGGCACATACACAGCAAAAAATGTAATTGCCGCATCAGCAATCCCCCACCTCCCCGCAAGATGGTTTAGTACAAAGAAAAGTTTTATGTTTAAAGACTCCATGTAGAAAAACATGCTATCACCGAGATTGCAAGGACCGATCTCTCCGGCGTAGCCAGTAAAATACTATCAAAATCAACGCGTAGTTTATAACCAAAAACTTCCAATTGACCCAGGAGTGACCATGCGGGAATTTCCATTCCCAAAGGGGCCAAAACACTGGTGTAGGGTAGAACTGGTAACTATGGGTAGGAATATCTATAAGAATATGCAGTGGCCAACCAATCATCTCCCACGATGGTCGATGACGTATCAGCCAAATTACAAAAAATATAACCAGAAATACTATAACACTGTGACTAAAATCATAGAGCCGATGGGAGAGAAAAGACATTTGAGCAACCTCGGGACGTATCGGTTCAATGGCATCAGGTCGCGGAAAATCATTGACTGCCCAGCCATTTGCCGCAATATTCCAGAACATCCAAAAGAAAAAAAACGAAAATGCAAATAGGTCCGGGAACATGCCCCAGAAGGCTGCAAACCACAGGCTCACTGGCCGCGCGGTTTTTTGCTTTGCGGCTTTTGCAGCGGCTACCGCCCATAATCCATGAGAGAAAATATCCATGCCTACGATCTCGGGTGGCGTGAATAATCGTCGGCAAATCCCCGGCGGGCAGAGTACTTAAACAAGAGATTCACACCAAAAAGCACGATGCTAAAAAGAAGCGCCCACCAAAAGTTTGCCACATAAAACCCCGGCACAATAGCAGAGGCAAGCATGACGAGAAGCGCATTGATCACAAAGGTCAGAAGCCCGAGCGTGACAATATTGATAGGAAGGGTAAGCACTAAGACAGCAGGCCGGATAAATGTATTGATAAGGCCAATAACAACAGCCGCTACTACCGCTACAAAAAAATCCTCGACAGAAACTCCGGGAAGGATATACGCCGTAATAATAATCGCGAGCGTCGCTACAAACCAATGTATAAGAATACGCATACTGGATAGCTAGTGATAAGATTCCCCTATTATATCGCCCCGGACCACGCCGGTCTAGGCGCGGCTCGTATCCTCTAAAAGAGCAATCTTGCCCTCCTCTAAAAACTTTTTCCAGTTTATTTTGGTAAACAAGTAGACGACACCAAGCGTCCCGATCTGCACACCGAGAAAATAGATATTCAATATCGATCCCGCCGTGAGATGCAAAAATGCCTGATGCGCGACTTGAGCAGAATACGCCCAAAATGTATAGCTCACCAAACGCCCAAAGAGAAACGGCAAGGCAATCAGCCGCAATGGCAATGCGGTAAGCCCATATGCGATGAAAAGTTGGTTGGAGGGGAATGGGCTAAATGCATACAGGAGAAATATACCAAAGGTAAGCTCTTTTCTCACCTCAAGGTAGCCTTTAATATGATCAAGATTCTTCTTAGTAGTCTCACGCAGTATATTCTGGCGAATGAGTATGCGCGAGAGCTTGGCAAGACTCAACCTCCCCAGCGTGGCTGCCACCGCTGCAATGGCCGCAAGAAGTATTACTGGCACCCCAAACCGCATCGAAACAAACGCAACGACAGTCCACGTTCCAGGGACAAGAAACGGTATAAGATTGAAGGCAAAAATACAGAGAAAAAATAACGTGTAAAATAGCATGTATGTCTATACGCCTAGCATACCATGACTACAGAGAAATAAATCGAGCGCTCACTCCTGATCGAGTTTGAGTTTTACCAGACCCTCAAGCTCCGCGTGCATCTCAGAGGGCGCATTTGAGGACGTTGTGGTGGCAGATGATTCCGACCCATCAGCATCATCATGATGAGAATCCTCATCCGTATCATCATCTACAGCATCATCTGCATCATTGCCTTTTGGAGAACCTCCTGCATCACCCTCCCCCCCGGGAGTCTCATCATCATCATGATCATCACTTATGTGCTCATCTACATGCACCTCTATATTAAAATCTTTACGGGCCTGTAAAACCAAACGAGCCTCCTCTGCCACCCGCTGGGCTTTTTGGAAGAGCACAAATGCCTCGCCATACGCACCGGTCTCTAACTTCTTGTTACCCTCTTCCAATATCTTTTCTGCCATATCCAAGCGCGTCTCTGTACGCAACCCTGCCTGGTCTTCCATAACAACCGCCATCATCTTTAAGCTTGCTCCTCCCTCTGATGGGACAGCAGAGGGCGCACTCAACTCCTCAATCTTTTGCTCGGGTACCGCCAGAGCAAGCGCACGCACACCTTCAATCTTTTCCCGGGCATCCTTGAGTTTTTTGGCCGCGGCAAGGCGCGCCGGCTCCTCGGCTTTGCTTTTTACTTTAGCCTCGGCTTTGATGCGCTGGCGGGCAGTGGAGCTTGCGCGCGCCTGCACACTGGCCACAATCTGTGATTTTTCCGGCATACGATCAACTGTCTCTGCATCTTTACTAGTAAGATGCACCAAAATAGCACCGTGAGCCTTGAGACGCGCCTCAAAATCGGAGCTCGCTTCTACCGCGCTCTCATCTTCGAGTTTCTCGATATGCTCTTCTACACGTGAGGCACGCTCATTGAAACGCTCCACAATCTCGGCGCGCGTCTCGTCATTGAGTCTTCCATGAAATGCCAGTTGCTCGGCCTCCTCAAGCCGACGCTCAGCGATATTTTGCTCATAGGCAAGTTGCCCCTTGCTGGAAAATGCAAACCAACCGCGTACCTCCTCATTTACCGTTGTTTTTACGGGATAGAGCACGTCTCCCGGCAATGTCCCCTCCGCGGCATACGAGGTACTCATACTAATGGCAACTACAAGACCGAGTATGATCGGCAATGGATGTAGAGTTAGATCATACCAACGAAACCATCGAGGAACTGCTACGCGCACATCAGCCTGCTCCAAGCGCGTAGCACGCATAGCAGAAAGCAACGCCGCATGTATATGTGCCTTCTCTTCCGGCGTGAGTACTACGCGCTTGGCAGACTCAATATATTGTTCAAATTTATCGTTCATGATGCAAATGTTCCCGCAACTTTTGTACCCCGCGCGTGATACGCACCGAAACCACATTTTCCGACTCGCCCGTGATTTCCGCGATCTCCCGTGGCATTAAATCATTAAAATAGCGCAACGTTACCGCCTCCCGATAGTCATCCGGTAGCTTCTCCAAGTGTTGAGCAAGCTCACGGATCTCGGCGGCATGCTGGGCTTTAATCTGGTCATCTCCCTTCGGATCAAACCCCGCCTCATGCAGTTCATCAAGTGACAGAGACTTCTTTTTGCGCACATAGTCAATAACCAAGTTATTGGCCACACGATAGATAAATGCCTTGAGATTCTCTACCTCCTTGCCTCCGGCCAGATACTGCCAGGTCTTGATAAACGCCTCTTGAGTAAGATCCCGTGCCTCTTCTCTATTATAGAGACGAAAGTAGCAATGTCGGAATATGGCATCAGAGAGCTCCTCGTAATAGGTAAGAAATTGTTCCTCCTGGGATTGGTTCATATAGTAGACGCAATAGGATGGGCACTCTTACGACCCCTCCTATCAGCCTCATAACGATATATGGTAGCGCAAAAAATCTAATTTTTCAAACGGAGATTCGGTAGAAAACACTCCCGGGAGCATCCTTTATTTCCCACAGTGCATCTTCAACTTATTGCTATTTTCCCAGAAATTAGTGTTTTTCAGCGACAATATACCTACAGCCCTGAATGCCAGCTTTACCATAGTGAACTTTCTCTCGAAGAATGTCGATTACGTTACCTGACTGAAGGATAATACTTTTATTCTCCATTCTGATCTCAATTTCCCCTCCCAAGATTATAAGATGGGTATCAAATGGATGTGTATGATCGGGGTCTTCTTCGTTTGGTTCTGCATCCCAGACGTACACAGGATCGTACCCTTTTTGCTTCAACTCTTCGATTTTTTGTTCCTTACTTTCCACGACACTTCTTGATGTGTGATATGAATGGGAAATTAAATTGCGGCTGCCGCAATAGCGCTCTTTGCGCAAAATTTAATACTGCTTCGAATATCATATTTCGGATCATCTAACTCCACTTCTGTAAACCAGCGGCACTCATCACTAACTTCGCTCTGACCTTGAGTAATATTCTTACTTTTTGCAGTAGCAAAGTAAACAAATGTTATATGTTCGTGCAAATCATTAATCTTATGACGATTCAAAAACTCAGGCGGAAGAAGCTCTTTGTAGCCCTCAGGCTCATTGGGAAAACTTGATGCTTTGCCCACAAGTTCTATGTCGAGTCCAGTTTCCTCCTTTACCTCGCGCACAGCAGCTTCAATAGGATCTTCATCAAGTTCAATGTGCCCACCCACACTCAACCAAATTTTATATTTATCATGCTTCCGCAGAAGTACTGTATTTTTATATACAATAAAAATCTCTACCGTAAAATCTATTTTTTCGTGTATGTGTGGCATAATTATTTTCTATTTTGCCATAAATTTTTTGTGTTCCTCCGTATTCAACATTCCACATTTTTTGTACTTCTTCCCACTCCCACAGGGGCAGAGATCATTGCGGCCAATCTCCTCGCCTTTTTGAGCGGGTATTGATTGTGCGTTTGAGCGCTGCGGAGACATCTCACCAAACGAAGAGACCCCTGCCGGACGGGATTCTATGGTATGCATGTGGGGGGCATGCGCAGAACTTACCGCGCCCATCTTGAATACATTGAGGGTCACGAGATTTGCTACCGCGGCATTAAAATCTTTAAACAATCGCAATGCCTCATTTTTGTACTCAATGAGCGGATCACGCTGACCATACGCCCGCAGACGCACAGAGTTGCGCGTATAATCCATGGCCTCCAAGTGATCAATCCAAAGATAATCAATGGTTTGGAGTACAAGATAGCGAATACTGCTCGCAAACTGCTCACTGCCGAGCTCTCCAGGCTTTGCCTCATAGAGCAATCGCGCACCGCGAACCGCAAGCTCTTCCATCTCTTGTATTTTTGCATCTTCGGATTTTTGAGCATCACGGATCGCCAAAAACTCCTGATGAATATTCGGGATGACGATATTGGCGGCCTGCAAGTTTTCTACTATCTCCTCAATATTCCACTCATCCGGACGCTTACTGGCGACATGCGCCGTTATGATATGGCGCACCTGGCCGGAGAGCATCTCCCAGACTTTTTCTTTCAGATCATCGGGCGCTGCGCGTAGCATGTCTTTTCGCATACGATAAATCGCTTCGCGCTGTTTGTTCATCACATCATCATATTCGAGCACGTGTTTGCGGGCATCAAAATGGAACCCTTCGATTTTAAACTGTGCCGACTCGATTGATTTAGACACCATACGATTTTCGATCGGCTCATCCTCCGGTATGCCAAACGACCCCATGAGGCGCTTGATCTTGTCTGACCCAAATACGCGCATCAGCTCATCCTCCAGAGAAACGTAAAACTGCGACTCTCCCGGGTCCCCTTGGCGTCCAGCGCGACCACGGAGCTGATCGTCAATCCGACGCGCCTCATGCCGCTCGGTACCCAGCACAAAAAGTCCTCCTGCGGCACGCACTTTTTCCGCCTCCTCGGGTGTTGGCGGATTGCCTCCGAGTACAATATCTACACCACGACCGGCCATGTTGGTTGCAATAGTCACGCCCCCGTAATGCCCGGCTTGTGCGAGCGTGCCGGCCTCGGCCTCGTGCTGTTTGGCGTTAAGCACCTGATGTGGCACCCCTTCGCGCTTGAGCATAGCGGAAAGTAGCTCATTTTTTTCGATAGAGATAGTGCCCACCAGTATCGGCTGACCCTTCTCATGACACTCTTTAACTTTTTTGATAACCGCTTTAAACTTGCCCTCCTCGCTTTGATAAATATGATCCGAGTGGTCTTGGCGCACAAGCGGCTTATTGGTTGGTATCGTGGTAACCTCGAGATTATAAACTTTGTTAAACTCTTCAGCCGAGGTCTGTGCGGTACCCGTCATACCCGCAAGCTTGTCATAGAGACGAAAATAGTTTTGAAATGTGATAGAGGCAAGCGTACGCGATTCACGCTGTACCACCACGCTCTCTTTTGCTTCCACCGCTTGATGCAAACCTTCGGACCAGCGTCTCCCCGGCATAAGACGGCCAGTGAACTCATCCACGATGACAATTTCTCCATCCCGTACCACATAGTCTTTATCTTTGTGAAATAGGGTTTGTGCCTTGAGTGCCTGCTCTAGGTGCCGCACATAACGAATGCCTTTTTCAGTATAGATATCCTGCACACCCAAAAGCGACTCTACTTTTTCTATACCCTCTTCGGTGAGCGTAACAGCCCGCATCTTCTCGTCTACATTATAATCCGCAGACTCTTTGAGCTTGGGGACGAGCCCGGCAAACACCTTGTAGAGATCCGCCGACTCCTCATCAGGGGCCGAGATAATAAGTGGCGTGCGCGACTCATCTATCAAAATGGAGTCTACTTCATCTACGATCGCAAAATAATGCCCCCGCTGGGACATTTGCTCCGACGTATAGGCCATATTGTCTCGCAGGTAATCAAAACCATATTCGTTGTTGGTTCCATAAGTGATATCAGCCGCATACGCCTCGGTCCTAGTACAGGGTCGCAAAAACGCGTCCTCTACCTTAAAAGATCCGATTGTGTCGCGTGCCGCATCTTCACGCTCCTCGGCATGCTTGAACTCCGGATCATAGATAAATGAAGATTCATGATTGATACACCCCACCCGCAAACCAAGTGCGTGATATACCTGCCCCATCCATACCGCATCTCTACGAGCAAGATAATCATTGACCGTAACCACGTGAACACCCTTGCCCGTAAGGGCATTGAGATAGACCGGCAGTGTCGCCGTTAGGGTCTTCCCCTCACCAGTGCGCATCTCGGCAATCTGCCCTTTGTGAAGCACCATACCGCCCAAAAGCTGTACGTCAAAATGACGTTGGCCGAGAGTTCTCCGGGCAGACTCCCGACAAAGTGCAAAAGCCTCCGGCAAGATAGCATCTAAATCCTCACCACTCTCTAGGCGACTTTTGAGCTCAAGAGATTTTTCCCGCAAAGCCTCGTCCGACAGCCCAAACACCTCCGCCTCAAGGTCATTGACCTTTTCTACCAGAGGATACAAGCTCTTGAGAAACCGCTGGTTTCCATCGCCGAATAAAGAGGTAAAAATTGACATGTGGCTCTATAATAGGCGACATTTGAGCAAAAATCAACCCAAAGAATATATGCAACAAGCGAGTTTATTTTTGCAAAAAACCGCTCGCTACACGATACCCTACATAAAATACCCGCAGAGAAGCGAGCATTTTATTTTATGAGGCCTACATACTCTCATTGCGCACACGGGCAGACTTTTGCCGAGGACGCGCGGCCTTGGAAAACTTTGTGGCACGTTTGAGTTTGCGCGCCTGACGTTTTTCTACTGCCTCTTCCTTCCCCTTGAATCCCTTTATCTCCATGCCAAGTGATTCTTCAAGTAAATCAATTGCCTCCTGAATACTTTGACCCGACGCCTCACTGCGCATACTTTTACCCCCAAGACGCAAGGTCGCATCTGCGCGCCAGACCTCGCCCTTTTGGTGATGTTTTGTAGTTTTTGCCACCTCAATGTTGAGCCGGATACTCTCGGGATCCATGCGCTTAGTAAGACGCTCTACCGTACGGATCAGCTTGTCATTGATATACTCCTCAACACTCGGCGTAAGACTAAACTGCGTTGCTTTTACGTTTAATTTCATATGATTTCATAACGCCGTTAGCTAATAATAGGTTACTCTTATTATACCGTAAAACGTCCCAAACACCCCCACCTACAAAGATAGTATTCTATGACCCCAAAAAAGAAACACCCCGCATCACGCGGGGCATTTCGAGAGAATCAAAGAAAGACTAGAGTCTCTTCTTTGCCTTCTTCGCCTTTGTCTTTTTCTTTGCTGCCATTGTAGTAAAAATTATTCGGTTCGCTCGACAAATACCGACCTATATTTGTCATGAAGAAACAATTTTGTTCTGCGCGTACATGAACCAAATCATGTCCCACGTGTTTCTGAAATAATTATCTCACACTTCTCACGTAAAAAAATATTTCGAGCAGCAAAACTGTGGATATCTCTGCAAAAAAAATTATGTAGTGCATACATAACTTTTTGTTAGTTCCCCCGTTATGCGCACTTCTACGCACGATCAAATCCCACGTACTGAATTTCTTCCTCGAGCTGTACACCAAATGCCGTGTGCACACGCTCCTTAATAAGCGCTATGAGCATCACTACATCTTCTGTGGTAGCGCCACCTGTGTTGATGATAAAATTAGCATGCTTGTCAGAAATCATAGCGTGCCCCATTGTCTTACCTTTGAGGCCCACTGCGTCAATCAATGCCCCCGCGCCACGATCCCCCGCAGGATTTTTAAATATACACCCCGCACATTGTGCCCCTATAGCTTGCGATGTGGCACGTTTTTGCGCATATCCCCGGACCAGCTCCTGGCTACGAGCCGGATCTTCTTTTTTAAGCGTGAGTGTCACTGAGGTGATAATCCAATCAGGGCGATATTTAAATACACTGGAGCGATACCCAAAACCGCATGCCGTATTATCCAGGGTAAATGTACGTACCCCCGCGCCACCCACTTCCACCACCTCGACTGATTGGATCACATCTTTCATCTCTCCTCCATAACAACCGGCATTCCCCCGCACCGACCCACCCATAGTTCCGGGGACACCGATCGCCCACTCAAATCCGCCGAGACCACGTTTGATGGATTCCGAGACTGCGCGTGCCATTGCCACCCCAGCGCTCGCAACTAAGCATCCACCCGCACCTGTGATACCCTGCAAATCCATTTTTACCACAAGTCCGGAAAATCCTTTGTCAGAAATGAGCACATTTGATCCAGCACCCAAAATAAAAAATGGCAAAGTCAAAGAGTGCGCCCACTCCAAAGCCTCACGGAGCTCTTCATTGGATTTTACCTCGGTAAAGAATGCGGCGGGTCCACCAATTTTAAAATAGGTATATGGCGCGAGCGGTACGTTTTTTTTGATATCAATCATGTGTTCGAGTATAACAAAAAATCCGCCAGGCAAGAAAGCGGGCAGATTCTTTGGTAAGCCGGAGGAGTAAACTCCCATCTATATCATTTGTGAGTACTGCCAACCGGCTTATTCTTATTGTAGCATGCCAGGCTCTATTTTCTAAGCCCCATAAATACAAAATCCGCCAGAGGCGGACGTTGTACTGATATAGATTTGGCCTGTTTACAAGAAACCTGCACTCACATGTCTACATGATATCAGACTATAATCTAAAAGTCAAGGATGGTACCTTTCTATATAAGACCTGCCTCTTTTTTCAATTTTGCAACCCCTTCAGCAAAAGGAGTATGTGGTGCCCAGCCAAGTAATGTAGCCGCTTTTGTATTATCTGCAAGCGTCTCAAGAGCCTCACCCAAACGCTTTGGAATATACGTATACGAGCCCCCGATGAGCTCGGCAACCTCTACCACTGAGTAATTTTTGCCGCATCCTAAATTTATCACCTCGCCTTTACCCACAGTATCGCTCCTCATCGCGAGTATATTCCCCTCCACAATATCGCCAACATATGTATAATCACGTCTTTTCTCGGCGCCATCCGCCACTACAGTCATAGGTTGTTCTGCAAGACGCTGACGTAAAAATATACCTACAACGGTTGCATATGCTCCCGTAGCGTCTTGCCGCGGACCATATACATTAAAATAGCGGAGTGAAATGGTTTCTAACCCATAAAGCTCAGAAAAATTTCTACAATAGAGCTCCCCAATGAATTTTTGAATCGCATATGGATTTTGTGGATTCGCCGGCATATCCTCATGACATGGTAATGACAATTGTGTGCCGTAGGCCGATGATGAAGCAGAATATATTACCCGTCGTACTCCTGCATCACGAGCCGCAAGAAGCACATTGAGTGTACCCGTGGCATTTGCATCATGCGCCGGACGCGGATTTTCAATCGACGGCTGAATACGGGCGAGAGCCGCGGTATGAAACACGCAGGCGACATCAGTGAACGCCGGCCGAATGCTTTCTAAGTCAACAATGTCGCATTGATAAAATTTTGCGCGGGGATTGAGATGTTCCTTCTTCCCGGTAGAAAGATTATCAAGCACTCGTACCTCGTGACCATTATGCACCAAAGCGTCAACTACGTGCGACCCGATAAATCCAGCACCTCCCGTAACTAATACATTCATAATCTTTTTTTACTTATGCGAATATTTTTTTGAGTATGAGATGTTCCTCTACGGCGAACCAAATCCGCATCATGCTTGCTCACTGCGTCTATGGTAAGCCCCTGCGATTCAAGAAGAACCTCATTGTACT
>MHNR01000005.1:4380-16738 GCA_001819875.1 Candidatus Ryanbacteria bacterium RIFCSPHIGHO2_02_FULL_48_12 | reverse complement strand
CATCTTTGAGAAAAGAGATCGCGCAGTTGCAATAAGAGCGCTTGTGTCTTTTGGAAAGCAGTACCCCCCAAATCCTCGATAGGAGCCATGATCGACATCCAACCAGGAATCTCCAATACGCCGATCATGCGCAAGAATCTGACGCACATGGTCATACAAAACCGGCGTGTCTATGCCTGAGCGCCGAAGATTACCCTCAAGCGCCGTAGCGATATCGAAGAGGATATTGGCATAAGCGACTTTCAATGCCCCAAATACATTGCCTGCATACTTGCCGAGCTCTGCCTCCGTGGCATTCACTCGGATAAATGTATAAGTCCCCAGCGTACCCGGGGAAGAAAAAAACGCCTCCGGCAGTACCCCAAGCACCGCACTTGCATGCCCGGGCCGAGAAACCGTATGAGCGACAATCTGGCGATCTGGACGTAGCATATCTTCCCAGGATCTCGATTCTGTCAGAAACTCAGGATTAAATAAAAAATAGTGCTGCGGATACCTATGCTGATAGCGCTCGGTAGTACCGGGTGGGATGGTAGATTTAAATACGACTATCTTTTCGCCTCGGAGCATCCCCACTGCCGCGTCCAATGCGGAAGTATCACACGCACCGGACCGTGCACGTGGGGTTGGCACTGCGACAAAGACAATCGCTGCTTGATTCACGTCATCTGTAAAATGCTTATCAGAATTTGCGTCGTAGACAAACAGATTTTTGCCGCGCACATATCCACGTACCTCTTCAAAATAGCGTTTGAGATTACCCCCAACCATCCCCACACCGATAATTCCTATGGGGATCTTCGCCGATATACGGCGGGTGCCTGTATCTTTTAACTGCATAGATATATGTTATCGGCTTTTATAGTTATCTAACGCAAAGCACGTCATATTGTTTTTAAAACAAAATACTCTCTGCGCCAGCAGGAGTATTTTGTCTCATTAGACCTAGCATAAGTTTATTTTTTTACGTCCAATAGTTTCAAAAATGCCTCCACTTCAGATCGTCTCTTCGGACTTGGATCATATTCGAGTACCTTTTGGGCAGATATACGCGCTTGCTCCTTGTCCCCTATGAGGACATACATACCGGCGAGCTGTGCCGTACGATCTGCGATTTCCATCTTGCCAGTTGTGGGGTCGACCGCGTCTATATAGAGCTTTTGAAAATGAATCGCACGATCATACCGCCCCGCCTGAAAGTAGATATCACGGATGCCATTGTAATCTTTGCTGTCTTTGAGGATACGAGACACTGCAGCCTCTTCTCGCGCCGCATCATGCAAATCTATCGCATGAGCCGCCTCGTTTAAATAAAATACTGTGTACTCAGGAAGCATCTTGATACCTGCGTCTAGAATCTCCCACATGCCCGAAATATTGCCTTGGACTTTACGCGCTTGGGCAAGCTCTACATAAATCTGTGGACGAGCGGGCGAGAGTTGTTGTGCGGCAAGATAGTAGCCCTCCGCTTTGGCTGCGAAACTCACATCACGAAACCGTACTGCATAGAGATTCGCGAGTTGCCCCGCATACATTGGCCACTTTACATTCTGGGGATCCGCGACAATATTTTCATCCATACGTCGCATTGCATAGACAAAGAGTGTGCGCATAGACTCATCGGAGCGTTTGCCACCCTGTTTGATAAACTCAAATACATAATCCGCTGGAAAACGCCGAAGATTAGTATTGCCATAGGTACCGTACGCAATCGCCTGATCAAAATATCTTATGGCCTTTTGGTCGCTCCCTAGGTTTCGCAGTTCCTCCCATCCTGCATGCCCGGCGGCACTCGCAAGAAACGGACGGACGGACGCTCCATACAGCACCCCCACAAGCACCACAACACTCGCTACGCCAAGCCATACCGGATAGGTTTTTTGCGATGGTATATGTGTCGGTGAGTTCAAGAGAGGTGGCTCCTGCACAACCAAATAGGCCATAAAAAGATACAAGAAAATCACCGAAGTTAGCACATCAAAAGTAAATAAATTCTGTACCAAATAGGCCATAAAAAAGAACGCGATGACTGCTGTCTCCAAAAACATCTCGGGACGTCGGCGCGTACTTCGGATTAGCACCGCCCAAGAAGCGAGAAACATCGAAAGATACGCCCCAAGACCAAAAATACCCGATGTGCTCCCTATATCAAACAATACATTATGCGCCCTATCAAACCATGGCTCCTGTTCATAGAGATACGCATTATAGTGCCGATCAAAAAGCACGTTGAAGTTTTCAGGTCCCCATCCCAAAAGCAACCGTTCCTGCCATCCTTGCCAAGCAACCTGCCAGGTAAGCAAACGGGCACTTGCCGTGCGCTGTCCTGTATCAATGCTCACAATGCGCTGGAGCGAGGTAGGTGCTACGCGGCGCACGAGATCCGGAGCAAATAATACAAAACTCCCCGACACTACCACGCACACAAGCACTCCAAGCGCCACACGGCGTAGTAGCGTATAGCGAGCCTTATCTTGATCACCAAGGCCACGAAAAAACCACCATATCCACGCGCACGCAAATACCACCCCTGCCGCAAGACCGAGCAACGCGCCGCGCGAACCGGAGAGCATTAAAACCACCCCATACAAAATACCTGCCGCACCATACATAGAGAGCACAGCATGCGATCGTCGCTTTTGACCCCAGCTATCAATAAATAACCAGCCGACAACACACAAAGCCCCAAGTAGATAGGTCGCCAAAAATGAGGCATTGCCTATAGTGGCGATAATACGTCCACCAGCCTGCATCGCCTCAATGAAACCATAGAGAGCCACGAGCGTAGCAGATATGGCTGATATGCGGAAACACCATACCCAATCGCTTCTCTGACGCATGATACTTGCAAGCATTATCACAAAAAAGAGAAGGTGCAGTTGGGTAAATACCCCCGTCATACGTTCAAAATCAGACCACCAGCTCTTATAGGCGTTCACCCCAAAAATCATACTCAAGAGGAGTACCCCCATCCAAACTACGACCGACCAGAGTACCCACCCAAAATGCGGACGATACTCTGGTCGGAGATAGAGGAGCCCAACCCATGAGGCGACCGCACACTCAATCAACACACGAAATACAATAACCTTGGTAAACACATGCGGGAAAAACACGCCCTGCCAAAAAACAAGCGGGACGAGAAAGAGAACAGCTCCCAAGAGCCAATGCGTAATTTTTTCGAGATGCATACTCATATCAAACGTATAACGCTCGCCCTAAGTTGAGATGATGCCTTACTGTATGCCTGCCTCCTTGAGAAACTGATCTACTTGCGGTTTATACTCGGGTGCTGCCGCGACCGCTCGCTCTGCATAGATTTTTGCTTCTGCTTTTTTGCCAAGCTGCACCTCGGTCTCTGCGAGCCCCATATAGACAATCGGGTTTTCTTTGGAGTCCTCTCGAAGGTACTCAAGCACCTTGAGCAAAAAATGCTCTCGCCCTTCGGGATTCCTGCTGGTGAGTGAACGACGCGTAACATCCTCCATAGTTTCGCGATCCAACGCAAGTTTTGTGCCATCGGTTTTTTTGGTGATTGCCGCAAAATCATCAATCTGGCGCATCGCCATATCATAGTCTCCCGCAATCGCACTCACCATAATCGCCGTGAAAAACAATGGATTGGGTCGATCGATCTCCTTGAGAATCCCATCAATGCTCCCAGCGGCTTTCGCATAGTCGCCTGCCGCAAGATATGTCTCTGCAAGTCCTATATAGGTAGACGGATAATGTGGGGCGACTTCAATGGCATGCTGATAGGTAGCAAGCGACTTGTCGCGCGCCCCCTCATCTCGTGTCATCGCAAATTGCAATTGGTAGAGCTTGCCGAGCGTTATCAAGTGCCGCAAAGAATCCGGCGTACGCTCGATCTCCTGCTTTGCTTCATCGATACTACGCACAAGCAATGGGTAGTACTGCTCAAACGTCTGCTGATCTTGTGTGGGCGCAGACTGAATAGCAAGATCCACGAGACGCTCTCTGGCCTCGGTCTGGCCAAACGTCCCCTGCTTGAGCACCGCATCATACCGCGTAAGAAAATCGGTCACCGTACCCTGACCGGTAGAATTAAGACTCTCGATAATACCGGCGGCCACACTCATCGGCCGCGCGTTGAGCGCAACCGCAATCAAGATAGAGCACACGAGTGCTATCGGCACTACGGTAAGTCGTCGCGAGTCTATAGGCTTATAAGACAGAGGGGCCGTGGTAGCCGCCGATCCCACACTATGCAGAAAAGCGAGCACCAAAGTGGTAAGGATATAGGTTACGATGTTGTCGAATACAAAAATATTTTGCACCAGATAGGCGATAAAAAGCCCCAAGAGAGCTCCTACTCCCAAGGAAGTAAATGTATTGGCCCGAAACATCCGCCAGAGCACCATACCGGCCGCAACAAAAATAGAAAGGTACAACAAAAATCCTACTGCACCCCCCGCGACCAGCCACTCGAGCAACATATTGTGTGCGCGATCAAACCACGGCTCGTTGCCGTAGAGATTGGGATTGTAATATTTGGCGTACGGGATGATAAAGTTATCCGGGCCCCAGCCAAAAAACGGCCGTTCCTTGAATGCTTGCACCGCGATACCCCAGATAAGAAAACGGGATTGCACCGTAGAAGAGGCAATGTTGACGTCCGTGAGACGACGCAAGAGCGGGCGCGATGTCACAAAATCCGATCCCTGTAGCTGGAATAACCCAAAAAGTCCCAGGGCGCCCACCATGATAACACCCACTCCCAAAAGCCGAATATTACGATTTTTGGACAGTAAGATGACAAGAAGCAGTAACACCCCAATCCCTGCGATAAGCCCGATAAAAGCGCCTCTCGTACCTGCGGCGGTGAACACAAAAAACTCAAATAGTATGACTGCGGCGTATGAGGCCCTGATCCAAATCTGGTTGGTGCGTGAGAGCAAAAACCCCAGAAGAAACAAATGTACTAAAAGATACGCGGCAAGATAAATAGGATTACCCAAAGTTGCAAAGATACGTGCCGCCCCCGCACTGCCCGCAACCGAGCCACCCGGAGAAACCACACCCGAACGCTCGAGCGCCCCGTATATGGAGATAAAGATACTCGCGGCCATGGACGTATAAAACACGAGGCGCCATTCACGCTCATTCTGAAACACCGAGGACGCCACCAAAAAGAGTACGAGAAGATGGAGAAGCGTAATCAAACCCTCCATGCGCTCAAAGTTTGACCAAAAACTATGATAGGGATTCGCACCTACTATAGTAGAGATAGAGAGCGCCGCTACAAACCCCGCAAACGCCCAGAGAATAATGCCTTTTTTGGGTCGATACCGTGCGCTCGCGATTGCGAGTCCCACCCAGACGCCAAACGTCAGCTCGACTATAATACGAAAAAAGAAATTTTTCCCGGTAATATATGGGAAAAACATGGAGCTCGAGACAAAAAATGGGGTCAAGAAAACAACCAGGAGGACGCCGATACGAGCAGTCCACACCAATGCCGATTCCGCGGGTGTTCTTTGCATTTTTGTACTATATCATGCCCAACTCCTCGTAGCTACAGCTCAATGCCCGGCCAAACTGCAGGCCGAATAGTACCTCCCCACAAGTACCAAGCATAGGCGCCAGCGATGAGAAAACAAAACACTGACCAAAAAATTAGACGATTTGTTTTGTAGAGACGCTCCAGATACACGCCGGCCAAAAATGCTGCTGGGATGGCGGCTATAAAATAAATGCGTGAGGATGCCACATGCCACAAAAGAAACGATACTGACGGCAACACAAGTAATTTTAGGAGTAGCAGCTCACGGCTTGATCCTTCACGCCAAAGCGTCCGCAAACCGGCGAGCGCAGCCACCCAACCCAAAAGAAACACTCCCACAAAACTTTTTACTATAAACGGCAATACTTTGAGCTCGTAATGGCTCACCCCTCCCGCCTGATACCAGCTCAAGTACGACACATGATACGTCGCCCAGCAAAAAACCTGCCAGCCACCGGCAATCACAAGCACCGGCAACGCGAATAGTGCAAGTGCCCGCAGACGATCCTCCCACCAAAAGCCAGGGGTAATACATGCCGCCAATGAGAAAAAGATGGCAACCGCCGCAACATATTCTTTACACAAAAAACCTACCGCCATGACAAGCCCTGCAAAAAATGCATCGCGCAGAGTCCGCTCATCTATAAACCGCACCACAAAATAATATCCCCAAACCGTAAAAAACCACCCCGAAATATCCGTCATATACGAGATGCCATAGGCAAGCATCGGATACGCCGAGAGGAACAAGACACTCCCCCACAACGCTTGGTTCCTGTCGCCACCGGACATGCGCCGCAAAAGAGCATAGATAGCTGGTGCCATGAGGAGATACCATATCACGTTTTCAATGAGTAGCCCCTCTTCCACGCCCCGCCCCGTCACCTGCCCGATGAGATAGGCAAGCATCGGCCCCAGGGGTTTTAGTATACGCGCAGGATGCAGTACCCCGCCCTCCAGCCCCCCCAAAAACTTTGCAGTCTCAAAATAGGCCAAAGAGTCCCCGCTCACCACAAACGGCTGGGCCGCCCAAATACCAAAAAGATTGGCAACCGCAAATACCAAAAGCGCCGTAATCTGCCATTGCCGAGCTACAAATCTTTGCATACCCGCAGTATAGCGTACTCGACACCAGAGAGAATAGAGAAACCGCACTTGATTGAACTTTTTGGACGCCAGGCGTTATGATATATGCATATGAAAAAACGCCGCATCTACAGTCTCGCGCTTCTTGCGGGGGATCTGGTCGCCCTCTATGCCGGACTGCTTGCCACTATACTCGTAAAGTACCCGCCTGCGGAGTTTCAATGGGTCTGGGATATTCATCTTGCCCCATTTAGTATTGTATTCTCTTTTTGGATTCTCATTTTTTTTATCGCTGGACTCTATGAGCAGGAGGCATGGGCTACCAATACCCTAGTGCGTGAACGTCTCATCAAAAGCATGGCCGCATCGATTATTGTCGCCGCTCTCTTATTCTATCTGGTGCCTGCATTTGGCATCACCCCCAAGACTAACCTGCTTGTCCAGTCATTCCTGTCGTTTGCACTTATTATGGGATGGCGGATGCTCTTTAGTAGCGTACTGCGGAGCGCCTCAAAGACCAATGTTTTGTTTCTCGGCGTATCACCCGAGGTGATCGCATTTGCAGAGTTTCTCAACCAAAACCCCCAGCTTGGATATACAGCGAGCGTACTCATGCACACCGATGAGACGGCGCTCCCCGCGACTACTATCGAGATTGCGGCACCTACAAGCGATCTTGGCCCTATCATCAAGCACAAAAAAATCACGCTCGTCGTAGCCTCTCAAGACATAAAATCCCGCAAAGAGTTTGTACGGATGCTCTACAATCTCCTGCCCACTGGGGTAACGTTCGCCGACTTCCCCACATTTTACGAAAATCTCACCGGCAAAATCCCCACCTCACTCATCTCCGAAATTTGGTTTTTGGAAAATCTTGCCGGTGGCAAAAAACGCCTCTATGAGATCTCCAAGCGTGCCTCCGATATCATCATTGCTATCGGGTTTACCTGTGGCATCATCCTCATCCTGCCATTTATAGCGGTCGGTATTATTCTCTCTACCCCGCGCGAGATCATTGCCTACAAAAAATACCGAGCGCGATCGGGTGACGGTATTCTATTTTTTCGTCAGCAACGCGTAGGGAGAGCCGGCAAAACATTTTACTTTGCCAAGTTTCGCAGTCAGCGCCTGGGTGCAGAGCGGATGAGCGAGGTTAAGTCTGCCGAAAACGACCAACGCCAATATCCATTTGGCAGGCTTCTGCGCGCCTGCTATCTCGATGAGCTCCCGCAGGTCTGGAATGTACTCAAGGGCGAGATGTCTTTTGTGGGACCCCGTCCCGAGCGGCCCGAGTATGTTGCCAGACTCAAAGAAGAGATCCCGTTTTATGAGATGCGCCTTCTAGTCCCTCCGGGTATTACCGGCTGGGCACAGGTCTCCATGAAAAATGACGCATCCGTGGAGGACGCGCCCGAAAAGATGCAGTATGATCTCTACTACATCAAGAACCGTTCATTCGCACTTGATATGACGATACTGCTCAAAACATTTTTTGTGATGATCTCCCGAGGCGGGAGATAAGATGGCAATTCACATATGCCAAGAGGGAACTATTAATACTCTACATTGCGAGCTCCTTGCGTAATTCTCTTACTTCCCCTTCGAGTTTCTTAATCCATCGCTTATGATCGATGATCGTCCATTCTTTAATAAATATCTTTGACGTCCTGCTTAATTTCGGTAATATCGGACTTGATCACGGCAATATCATGCACAACGGTGCGTTGGATCAAAGCCGCTAGTTCTTCAATCAAAGATATTTTCTCATTCTCTTGATTTTCCAAGCCTTTATGGTACATCCATAATCACCTTTGTCAAACCCAGTGATCAGAGTGTATGTAGGCTATGGTGGTGTTGTCTCCGGAAGTCGAACTTCCGGAGATTGTCCCATTGATGGAGGTGGCGGCACGGGGATTGGCGTAGAGGGATCCGGTGTCTCCCGCGTAGGTGTAGGAGCCGACATCACTCTTGTTGGTAATATTGCCAATGGAAGAGTAGCTGTAGGTTTGTTTGTAGTTTTGCTGGGTAGTGGTACCTCCTGCAGTCTCTACGGTAGCTAGAGAGAAATTAAAGAGCTGATACCTTTAGGGTAGCGCAAAGTTTTGCTTGAATTAAAGGTGAATCTATGTTGGAAATGGTGCCTAACCTCAAATTCAAAAAAAAGAAATCACTTACAAAAACTGTTGAAAAACAAAAAACTCCCCACTCGGGGAGTTTTTTGTTGGCAAGAGGATAGTAATCCTACTGTCCGTTTTTTGCCTTGAGTTGGCTGTTGAGTGCGTCCACCATTTGCTGGAGACTTAGCATTTGGGCCTGGAGCGCTGTTGCATCACCACTACCACCTGAAGATGGCGTAGATTGCGGTGCAATGGTTTCAGATCCGACTGACGTGCCACCGCTAAGCTCGTTGAGCTTGGCCATAGTAGCAGGACCTACGCGACCCACCTGACTCAAACCATACTTAGCCTGGAGGCGCTTGACCGCTGCCTTGGTGGCCGGACCGAAATATCCAGTAACTTTGGCCTCGGGGTAGATCTCGGGCATCGTGGCAAGAAACGCCTGCAGTTCTATGACTGCATCACCCGTGTCCTCCGTCTGGAGTTCTTGGGTAAACTTACCCGATCCCGGGAGTACAGTAGAAACTGGTGGTAAAGGAAGAGAGGGAGCACTAGCACCGCCAAATATCTCTACCAGCTTGGCTCTCGTGGCAGGACCTACAAGTCCGTAGCCGCTGTTAGCCGCGGTCGTGACACCATATTTTTCCTGGAAACGCTGAACTGCCTTAAGTGTAGCCGGACCGAAATATCCAGTGACTTTGGCCTCGGGGTAAATCTCGGGCATCGTGGCAAGCGCCCTTTGGAGGAGCTCCACATCCGTACCCGACACACCGACCTTCAAAGTCCTGCTAAATCCAGCGATATCGGCAAATGGAGACGGTACCGGGGAGGAGACAGGCGCGCTCACTGGAGCTAGCGGTTGGCTTTGCGGGGTAGTACTCGGGGTAGAGGTAGCAGAAACAACCGTGGCAGTCGTTACAGTGGTAGTATCTGTAGAAGAGCTAGAACTGCTACTAGAAGACCCCGAGCTTGCAGGCGCAGGACCGGCAGATCCGCCACCCCCGCCGCTATTACCAGAGCAAGCAAACCCTTCTACACCGACACCAATAGTTGAGCCTGCCGAAGCCGGCAAGATAAGTTCGGAATACGTCCCTTCACAGCTAAAAGTTACGGCACTTGTGTTGAGTAAAATGGCCCTGTTTGAGGAGCGCAGTGTAACCCGTTGTGAGCCAGACAGGGTAAACTCAAATCCCCCGCCTTGCACCGACATCGAGTCAAATGATGATCCAGCCAGCAACGTCACCGAGCCATTGCCGTTCGATGTCTGGATAGTGATATCCTCCGAGACTGTCGCCGCGTACGCCTCGAAAGCAAAACTGGACAAAAAGAGAAGTGATAATAAAAATCCTATAATTTTTCTAGGCATAGCGCATAAATTTAGATAAATAAAGCGTTATGCCTACTGCCATGAGAACCACGACCACGTGGCTGAAGCACCATCAACGGCCGTAGATGTGCTGGAATTGCCTACCTGTACCCGAATAACGTTCGTAGCGGTAGAGGATGCGGCTACAAACACGAGACTTCCCTGTACATTGCCATCATTCTGCCACTCAAGAAACGGCGGCGTGAGCATGACCTTTGAAGAAGTCGTGACCCCCGTAGCGGCACAAGCAGTCGTAGTAGCAGTCTGCGCTTTCAATGCTGGCGGGTTGATTGCACAGGTCCCATGGAGAAACTTAGAGATGGCCGAGCCAGTGCCCACCTGTAACATGCCAAAATCAGCATGATCGGCGACAATACCTCCGGCCGAAGTCGTGGCATCATTGACCCCGATTCCTCCTGTTAAAAAGATATCGCCCACAATACCCAACTCTTGGGATGGTGTCGTGGTGGCAACACCAATGGTTCCAGTGCTATCGATATTGGTACCTACCGTAGTGGCAAGTCCTACGGAAAGCGTAAGAGACAAAAAAACCGTCACCAGAAACACAATGACAGCCGTCCGTTGCTCACGCCAAAAAGCTAAATTAGAGCTGATCCCCTGCATAATATGAAATTATTTTGGTAATGCTTTTAAGTATACGCTTTTCTCACAAGAACAATAAAAATGCTGTGCATAACTTACTTCTTCGCTACCACCATCAGGCTCACCCCGAAAGGAAAATTATGGCCACTCCCGAGATAGACATTCTCCAAGAGTAGGAGCCGTTTGAGTAGTCCATTAATAAGCGCATTCGTCCCGTGGAGCTGTCCCGTGCTTTTGCGGGAAGCATATGGAAGTACTTGCAAAATAAACCTTACGAGCGCAATCGGGAAAAAGAGAAGCGTATTCCAGTATGATACCCGTTCTAAAGAAAATCCTGCACCCCGAACCTTACGTTCGAGCTCCAAGCGGCTGTAGCGCCGCTCGTGTCTATTGGCCACATCGTGCGGACTCCAGAGAAACATATGGGCAGGAACAAATAGTACCAGTGTACCGCCCGGCCGCAATAGCCGATACCATTCGTGCAGTGCCGCCTGATCGTCCGCTATGTGCTCCAAAACATCCGAGGCTGTCAATACATCAAACGAAGCATTCGGAAAATCCATTTTGGCCGCATCTTGGCATGAAGCACGCAAAATTCCACGCGCTTTGCACTGCTCTATAGCCCGATCGCTAATGTCTACCCCCCAAACATCGCCAAATCCAATAGCCGCGAGCTCCCGCATAAAAACTCCGGAGGCACATCCCACCTCCAGCACTTTTGCCTGGTGCGAGACATCACTCAAAAGCCGCCGCATCATGTCTCGACGGGCGACAAACCACCAAAACGTCTCCTCTAATTCATGATAGGTTTTTTCGTACGAGATATCCATAGGTCATGCAAACCCAAGACAAAAAAGAATATATATATCGGCATAAGCGGGAGGGCATAACGCACCTCCGCATGGGCAAACCCGGCATACAGAGCATTGGTATAGAGCACGAGAAGTCCGATGCTCCAAAACACAACACTTTGGACGTAATCACCGCATCGCACCATCTCCCGGAATATCCACCAGAGCGCGATGGCGATAAATCCGTACCAAACGGTACGTATACCTAAGATTATAGCTATTTTAAGCCAGAGAGGCATTCCCGGATAGGTACCTACAAATAAATGCTCGAGCATCCCCCCATCATGACGCGGTGGGCTATTGAGCCGAAACAACCATGCCGGTGTGGTGAGCACGAGTGCTGTTGGATGGGTACGGGCGATATCTACTGCTTCAGCCCAAAATATCTTATCCACATCCACCTCGGAAAGCCCTGCGGCCTTCATCTCGACGCGGCGTTTGTTGAATATCTCACGGATGGTATTTGCAGGCTCCGCCCGCTCGGCATATCCCGGCACCACCTCCCCGGCGATCAGATCCCCGAGCATGGTAGAGAGGAAAAATCCTGTCATCGTATCCTGCGGATATGTGGCACTTGTGGCACGTATCAAAAACGCATGCCCGCCGGTCGAGACGGTATACGAATCAAGCACCCGATAATTGCGTACATGCCATGTGCCCACCAAGAGGACGCACACTCCTAAAAATACTCCCGCATGACGCGCCGCCTGCGTATACGCGCGCGAGCGGTACAATGCGCTCCACGCCACCACCACAAGCATCGGTACTATAAAATATTCAAAGATCGGCTTGATAAGGATAAGTAAAGACA
>MHNR01000005.1:3202-4363 GCA_001819875.1 Candidatus Ryanbacteria bacterium RIFCSPHIGHO2_02_FULL_48_12 | reverse complement strand
AAGAGATGCCGAATCCTACTAGTCTCTGCATAATAAAACATGGCGACCATAAAGCCCGTCACACACAAAAGCCCAATAATCTCATTGTTGAGATGAAACACGAATAGCGATGCCCCCCAAAAGAGCGCGAAGAGAAACGCCGGCGCTATCGCCCACATCCCGGTAAAAAAATAACTGCTGAACTTGTAAAGCAAGATGACTGCAAGGGCAAATGCTATCATCTGCAAGATCCAGATCGCCCAAAGCGATTTGCCAAAGAGCAAAAATGCACCGGCGATAAATATGGCGTACACCGGCCCCGTCGGCACTGCGCCAAAAAAGGAATGCGTCTCGTCGCTAAACTCCCCAGCCTCCAGAAGACGGAGTGCGGTTGCAATATAGCCGTTGCCTGAACCATCATATCCGGCGGCTATCTCTTTTTCAAACGTGGTACTCGCCGAAATACCGTTGATCGCGTTCATAAGAAACGCCGACACCATAGTGCATAGTATTAAAAAAATAACTGCATATCGATTCATATAGAGAGTGGCTTTTTTAAGAAATACCTCTGAAAAACAAGGCCCAAACACAAAAAATAAAATGGCAGTGAGGGGAAGAGATAGCGAGCCTCGGCATGCGCAAGCAAGGAGTAGACCATATTATTGTAGAGCATAAAGACCGCAATAAGCACAAAAAACGATATCTCCTGCCGCCCCCGCCAAGCACGCCGGAGCGCCTCACCGATCCCCAAGAACATCAATACTACCCAGGGAATACGGATAAGCGCGTTTATCAAAATCTTCAGGACGTCGGGGAGCTTATCGTGAGATCCGACAAACATCCGTTCTATACTTGACCCTCGATAGTGCGGCGGGCTATTGAGCCGAAACAGCCATGCCGGTGTCAAGGCAAGATACCGCACCGGGTGTTCTTTTATGATAGTCGTCGCCTCGCTCAGAAAAATCTCATCAGTCTGAAATTCAGTAAGTCCGGACCGGCGCATCTCGGGACGGCGTGTGTTAAACACCGCACGGATCATACGTCGCGGCTCTTCGAGCGCGGCATACCCCGGCACAAACTTATCCGCAATATAATCGCCTGCGATAGAAGCAATCGTAAAGCCCACAATCGTCTTGTCAGGATAAAGTGCGCTCTCTGCACGCATAAGAATCTCATATCCCC
>MHNR01000005.1:0-3169 GCA_001819875.1 Candidatus Ryanbacteria bacterium RIFCSPHIGHO2_02_FULL_48_12 | reverse complement strand
ATATTCGATAGGTCCCCAAAACAGCATGATTGCGCACGTGCCACCCTCCCACTATAAGCAGAAGTGCCCCGGCAAATACCGCGCCATGCCACATCGCCCCCGGCACACCGTGCCGACGCCAGATACGCAGAACGAGGAGCAAGACTATGACCGGCAAAAAATACTCAAATATTGGCTTGGCAAGTACCAAAAATGAAATAAGTGCACCCGCCAGCCCTAAAAAATAGGGACGATCCGTCTCGTAGTACCGTAGCAGATAATAGGCAAATCCCGTAATAAAAAAACTTGCAAGCACTTCATTATTAAGAAAAAAAACTTGCGTATTCTCCCCCCAAAAAAGTGCGAGCATAAAAGCAGGCAACGCCCCAAACCACCCATCCCCCAAAAATCGTTTGCCGATGCCGTAGAGATAGAGTACCGCGCCTACAAAAAACAGTATCTGTATAATCCAAAAAGACCACAGACGCTCGCCAAGCAGAAAAAATGATGTGGCGATAACCACCGGCTCTACCGGACCCCGGGCAAATCCGCCGAGAAACGGCTCTACTTCATCACCCAACGTGCCATGCTCCAGAAGATACATCGCGCGCGCTATGTGGCGGTCGCCAAAACTAATCCGATCCGGCAGGAGCTCCTCGGCAATTGTCGTACGATCGGAAAATCCGGTAAGTGCATTAAACGCAAGCGCAGAGCACACCGCAACAGAGACGAGAGACCCAATGATGAGGCATTTTTGTATCATACTACGCTTCAATTGTATCCTTGACTTCAAAAACAAATGGCATTTCTTTATTGCGTTTTTGGACGATAATCTCGGCAAGAATCCCCATAAGCATGAGTTGGAGCCCCACGACAAAAAAGAGTGTTACCACCAGCGGGAGCGGGGTGATAATAAACGGCACCGCCTTAAAAACTTTAAGGTACACCATCAGCAAGAATGCCACGCCGGAGAAGAACAGACTCACGAGACCAAATGCTCCGAAAAAATGCCGCGGTCGGGAATCAAACCGATGCAAAAATTGGAGCATTAAAAGATCAATGAGCACCTCGAACGTGCGCATGAGACCAAACTTTGAGACGCCGTATTTGCGCGGCGCATATCCCACCTCAATCTCGGTAATACGCGCACCTTGGAGTGCGGCATAGGAGACCACCATACGCTGGGCCGCACCTTGAAAATCAAACCCTTCCAAAAACTTGCGCCGATATGCCCGCAAAAAACAGCCATGGTCATGTATGCGATAGCCGGATACCCAGGAGATCAGGCGATTTGCCAAAAGCGATGGGAGTCTGCGCGTGAGATACTGCCCTTGCCAACGATGCTTGCGCCATCCCGCCACCACGTCCGCACCCGCTTCGATTTTTACCACAAGCTTTGGGATGTCCTCCGGAAAATTTTCAAGATCCCCATCCAGCGTCACGATAATCTCGCCCCGGGATTTGGCAAACCCCAAACCAAAAGCCTTGGTCTGGCCGGCGTTATGTGTCAAGCTGAATGCCCGCAAGGGCCGTAAACCACGCATCCGTTCAAATGTCTGGTCGCTTGAACTGTCATCGATAAAAATAATTTCGTAGGGTTTACCAAGGCCCCCCAAAACCGAAACAAGCCGCCTATGCAGCTCGCCTATTGTATGCTCCTCATTGAAAAACGGTACTATAACGGAAATATAAGGACCTTTTTCCATTTCCATATCATGCCACAGTTATCGATATTTTTCAAGAAAAAGCCGCGTATACATACTATTATAACGATGAGAAAACTATTTTGTATACACTCCAAGCCATAGACATTATGAAATACAACATCGAAATAATGCTGTAGAAAACTAATCATGCTACTATCGGTAACATGAGACTGTATGAGTTTGAAGCAAAAGCCCTCATTGCAAAATATGGCATCCCAATACCGGATGGCTTTGAAATTAGCAAACAAAGCGACAATACCTTGCCCCAACCGATTTCTTATCCCGTAGTGGTAAAGGCACAAGTTCTATCCGGAAAACGCTCGTTACATCACGGCATTTTATTCGCACAGAATGCGCAGGAATTTGCGGATGCCCTAACAAAAATCTACCGTCTCCGTATACAGGGACAAGAGGTAGATACTGTACGCATCGAAAAAAAAATCGCTGCAAAGAAAGAGCTCTATCTTTCTTTTAGTTACGACTCACTCCGGCATGCTCCTCTCCTCATGCTATCCCATCACGGTGGAGTTGGTATTGAAAAATCAGCTCGAGAGAAGTCTGCGTCGCTTGAAACCGTATCGCTCCCCCTCTTGCGCGCATTACCCACAAAAGAAATACAAAACGCGCTCTCTCGGATCGGGCTTGACCCAAAAAATACGCGCGAAGTGCTCGCGCTCATAGAAAAATTGTACACGGCATTTCTTCAAGAAGACATGCATCTCTTGGAGATAAATCCGCTGATGCAAACCTATATGCATGGATGGATCGCCGCTGATGCAAAAATCAAACTCGATAAAAACGCTTTTTGGCGTCACCCCACATGGGATGCAATATATCCTCCAAGGTCTCCCTTTCTGCGCCCCCTTACTACCCGAGAGCTCTCTGCCCAAATCATCGATACCGGAGCATTTTATTATCGGGGTACGGCAGGAACCTATATGGATCTTGACGGCGATATCGGCATACTCTTCTCAGGTGGCGGAGCATCTCTCGTGTGCATGGATGCACTGCTCAAAGCCGGCGGTAAACCGGCAAACTACAGTGAATATTCCGGGAATCCACCCCAAGAAAAAGTCTACCAACTTGCACGCATCGTTATGTCCAAACCAAATTTGCGCGGGCTCTGGATAGCAGGTGCCATTGCAAATTTCACGCAGATTGATGAAACATTCGCCGGCATCATACGAGCACTTGAAGAAGCGCGTCCGTCTTACCCTATTGTCATCCGTCGAGCTGGACCCGGAGATGTAAGAGCAAAAACAATGATGGAGGCGGTAGCGCAAAAACTCCATCTGAATCTTGCATTCTTCGGCAAAGAGATACCCATGAGTGAAACTGCCGCCATACTTGTCGCAAAAGCCTACTAAACATAACATCTGCTTATATGGCGATTCTCTTATCCAAAAAAACGCGCGTTTTGGTACAAGGCATTACCGGCAAAGAAGGCTACCATGCCCTTACTGCCATGCGCACATATCACACGA
>MHNR01000004.1 GCA_001819875.1 Candidatus Ryanbacteria bacterium RIFCSPHIGHO2_02_FULL_48_12 | reverse complement strand
TCCTAGTACACCTCTACGAGCCGCTGGGCGCGGAGATATTTGTAGACGAGCATGACATACTCGCCGCCTGCCAGGGTATTAAAAAAAATGCCTCGCACCAAGAGCAGGCCGACTACATCGAAGCGCACCTCCTCAAAGCCGCCTGATCCGCAACCCTTGCGGATTTTTTATTATCACCTTACTTGACAAAACCATCCATCTCAGGTATTTTTGGCAAAGAGATTACCTTACAAAAAGGGGGTTTTATGCCATCATATCTTGAAATGCTGACCCAACGCATAGACAACGTCCCAAAAAAATATTGGGAGACATCTATAGACCGCCCCGTAACCATGGACGAAGAGGTGCTCGGTGAGATACCCATGGATGTCCGTAAGATCTTGGGGCTACACCGGCAACTCCAGGAAGAGACAACTGCGCTAGTACGCGATCATGAAAGTACCCACCGGTGCACAAGAACAACAGGCCAACCATGCCCAGAAATCATGCGCCAAACAGGGAAGATGATAAAAGAAGCGGACGTGCTTTTTGAACTATTCATCCTTGCGATACGCCACGAGATCAACATATCCCCCCAAAAACCTATATCCATACGGAGCAACTGGCGAGTTGTAGCTATATCAGAAGAGGCGGTAGCGTCAGCTCAACCATCAGACAAAAGTCCGCTGATAATCTCCATCAGCATAATGCCTGAAGACATCACTCCGGATAAAGACGAAATCGGGCACTAGCCCATCTCCTCCGCACCTCTGTGCGGATTTTTTGTCAGCAAAATATTTAGTGAGCAAAAGTAATTTTGACGGTAATACTCTCCGGAGACGCGCTTACGGTCTCTATGGATATACCATGGTCCGCATCGGTAAATATCTTACCAGGCATCAGTGCCGCATCCCAAGGATTACCTGCAGTCGCGGGGACTGTATCGATCAAATATGATCTAGACGCCAGAGAAAGATCCATCGGCGCAATACGGATAGACAACCCCGAGACGACAGAAATGTTTTTTAAAGGGGCATCAAAACCGTATGGCTGGCGATACTCAAGATAATAGGCATCGTTGGGACCGCGTGGTATACGCACTACTTCAGCACCCGAAGAAGGATATTCCACAGGATGAATAGTCACGGTGGCATCCGTAGAGATAGTCTGTGTATCGGATGCGGCATACCAGCCAAGTCTTGATTTGGCGTATGAGCTGAAGTGGAATAAGGTACCCGAGCCCATGGTATCAAAAAGATCGCCGTACTCGACCGATGTACATGTATTGCTCACCGACACACTTTTACCTGAAGCATCTACGCATCGATACATACTTGCGTGATTGAGGGAGAGATTGTGCCCCAGCTCATGCGCCAAAACCCAGGAGATCTGGGAGCCGTTAATCCACGAGACCGCGGGACTCCCTCCCATCATTGCCACGCCATTCCATATACACGCAGGATTGAGCGGAAACCAAATCATCACGGAATCATAATTTTCCGCGTGAAATCCATCCGCAGCCGCCAGCCGAAACGCCGCATCTTTCCAGTTCATAACCGCACAAGGACTGCTTTTTTGCGGGAGCGTATACCAGCCATACTGGTCACCGTCTTTCTTCTCGTATCCCTCGAGTGTTAACTTTCCAAATGACGCCTCTTCAAAATATTTTTTGACGCTATTTTTCCCTACAAATAAATTCGTACGCAATGTGCCGAGAACATTGGGTCTACGCTTATCATTTTGAAAATTAACTCGGATGACCGCGAGTTTGTGTATCTTCTGATGAGGGGCAGGGACCATGCCTAGCTGACCTGTGCTCTCCGAGGTTCCTCCTCTGCCGACAACCTCTAGGGACCCTACCTGCAACTCTCCCGACCTTTCCACTCCGGAAATCTCTACACGCGACCATGGCTTAGGGATCTTTTGACGTTTTGGCAAAAGAATTTTTATTCTCCTCCCTGTAAGTGCGTTGAGATAATACTCCTCCTTTGCAGATTGAGACTCAAAATTATCAATATGTACAATCTCCAATTCTCCCTCCATCTTGGTCTCCGCTTCTGCGATACGATGCCGTACCGCAAACAAAAGGGTGCTCATACCAAACAGAACCGCAAGACCTATAAAGATTCTTTTCATTTGATTTATTTATGATTAAGCATCCCCTACCCATTAGTATACGTAACGAAAAAATAGAATGCACCTACTATTTGCCGTAGAGAAAACAACTCACCAAATGGTCGTTGACCATGCCGGACGCCTGCATGTGCGCGTAGCAGATGGTGGATCCCACGAAGGTAAACCCGCGTTTTTTAAGATCCCTACTCATTGCATCCGACTCTTTAGTGGACGCTGGTATATTTGACATTTTTTTAAAGGCGTGACAGAGCGGCTTGCCACCCACAAACTGCCAGATATACGTATCAAACGTCCCAAACTCTTTTTGTACCGAGAGAAACGCCCGGGCGTTTTTGACCGCACCACTAATTTTGAGCCGATTGCGGATGATACCCGCGTCCTGCATAAGCACTGCAATTTTCTTCTGGTCATATCGGGTAATTTTTTGAGCATCAAACCCATCGAATGCCCGGCGAAAGTTTTCGCGCTTGCGGAGTATGGTAAGCCAGCTCAAGCCCGCCTGCATGCCCTCGAGTATCAAAAACTCAAATATCCGGCGATCATCATGTACCGGCCTCCCCCACTCTTCATCATGATATGCGATATAGAGCGGATCGTTATTTGCCCACGCACAACGATTTTTTGTTTTCATGTCTAGCCATAAAGGTAGTTTGTAAGTTTTTGGTTTGCATGATTGTATAGAACGTATAGTACTTGAAATACGCACCCATGGTCAAAAAAATAATATACATAGGAGGTCTGGTTTTACTCGTCGGCGCCGCATCCGGCGTTGGGTTTTTGGCCGTCCAAAATAAAAAACAAACGGCGGCATTCCAAAATATACAGGAAAAAACTGTCGCACTGGAAGAAAAAATCGCAAACCTTGAGAAAACCATCTCCAGTATAGACGAGGCGATGCAAAAGATTACCGTCCCACCCAAGGAGATCGTGCGGCGCGAATATATCCGCGAAAAATCCCAAGAAGAGCTACTCACAGAAGCCGTGGCCAATGTTACTCCCGGGGTTGTCTCCATCGTCGTCTCCAAAGATGTGCCACAACTTGAAGTAGCCTACGTAAACCCATTTGGTGATGATCCGTTTTATAAAGACTTTGATATCAAAGTTCCGGTATACAGACAAAAAGGTACTACCCGGCAAAAAATTGGCGCAGGCACCGGATTTATCGTACGTGCTGATGGATACATCGTCACCAACAAACATGTCGCGGCTGATGAGACCGCATACTACACTGTACTGCTTACCAACGGTACACAAAAAACTGCTACCGTGCTCTATCGCGATCCCCTGCAAGACATCGCCATCATCAAAATCCCCGGCTCCGGCTATACCAGCGTCCCGCTCGGAGATTCGTCTGCCCTAAAACTCGGTCAATCCGTCATCGCTATCGGCAATGCCCTTGGTGAGTACAACAACTCCGTATCCGTAGGCATTATTTCGGGGCTGGACCGCTCCATAGACGCCTCCGGCGGTGGCACAACTGAACATCTCTCGGGCATCATCCAGACTGACGCGGCCATCAATCCCGGCAACTCCGGCGGCCCACTCGTGGATCTTTCCGGCAAAGCCATCGGCGTCAACGTCGCGACCGTGACAGGATCCAGCAACATCAGCTTTTCCATCCCCGCCAATATCGTAAAGGATATTCTTGCCAAACAACTCAAATAGTACCAGTCTTTTTTTAAACGAAACTTTTTCCTTACAGGCAACGTTCATAATACTACAAACAACAATTACATATGTATCAAGAGTGCGAAGTTGCTAAGGGATCTGGCCCGATACTTCGCCCGCAAAACTTCTCGGTATCGGGAAGCAGTGCGAACTCCAGCCCCACGAGGGAAAGATGCAAATCACACATGGCATATGTTACCGCCTCCTCGAAAGGAGGTTTTTGTTGTCAAAAAGCACCTTGAAAACAGAAAGGAGAACTCTTTATGGATCGGATAGATTCCGCCCAGGTTGCGTTAATGGAGAGAGAATCATTGGCGATCGAAGCTGTTGCATCGGATGGAATACATGAAGGATGGAACATCCATACCTGCGGGCACTACGTATTTGAGCTTCTTGGCAACCTTGATGAGCTCGTATCACTCCTTGGTGTAGTAAAGACTCATCTTGCTGATAGTAGCGAGAAGCGGCTTATCGAAATGACACAGCATGATCTATTTCTGATCCTAGCGGAAGTAGGCAAACCAGCAGATACAAATGATCCTCCACCAAAACGGATTGCCCTTACGCACATTTTAAAACTTGCTGAACTCGCAGGAGGATATGAGCAATTACTTGAACCCCTTGGACATTTTATAGTCCCCGGCGGCACCATAGCCGCATCACTCCTGCACTATGCACGTACCATCACCCGCCGGACAGAACGAACGGCGCTCTTGTACCAAAGAGCACAAACCCTCAACCCTTTCATTCCTGTGTATCTTGATCGTCTCGCCTGTCTACTTTTCCAACTCGCACGGTCAGTCAATCAAACAGCAAAGGTACAGGAGGTGGCACCTAGCTATTACCATCCGTCGTCAATCAAGTGAATCACTAAATCACATCCAAGGAGAACTAGTATGGCTAGACATTATACGCAGAGTAACGAAAAGGACTTTGAAAAATTTCTCAACCAACATGCGAAGAAACTGGGAAAAATCAAGGAAAAAAAAGTACGAGAAGCTAGAGAACAAGCGGCTGGGCGTGCGGCGGCGCTTGACGCATATCACACATGGCATAAAAATGCACTAGCACAAGCAACACAAGAAGCACCAATCATCTTGGACTGGGTTGCGCAATTTACCAAAACTCCGCTCTGGGGAAAAATGCTGAAGCTATCACCTCATACGGGAAATTTTCAAATATCAACTGCTATAGAGTATGCGTGTCCATCTCCCTATGCCTTCGAAAGGATGGAACACCGATGCCAAGCGTTTTATCTTGACCGCACAGGCGCGCTGTCCATCCATCAGATCCAGAAATATGGAGAATCTTATCCTGCCTATACGATTGAGCTTCTCTTAGAACACGCAGCGCCACCAGCCATTACCTCACTCGCCTTAAGTATAGAGGATAGAACTATCCTCAAGATAATCGCTACTGCGCTCAACCGCGATCTCACTGAAGAGTAAACTTTGTTCAAATAGCACCTTCATACGCCACAAGCATCACAAAACATATGCCGCATACAAATAACTGCGGCATTTTTATTTTACACAAAAAATCGCCTGGGGATGCAGACGATTGAATATGTACTATCATGATGCCCGAGAGCCGGTAAGACGTTCTGCGTGTGGCGGTATTTTTTGGGGTGGCTCGATAAGCCCTGCGTGCGCAAATATACCTATCCCCAAGCACCATACGATGCAAACCCCGATAGCCGCAACAAGCCAAGACTCACACCGACCATAAGCCAGAAGCACCACCAAAAGATACATAGGTACATCCAAATAGTGGGCCATCAAGGCAATACGCTCCCATTTTTTAAATGCAGGCCGAAGCGCAAGTACTCCTCCACGTGGCCTCATGCTCTCCTCGGATCGGCTCAAGCGTTCCCGAAAATACACCCGAGTCAAAAGATTCCCCTCCGCACCCTCTATCACAGAGAATACCAGCATCATAAGAAACCACGGCACCAAGAGATGTTCAAACCCTCTATATGAAGCGAGCACCACACCACTGACAGCAAGCACCAAGGCTCCTCCGCTAACCACCCAGCGATAGAGAAACAGGATAATCCGTAGACACTCCACGACAGATGCCTTATGAGTAAGTTTTCTCATCCAGAGCTCTAGTATGAGCACTCCTCCTAGACCCATACCCAGCACGATCACGCCTAGCACATGTACCAAACGAAAAAAGGTATAGACCATACTAGGGCCTCCTTTGCCAAAGATTTTTCTTCAGAATACCATGCAGGGCTCACGGAGCAAGGAGCCTCTGCCTCCTATGGTCTTTCAAATTAAACGATTTGAGCAAAATCTCCGTTGATGACTTTTGGCTTCATACCTAAAATCTCCTCTTTATATGAAATATCCGGAATCTGATTGAGTAGGTATATCCGTTTGCCCAAATGTAACGCGAGTCCCATCTCCATCAGAGTATTTGCGCCGACGTACCCGACGATACCTTTTTTGTCATAGTTGAGCACCAGTATCGCATCTGCTCCTGCAACTTTTTCAAAATGTCTTTTTATCGCCTCTTCTTTTCGATCCCAAATCCAAGCATCTGTAGGAGCAGCCGTCTGGCGGACTTGGTAATATGCCATTACCGGCATAGCCTTGCCATCTTCTGCCATAATCTCTCCTGGCGGCATCTCTACGGTGTGGCCAAGAAGCTCAAGATCTTTTTTTACTTTACACATCTCCTGATAAAAAGCGATACTCCCACATATCGTGATTTTCATAGTGCTGTTTTTGGAGCAACGCCAGCCGCTACAAGAGCTCGCAGATGCTCCAAATTATTACGTCGTATATATTCGATGACCTTGCCACGCACATATCCCAAGCGTAGTCCATACGCGGATGCAAAAGCGATGATCTCTGCTACAGCTACCGGGATATCGGACTCCTGCTTCACCATAAGCTCAATCTCTGCAATCTGGTAACCAAAATCAAGGACATCAATATCAATAATAAATTTGTCTTTCCGATATTTGCGCCGTGTAGTAACAATGGATGCAAATGGCATATACCTGGATGCATGCAATGCTTCTTTGAGAGCAGTATCATCTGCAAGGTGCAAAAACTCGCTAATCTCAGCGTCCGTTTCCAATTCCCGATATTGATCAGAAACCCGCTTATCCCAAGTGTCATTAAGCGGGACTTTGAGTTCGAATCTGCCACCTCGATCACGGAGCCATATATCTTTCGTGGTAAGGCTGAAATCTTTTGTATCAAAATAGGTATCCGTAAAAGTTTTTTCACTCACAAAAGACGTACCTGCAAGCAATTTTGCTTGACTGGCATCATCCAATTCAAACTTCTTCTCTACTTCTAACATACCTATGCTAAGAACAGCTAAAAAATCACTTAAAAGAAATTTTAAAGAAATGGGATACGTCCGGTTTATAATTCGATTCTCCTATTGCTAAATAGAGATCATCCCCTTCTTTTACGTACCCTAGCAATAGACCCTCACGCCCATAGCCAAAACGCATGACATCAATGCCCTGCGGGTATTTTGCACTATAATAACGTAGGTGTGTTTCTTGAGGACGAGGATTCTCCGCCCATATTTGGCTAGACCAATGTCGGCCATGTGTATAAAAGACGAGAGACCCATTATCTAAAGCTATACCATGTAGCCTAATATCGCTCGGGAATTTTAAACCCTCCACCAACACCCATCTTTCTCCAGACACTAAATCATATGATACCCCCATACAACAAATTTCCGAAGTTCTTTTTTCTAAAGGCAGAAACCCAAAAAATACAACTGACCTCTCATTGGGGAAAATAATATTAGATGCAGTCGGAACGTTCTCAATAAAAAGTGATCTTATAGTACTGCCATCCTTGTCTAGGAAAAAAGCTTCTTGCCGCCAGCCAGCGTCAGAAATACTACCCGCAGTAGAAAGAGCGAACCTCCTTCCAGAATTGGGTATCTGCTTAACGAAAAAACCTTTGTCGTACTTTTGCCCATTCAGTTCAGTCAGATACTCATAACTCTCATCCAAAAAATATTCTTTGTCTCCTATAAATTTTATCTTGGGAAGGATACCCCTGCTTTTTCTTAAAGGAATTTTCTCCACATCAACAACCGCAGAGTCATACCACGTATTTGAGTATGACGGACCTCCAAGTACTATATCCCCAATGTTATCCGTTAGAAAAAACAGACCTAAAAAACAGGAAAAGATTAACAAAGCAAGTAAAATGGTAAATGCCCTATAAGTCACAGACTAAAAGTAACACAAACAAGTAAAAAATAAAAACCCGGCGAACGCCAGGCACTAACGGCACGACAAAGATGGTTATCCCATCTCTCGCTTAATCTTCTCAACTAACGGCTCTGGAGTAAGGCGCAGTATTACGCCACCCTCAAGCAAAGCATCCCAGGTCGTATGGTGTGGCCGCTCAACTTTGCGAATATTGGGGAATGCTCCTATAGCTTTAGTAACTAACACATCGTACAGCACACCCTGCTTGGGATAGATCTCCATATGATCGAAGCCATCTCGCTGACTATGATCTGGTTTTTGATCCGCAAGTTCTACATAAAAAACACCTCCAAAAGGACTGGGGAGGCTAGCGTGCAATCGAAAATACGCGATAGGCCGACCAGCTACAGGCGCCTGATGCACCCAATTGCTTACGCCTTCTTTTTCTAGTATCCGTCGCATAGCCTCAAACATCTCATGCGAGCTACATTTGTAAGACACATGATCTGCCAAAGCAACCTCTTGACGTTGCAATATCTGCGCGCGGGACTGCATACCCAGGAAACTAAGAAAACTACTCGCCTCCCTGTAAAAATCTTCGATGCTTTGTATCTCTGCCATGCGCACATCCTCCGTTTAATATTTTACTTATCATACAGGATGACTCACAGAATTAAAAGAGCGAGAAACTCATAAATGTCCGCTCAAACCAGCTGTGCTGACTCAACCCCTGCAGACGATGGACTAGCTCTTTGTGTCTGCGGGACTCCGAGCGATATGACTCACCGCGGATAATCTTTTGATCGATGAGCCGATTAAGCTTTTTAATCTCACGCTTGGCAAGCTGTATAGAAGCAACACTATTCATACTCTTTGCACCTCGCACCCCCTCCCGGGAGGAGCTATCATCAGAGCTAGCGAGAACCGGTACGCCATGTCTGACTATATCTCCCCCAGAAGAGTGGATGCGAGGGGTTAGTAAATAATACCCTTATTGTCGGCGGTTTTGTAAAGTCTGTCAACTTTTCTAGTTTTCTAAAACTGTGGATAATTTGTTGCGATATTTTCTAGAATTAGTACTATAAGGGCATGCACAACATACAAGAACAACTTTTAAAGCTCGTAGGTGAGAAAAATCTTGGCTCGCTCACCCTGCGCGAGATCGGCGAACTTATCGGAGAAAAGTTCCCTCAAAAAATCAAACACCATCTTACCCAACTCGAGCACAAAGGTCTTATCAAGATCAACAAGGCGGCAAGCTCTATTGAGCGCTCCACCCAGGGTCTTATCAAAAACAGCAAACTCATCTCCATACCAATTCTTGGCACCGCAAACTGCGGCCCTACTACCCTATTTGCCGACCAGAACATCGAAGGATATCTCAAAATGTCCTCCAAGCTATTGGGCAAGAAAAAAGGGGTATTTGCCATCAAAGCCTCCGGTCTCTCCATGAACAAGGCGGCCATAAACGACAAAACTATTGAGGAGGGAGATTATCTTATTGTAGACAAAGATGAAACCTCCCCTAGAAACCGTGACATCGTCCTTGCCATTATCGATGATGCCGCCGTGGTAAAACGTTATATCTGGGATGCAGAAAATGAACAAGTTATTCTTGCCTCGGATTCGACCAAAGATCTTCCGCCTATCTACATTCACCCTGATGACAAATTTGCTATCAACGGCAAAGTGGTACAGGTCATCAAAAAGCCAAAACTCTAAAACCTAAAAGACAAAACAACCCCGAGATGGGGCTGTTTTTGTTTTATTTCAATTAAGCCGAAGACGGGAGGACTACTTGCCCGCCCATTTTTTAAGGGTATCATAGGCATCCTCTCCACAGATACACTCTTTAGTCTCGGTATTGTAGAAAAATGGCACTCCCCCACATGATCCCTGATCGTATGCCTCCATCTTGCGGGCGTTCCCCTCATCGTGCCAAATCTCAAGTTTCTCTACATGCACCCCCTCTTCCTTCTCAAGCCGCTCCACGAGCGGCGCCATATTCTCGCAATGCGGACACTCCTCGCCATAAAACTCTATGAGCATATAGTACTGGATTATCTG
>MHNR01000003.1:10701-20991 GCA_001819875.1 Candidatus Ryanbacteria bacterium RIFCSPHIGHO2_02_FULL_48_12 | reverse complement strand
CCTGGTGCACCTGCGGCAGGATCGGCATCCATGAGTTGCGCGACAATATCTCGTGCTACGTGCGCCTGCGCCGGGTTAAGGATGTATTTAAATTCAAATCGGGTTGTTGATTTCATGGGGTGGATTCGTAGGATGAGAATTCGTCTGTTTTTATTTCTTCGCCATTGTCTTTAAATATCACACCGGTGATACGCGCATGTGACCCGCCAAAAATCTGTTTTTTACGGTAAAGTGAGATGCCTACTCCATTATGAGTAAGCACTCCTCCTTGAATGACTGCATCTGCTTGGTCTTTAACTGCTATGCCAATGGAACAGTTGGAAATAGTATTGTTCTCAATGTGCGGTCGCGACCGTTCCCCTACGCTTATGCCTTTGTCACTGCAACCGTATATCGTGTTGTCGCGTATAGTTGCTTTGGAAAAGCTGATGTCTATCGCATCTCCCAGAAGGTTCGGATCAGTAGCTCTTCCAATAGGCGCTTGGAAGGTGTTACGTTCAATAATAATATCATTGTAATCAAGATCGATGGCATCCGAAAATGTATTGCGAAATAACGAGTCGCTAATAATTGCCTTGCCATATTTGATGCTGAGCGCATCATCATCATAGGTATCAGCGAATGTGGCGTGCCGTATTTCTGCAGTGTTGTCGCCATGGAGCGCAAGCATACCGGTAGAGGTAACACCATTTATGGTGCCGCCTGATCCGCCGCTCAAAGAGGTCCATGTAAATATTGATTGTCCATGCGCATCAAGGATAAGAACTGTGCCGAAGGGTTTGCCGGGAGTGAGCTCTTTTATGATGATAGGGGCGTCTGGAGTTCCCTTGGCCTCCACGGGGCTATAAGAGACAATATTCGTCTTTTCACCCAGAAGGAGCGTGGTACCGGGACGTATAATAAGTTGCAGATTGGGGGGTATCACGACTGTTTTTGTGATCGCTTGGGTGCCGCTGATGCCAATGATGCGTGCGTCTATGCGGTGAAATTGCGGATGTACCGCAAGAAATGCATCTATGCCAAGTAAAAGATCCGGTACGTATCGGAATTTTTCAGGAAGAGTAAGGGTGCCTGCTTTTGCGGGTGCCATACTTGTTTCATTTTTTGGTAGGGTGTGGGATGCATTTTGGAAATTTGCTTCAATAGCCCCTCGATAAAGACGCATTTCATGTATGAGAGATATGTTATTGTCGAGTTTTGTGTTGTCACGGAAAAAATCACTGCGATACAGGTGGACGAGATTATCATAGAATGCAATATCGTCTGTAAGGTTTTGCGTATTTGCGGTGTAGTTTTTGAGCAGAGTATTGCGGGCATCGCGGAATTCCGGGATAGAGAACACTCTTTGTGCGAGTGTTTGGCTTTCTGTATACGCTGTTGGGGCGGGTGAGGTATCAAGTCCGATATCCCAGCTTATGGGTTCAAACTTGCCGGTGGAGGCATTGAAGAATAGGGTGCTGTTATTTTGATCGTCTTGATGTGAGCTGTTTGCGAGGATGTTTACCACGCTCCAGGCGTAGAGTTTGGGGAGATCGATAATGTGTGGCGCAAGCCGCTGAAAATCGGCGTCGCTGGTGTTTTGTACTATTTCTATAAGAGCGGCGATCTCGTCATGTACCATCCCGTCGGTATTTTTTTGATTTTCACTTTTCCAAAGAGATGCTCCTTCTTTGGTAAATACGGAAAGTTTGCGGAAGTTTGGATCGGTGTCGTCTATGGTAAAAAGACTGCCGGCGGTGGGGAGCTCATGCCGTTCTACCCAGGATGGCGACCAGGATTCAGTCGCAAGATACACGCCGGCATCTCGCATGTTGATTTTGAGGCGTATCAGCTTCATCTCTGGCGAGAGTACGCCAAGTTTTTGGGCGCGGTAGATATTGAGTAGCTCCGCCACCTCGCCGCGATCACTGGGGATGATGAGATTGAGCCCTTCCATGCCGTCGAATAAGTTTGTATGTTTGAAGTTAATGCGCCACGATCGTTTGAGACTGTTCCAGTGGTTGGCATTGGTACCACGGTAGCGGATGTCTACCCGATCTTGATAATCGCCGGCAAGAAACGTGCCTTTGACCGAGACGCGGTTGAGTTCACCCAAATGTCCGCCTATAGGGTCGGCAGGGAGCGAGGACTCCAGGCGTTTCAGATCTCCTTCGTCAATGAGAAGACTGTACAGGGGAAGATCGCTTTTGAGAAACCAATAGGGAAAAAATGCAATATCAGGCAGTTTACGCAGAGAGTGGTAGGCGTGGATGAAATATTGAGTGGCTTGACTTGCGATAAGCGGGCGCTTGATAGAGTTGGGGAGTGCGGGGACGAGTAGTATACCCATGAGGGTAAGCGCGACCAAAAAAGCCAAAAATACCTTGGAGTGTCTAGGCTTTTTATAGGGTTTCATGAAGTGCATTGTACGTTGGTATGCCGTCCAAGTCAAAATAAATACTACAAGGGAACGGACATAAAACGACCTCATGAGGCTATTTGTTTTTGGTAAAAAAAATCGGCAGGATTGTGCCGATGTGTCAGGGTAGGGTAAAACCAATGCCAAGATGTACAAATGCCTTAAGGATGGCGACCATGGCTTGTCCATCACGGATGAGACTATCACGTACCGCCACCAGTATCTCCTCTGTGCGCATTTGTACTACGCTAATGCGGTCGCGCTCGTACTCGTCACTTTCTATGAGGTTTTGGAGTCGGTGTACGTTCGCCGCAAGTACTACGCGGGCTTCTTGCTCAACGAGGGTAGGCGCAAGATGGTAGGCGCCGAGGTCCGTGAGCGAGTCGCTGGTATAAGCGGTCTCCTCTTCCATCTCTCGTTTTGCCGCCCCAAGCACGGTCTCATTTTGTTCCACCGTACCCGATGGAAGGCAGAGTACATACTCGTTTGCGGCGAATTTAAACTCTCGTATCAGCACGATATGGCCATCTCGGGTGATGGGGACGATGCGTACCGAAGGTGGGTAGCGAAGAAAGCAGTGGGTACGCTCGTCTCCTTTTACGGTGCGGTAGTGGGATTCAAAGATTTGGAATTTTCGGGCGTCGTGTATAAACTTTTCTCGGAGTATTATGGAGCCATCTAACTTCTCGGTCATAAAAAAGAACCTCCTTTGATTCTAGCCTTTGTATCACAGATAGTTGGTCTCGGCAAGAGTTTGACCTCCCAATTTTATCGGGCGTTCCATGTACGTATGGTATCTTTGTATGTTTCGGGCTCTCCAACATCAAAGCGTCGTCCTTCCATTTCATAGCCATAGAGCGGATATCCTTGCTCGAATAGCCACTGGATGAGATTTGCGGCGTTGTCGGGGTCTTTCCCCGCCTCGATATATGCAGTAATTTCACGGACTGTTTTTCGTGGCAGGATATAGAGCAGAGAGGCGATGTAGGGGAGAGATTGTGCGCTTTGTTTGGAGGCAAAGGCGATGATGCGTTTTGTCTCTGGATCAAGGGACAGGCTGTTGGCCTGGAGGGAAAAATTTGTTTTTTCCAGAGGATGCACTACGATTGTTATCCCCTGTTTTTCTTTAAAAAATGCCAGACACGCGGCAAATGATTCTTCAAAAAGGTTATCATTGCCGAGGATCAAGAGATCATCATCGCAGTTTGTGGCGCGTACAAAAAATGCCATATCGCCGACCGCTCCGCGGCGTTCACTGCTTTGCCGAGCGCCGTTACTCATAATATGTATGCGCGGATGCAAAGAGACAGCGTGCCAGTCTTGGAATTTTTTGTGGTATTGCTCGTTACTTAATATAAATATGTCGGAGATGTCAGGCAAGTCTAAAAGTTTAAGTTGCGCGTCAATAACAGTTTTATCTCCAAGCGGTAACAGAGACTTTGGCGTATCAGGGAATAGCTCTTGCATACGTGTGCCGAATCCGGCTGATAGTATAAGACTTTGCATAGGGTTCTTTATAGCAGAAAATATTTAGGGCGTACATAATTCTGGTGTGTAGACCGTATCTTTCAAGCCGTTTAGAAGTGTTTAGACATTACCAGAGAGCCTTGACAGAGGAAGGGTTTAAAGTCATTCGCCCTCTGATTTGAGATGGATTCCTCCTTTCGGTGTACTGCGTAGTTTTGACATATATTCTTTCATGACGTATCGTTGCGTGTAGGCTAGAGTTCCTTACAAAAAACGGAGGTCAAAAAGATGGTAGTACGGCATTTTATACTCATCATACAAACATCTGCCTATCCGCAGATGGGCGCGCTTTACCTCATGAACGCGTTGCTCCCATTCGGAATTATCACGCATCTTTTGGAAAGCAGTGCGTCTTGCGATGAGCTTGATGCGCTCATTAGTCAGTTTGACCCTATCGCAGTAGGTTGCTCGGTGATGACGGCGCCGGAGATTGTCGATTTTGTGCGGCATTCGGTGCACGTACAACGTATGTACAATACCGACCGACCGCGTATACCTATTATCTGGGGAGGCATGCACGCTACTATTGTCCACGAGCAGACCGAAAAAGAGTGGTACATTAACATCGTTGTCTCCGGGGAGGCGGAGATTACCCTGCCGCGGATCCTTATGGATATCATCTCCCGCAATCGACTGCCGGCTAGAAAGCTGGTTTATGCGGAGACCTCTTCTCGTCTGGATGATTTGCGTCCTGCATGGGAATTGGTGCCGGAGCTGAAGCGGTATGTATTTTCTGAAGCACACTCGGTGCATGTACGTTCCCATGGAACTCACGATAATATTCTCTACTACCTGCTCACGAGTCGTGGGTGCACCTATAAGTGCGATTTTTGCTGGGAGACGGAGCGCACTCCTGCTATGGTGCAAGAGATGAAGACGCGCCGCGAATATGTGGACCTTACCTGGCGTGCGCATACGCCCGGGTGGATAGAAAATCAGATCGAGTACCTCTCGTGGCGACTTGCTCGGGAGGGGGTGCGGATGGATGGTGTCGGACTATGGGATGACATGCCTTTTGGCAAAGGAGGACTACACCACACTGCTCGAGCAAAGCGGATATTCCAAATGATGCACCGGCGGAGTTTCGGGTATCTTCTGGAGGCAAGGGCGAACCAGCTCATCAAGACCAGCAATACATGGGGAGGAGTGATGCGGGAAGCAGACCTTTACCAGTATCTGCAGGAGACGGGTTGTATGCAGGTCTTTGTGGGTACAGAGTCTGCCTGGCAAGAGACACTCAATCTTATCCGTAAGGGCACGCGAGTCAGCGATTATCGGCGTCTTGTCGCGGTATCACGGGAGGTTGGATTGCCCCTTCGGTTTTCTATGATCATAGGATTTCCGGGGGAGACAGAGGACTCTATACATGCCACACTGGATTATGTGACAGAGCTTAAAGGAGAGCCCTACGTCTCGGTGAGCGGTCCGAAGCTCTTTACTCCATATCCCGGCACCGGGCAGTATGCGGCTGCGGTGAAGGCGGGTATGCGAGTGCCGCCGGATACGCTTTCGTGGGCAAGTATCAATCGATATGGTGACTTTGAAGAGACATTTCCTTGGATGCGAAGACATGGTGTGCGCACCATCAGTCGAATCCGCGAGTTTTGGGATGAGGTTGCATCCGAGAAAAAATACCAGCCCAATCAAGATGCTATCCTCGAGATCGTCCGTACTCACTAGCTAGCCATGCAATACTGCATGGCTATTTTTTTGCTAGCGGAGGCTGATTTTTTTAAGGAGCGTGTTTCTACGTAGTGTAAGGAGCTGTTGGTATGCGCTTTTCCCAAAGTATGAAGCGATAAGTTTGAGCCAAAGTTTGAGTTTGGCGGGTTTGGTGCGGATGCCTTGCCAGAGATATGCACGAGCCTGAGCCGAGTCTCCCGCGGCGACCAAAAGATCAGCGAGTGCCGAGCAATGATCAGGGAAGTAGCCAAATTTTTTTATGTCATCTCCAAAGTCTCGTAGAATGAGTTTGCGCGCGTCTATTCGCCACCAGATTTTCTTTGGGTCGGTGGAGTTGCTCCCCGGGGTCGAGTTTTGGGTAAAGAGCGGCTCATCGATATGCGCAATTTGGTATTTTTTAGCAATACGCAACCACATCTCCCAATCATAGAGTGAGTTCATCTCCTCATTTATGAGCCCCACATCCTCAAGTACCGATTTTCGTATGAGCGCCGTCTGGTAGGGGTTATAATTTTTACGCATAATATCGCCTCCATAGATATTGCCGGATTTGGGGCGGACGTTTCGTGGTGGCATGAGAATTTTTTTGCCGCTCGTGAGCACGCGCCAGTAGGAGACATAGCTCATGCCATATGTTTTGGGGAGGGCGGATAGGTTCGAAACTTGTTTCTCGAGGTATTGCGGATCCCATTCATCATCATCATCTTGGGAGGCGATAAATTCTCCTCGGGCTTGGCGAATGCCGATGTTACGCGCTTGGGCTCCTCCTTGGTGGGTTTCCAGTTGGATATACCTGATCCGCGGATCATTTTTTTCTGCCATGATTTGGCGCATGATCTCGGGCGTCTCATCAGTTGATCCGTCATCGAGCACTAAGAGCTCAAAGTTTTGATAAGTCTGCTCAAGTATGCCGTCGATTGCGCTTTGAAGAAACCGTACCCGATTCCATGTGGGGAGGATGATGCTTACCAGCGGTCCGTTGGTTATTTTTTGGCGAGTATCCATGTATTGAGTGGATAGTTGGTATCATTATGGGTTGCAAGGTATCGCGCAAGGCTTATGGTTCGCGCGGGTACCTCCCAGTCGCGAGCTTTATCGTAGATAAAAAACAATACATGTGCCCAGCGGTTGCCCCAACCTTCGCACTGGATAATTTCACTAAAATCACGGCAGAGATAGTGCAAGGCATCAGGAGAGAAGCGCCACATGTCTTTGGGTCCGTAGTGTTTTGGGTGGATAAACACGGTTGCGGCAATCAGTATTCCTCCCGAACGCAGGACGCGGTGCGCCTCGTTGATCGCTTGTTGCGGGTCTCCCTCAATGTGTTCGAGTACTTGGTCACAGATAACATAGTCAAACGAATTGTCGGCGTACGGGAGTTTGAGCATACTGACATCAGGATACTCGGCTTCGGTGATGCGCGCGCTGTCCGCAATTATTTTTTTTGGTGGCTGGTAGTGGGGAGAGCCGGTCCAGTATTTCAGGCCACTCACGCCCAAAATATCTCCTTCCAGAGGAAGCGGGAGACTCTCGAATATACGCGTATACATAGTGTGGCGGGTGATGCGCATATCAGTACTGGATGTTTTGCCGTCTGCTGATAAGCTCCACCGCCTCTACCCCCGGGATGCGCTTGATCTGTTCCAAGACAGCCGCTTCCTCGGGCACTCCCTCTAGGTGTGTAAAAAAAATATATTTTTTAAGGTTCATGGGGAGATCGCGCACTTTTTGGAGGTGATAGCGTGTCGGCGCATCAGAAAATACCGGAGCATGTTCAAGAGAACATGATGTTTGGGCGGTAACTGTGAGTATGGATTCATCGCTATGTGTCCCGGGTAGTTTCCAGCGTTGAAGACCGAGGATGATCAGGGAGATAGTAGTGGTAGCGAGGATCGCAATAGTATAGGATCCTCTGCCGACCGCAACGCCAATAATCATAGCAAATAAAAGAAACACTGCTTCTCGCATTTCTTTGATGACCGATCGGAAGCGTATGAGGGTAAACACGATAAAAAATGCGAATGCGCCGAAGACATTTTGTGCGGTAATCATCATGATGATGCTTGCTACAGTGCCCATAAGTATGAGAGCAAACAACGAAGATTGTGTATACGAAAGGGACGCATGTGTGCGTTTGTATAGCCATGCGACGAACAAAAGGAGTCCTATCACCAGTGAAATATTCAAGACGATTGTGGCGCCATTTACCTCCGTCTCTGCAAGAATAAGAAAATTTTCCATAGGGTTTAGTGTGTGGGGGGTTGGGGGAGTGGGTATTGCTCGTCGGCAAATGTGTAGCGGAGTGTACCGTGTGCATCAAGCATGGTCCGAAGTGCACGAACATTGTATGTATAGGTATCGCGATCTCGTTTGATGGATGCCATTGCCTCAAGAGAAGTCTGTATTTTTTGGGTGTCCTGGTAGATATCGTATAGGATAGCATTGGTTTGTGCATCATAAAAGCGGAGATCCTCCTGGAGATTTTCTTCAGATTCTACATATCCGCGCACCAATGATTCAAATGCGGTCCGATATGCGGGGATTTGCAGTAGCCGGTTTACGAGGCGATGATTTTGCACGTCTACTGTTTCTCCTATGGGGGAGGGTGCCGCATCAAAAAGTATCGGTTCAAAGAGGCGTGTCTCGGGATTAAAATAAAAATTCATGTTGGCGATGTTGCCTTGGTGGAAGTTGCCAGAGAGTACGGTTGCCATGGACCAGCGCAAAAATGCATCAACATTGAGTATGTGCGGAATCTCTTTTGCAAACACCCCGTCCGGGCTGTCTGCGACAATAGTGAGCAGATGTTCAAGCTCCGGGTAGGATGTTGCGGGTACATCTGGCTCGTTGCGATTGTACCACTGGTCAATTTGATCGGAGCGCCAGAGGTCGGTAATATTGGTCTCAATATTTTTGTTGCTAAACAGCGGCCCGTAAGGTTTTTTATAACGCACTAGTAGTGACGGCTCCCAGCCTTCGATCAAAATATATACGCCCATGTCCTTGCCGTTGATGGTAAGCTTAGCCGGCTTGGAGTCGAGACTCATAATGCCGAGCTTGTCAGAGATATGGTTCCAAAGTAATGATTTGATCCAGCCTTTATCTTCACCAATAAAAAACCGATAGGTGGTGCGGCCATCCAGCGGCTCCTCGGGAGGGAGATTTACTTGGATAGATTTTTTTACCGCATTCCAGTGATTAGGTGAGACGCCCCGATAGCGGATTTCGGCTTGCTGGTTGAGATACGTGTCGTGGGCAAATGCGCCGATGACCGTTTTTTTGAAATTTTCTAAGAGCTTGTACTCTCGGGGATAGTCGGGAAGATTGAGCAATAACTCAACCTGGTCTTTGGTACTGATGGTAATGTCGTAGACCGGTAGCGAGGAGGTGTAGCTTGAGGATCGGATGAGGTAAGGGATGTCCACCGTTTTTTTCAGAGATCGCCATGTGGGTGCAAAGTGCCGGATCAGGGGATTTGGGTTAGAGGTGATATTATCGAGTCGGCGGATGATTGGTGCCTCTTGGGTGATAAGCAGGCGCAACAAGAAAAAACCGGAGAGCAACGCTCCCCCTCCTAGCAGTACCCATAGACTCACACGGTTTTTCATAGGCAACATAGTATCATGCGGGGTATGTGGCGACAATGGCGCCTAAGTGCGCATATATAAGAACGCTTGGATCAGGTGATTGGTCAGGCGTCCGGCGACCTTGCCGATGACCGCTCCCCAAAGATGGAATGAGGGAATGAGCAGGAGAAAGAGGAGGATCTGGACGATAGGAGGTGCTACTTGGAAGATATATATTTTTTTCAAGTCTCCCTCGGCTTTGAGTGCGGTGCCAAAAATATTTAAAGGAAAAAAGGCGAGCGAGAGCGCGATAATTTGTGAGTAGGCCACGGAGGCGGTGTATCTCGGGAAAAATATTTGGAAAAAAAGTGGTGCAGCCAGGATGTAGAGGATGACAATAAGCGAAGTCAATAGGGAGGCTTTGAGCATTTTTACGGGGAGTGTTTTTTTGAGGTTTGCCATATGCTCGGGCGTGCTTGTCTTTTCCGAAAGTTTGGGAAATCCGACGCTTGCCGCGTTGCCGAGGAGCGCCTTGATCTGCTCCGTGGGGGCGAGTGCAAACGAATAGAGTGCGAGTTGTGCGCCCCCGAGATACGTGTAGAGAAGCACGCTGTCGATATAGTTTGCGATGGTTGTGGGAATTTTTATCAAACTCAAATGCACACCGTAGCGAATGGCGTCCTGTTCTTCTTGAGGTGCATAGGATGCAGGTACGCTACGCATGACATAGAGTGAGAGAAAGATGTTGGGGAGTGCGTGTGCCAAATAGTATATGCCAGCAAGCAGTGCAAGACTTATCCAAGGGGGGGTATGCGCCATATATATGTAGACGACCGTAAGCGTCATACAGGTGCCATAAAATATTTGGCTTGCAATGTTATAGATTGTTTTTTGCCGAAATTGTTTTTTGCCGTCGAGATACGCGTGCCAGGTGCCGAGGCCCTCTACAAACGGTATAAGAAGGGCGGTGGCGGCGAATCCCCACGCCAGAGGCGCAGTGCCTCTGTAGCCAAAAAATACCGCAGCGCCAAGTGTGGCGATGGTCATGCCAAACGATGAGAAAAACATCACTGCGGTGCCGCGTCTGAATGCTTGGGTCTTGCCGCGGGCTACCGC
>MHNR01000003.1:2743-10623 GCA_001819875.1 Candidatus Ryanbacteria bacterium RIFCSPHIGHO2_02_FULL_48_12 | reverse complement strand
CTTCTGAAAGGCGGTGTAGTTTTTGTATCACGTGGTTATCGTATCAAATGTATAAGCGAAGCGAAATGTGTGCCAGCGGTACCCGCCTTGTTTTGACATGCGGGGGTGTGCCTTGTTAGCATAAACTGACATTTATTTTCTATGCAGGCACAAACTACTCGATTCATATATCCCTTGTTTTTCATATCGGGCGCGGCTGGGCTGATCTATGAGATTGTCTGGACACGCCTTTTGGTGTTTGTATTTGGTGCTACCACCAATTCCATGGTCGCGGTGGTTTCGGCTTTCTTGGGGGGGTTGGCGCTCGGGAGTCTGCTCTTTGGCAAGCTGGCTGATCGGACGACCGATCCAAAGATCCTTCTTCGCTTGTATGCCAAGCTTGAGCTCGGGGTGGCGCTGACTGCTCTCTCTTCTCTATATCTCCTGCATCTTATGACGCCACTGTATGCAACGCTTAGTGATGGCACATCGGTTACCGGGTCACTACTGCTTTTTAAATTCGCCTTGTCTATCGGGATTATCTTGGTGCCTACTATTCTTATGGGCGCTACACTGCCGGTGCTGGTCAATTTTATAGAGTCTTATGGAAAAGGTATCGAGAAAAACGTCAGTATGCTCTACGGCGTCAATACCTTTGGCGCGGTGCTTGGTGTCATTGGGGCGGGATTTTTCTTGATAGAGTTTTTTGGGCTCCGCGGTACGCTTATTACTGCGGCAGGGTGCAATCTCTTGGCCGCAGGAGTAGCGTGGCGAGTGCGCCCGCCGGTACCGGACATATCAAAGATTACGCAAAAAGGAGATGGTGTCGTATCGGCCGTTGAGACACTGCACCAAGTGGAGCTACGGATGATAATGCTCGCACTCGGTATCTCGGGATTTGCGGCGATATCTTACCAGGTGCTGTGGACGCGCATGCTTACGCCGCTTACGGGCACGTTTATCTACGCTCTTTCGGCGATCTTGGCGATATATCTTTTTGGTATCGCCGTAGGGAGTATCCTCTACAATTGGCTCGTGCGACGTTTTGACAAACACGGCTTATTTTTTGCCTTGAGTGAGGCGGGTATCGGCATATGCGCGCTATGCTCGGTGCTCGTGATGCTGGTGCCGCTTCCTATTCCGCGACATTTAGTAGCATTTTTGGTCATACTGCCGGCTACGATTTGTATGGGTGTCTCGTTCCCTGCCGCGATTGCGATGCTCAAGCGTGGTGGCGGATCGGGAAGCGTGGTGGGGGTGTCTTATTTTGCCAATACTATAGGCGCGATTGCCGGTGGGTTTGCGGTGAGTTTTTTTGTAATTCCTATGATTGGCACGATTCAGGGAGTAGCGGCGTTTTCTTTGTTGAGCATGCTTTTGGGGGTAGTCCTTCTTTGTTGGTACGCAGGTGAGATTGTGCGGCGGCATGCGCTCGGCATAATGGCGGTGGTGTGTGTGTTTTTAGGATTCGGCACGGGGCTGTTGGTATTGCGGTATGATTCGTTGCTTGATTATGTCACCCAGAAGCGCAAGGATCGCGCGCTTCAGATGGGGGCGGTAGTCGAGTTTCGGGAGGACGATGCTTCCTCGGTGCTTGCTTATCGCGGCCCGGGTCTCGGTAACGAAGGTCTCTATGTAAATGGCATTGAGACGACCGCGAAGCTCCTAGAAACAAAACTTATGGCACACCTGCCGTATGCGGCGCATCATAACCCGCATGATGCGCTCGTTATTGCTTTTGGTATGGGTACGGCATTTCGTTCTGTGTTGGGGCATGATCTGGCGACAGATGTGGTAGAGCTCTCGCCATCGGTACCGAGGATGTTTCATTTTTTCTACGATGATGCCAAAGATGTTTTGGCAAATCCCCAGGGGCGCGTCATCATCAATGACGGCCGTAATTATGCGGCGTTGAGCCGTAAAAAATACGATATCGTTATTATCGACCCGCCGCCGCCGTTTAATGCCGCAGGCACCACGGTACTCTACTCCAAAGATTTTTATGAGGCGATTCGCGACACCACCCACAAAGATGCGATTGTCAGTCAGTGGTTGTTCTTCGGTTCTCGAGAGGATGATGTTGCGATGGCCGCACGGAGTTTTTTGGATGTGTTTGCACATGTCATCGTAGTGCTCTCGCCAGGGGGGACGAATGGGATGTATCTTCTGGGATCACAGGAGCCAATCGTGGTTGACGAGGCGCGATTTGGGAGTGTGTTTGCTTCAGATGCGGTCGTTAAAGATTTTGCCGAGGTGGGAGCTACGCTTACTGCGGGGGAGGTTTTGGATCACATGAGGAGTGTGGATACACTTCGTGCATTCGTTGCTGGATATCCGCCGATTACCGATGACCGGCCGCGTACGGAATACTTCCTTCTGCGGCATTGGTGGTCGGATATTCCCAAGATGACCAACGCCCGTTTGGGTGATGCCCGCTAGCTACACGCGTGGGTGGTCTGATGTTTGTGCCACAAAAACAAACTACTTTGATTTTTCGTTGTATTCTCTATAGTATGACCATATGTGTGGCATCGCCGGATTTATAGGGGAGGGATCCCAACCGTTAGTAGAAAAAATGACGCGTACGCTTTCGCATCGAGGCCCCGACGGAGAGGGCTATTTTTTGGCGCCGCTTGCGGGAGCTGGGTCTTTTTTGCGGTATGCCGCACTTGGCCATCGCCGCCTTTCCATTATTGATGTAGCCGGTGGGGCACAGCCCATGTACAACGAAGACAAGAGTATCGTAGTGGTATTTAACGGAGAGATTTACAATTACAAAAAAATCCGTGCCACACTCGCTGGTCGTCATACATTCGCTACGAGTTCAGACACCGAAGTGATCGTGCATCTCTATGAGGAGAAGGGGGAGGACTGTATCGTGGAGCTCGAGGGCATGTTTGCACTCGCGATATGGGACATGAAACAGGAAAAATTGCTTTTGGCGCGCGACCGTTTTGGGGAAAAACCGCTCTACTACTTTCAGACACCCAATGTATTTTTGTTCGGCTCGGAGCTCAAAGCACTTATGGTACATCCGGAGTTTCGCCGCGAGCTAGACACCGATGCATTACGTACGTACATGTTGTTTGAATGTCTGCCCGCACCGCACACGATGTTTCGGCATGCCTATAAATTGGAAGCGGGGCACACGTTGACTTTGCGCCAAGGGAAGATTGCGGTAAAAGCGTATTGGGATCTTGCGGATGCCGCGGCCCCACATCGTGCAGCTTTTACTACAACGAGCGAACGGGATTTGCTCGCCATGCTCGATCAAAAGCTCGACGCTTCGGTCTCAAAGATGCTGATGTCGGACGTACCGCTTGGCGTATTTCTCTCCGGCGGGCTGGATTCTTCCACAGTCGCCTATTATGCGCAAAAAAACTCTTCCAAAAAAATAGAGACATTCTCTATCGGATTTTCTGAGGCGTCATTTGATGAGTCCCCATATGCGGCACATGTCGCCAAGCGTCTGGGTACAGTGCACCATACAAGAGTATTCAACTCGCAGGATCTCTTGGATGTCATTCCAAAAATTTACGGACTTCTTGATGACCCTCTAGCTGATCCTTCGCTCATCCCGACCTATCTTTTGGCTTCGTTTGCGCGCGGGAGTGTGACAGTGGCGCTGGGAGGAGATGGATCGGACGAGTTTTTTATGGGGTATGCGACGTTCCAAGCGGAGAAGTTGGCGCATTGGTATATGCGCTTGCCGGAAGTGGTGCGCGAGCAAATAATCCGTCCGCTCATAAATAAAATGCCCGCCTCCCTCTCCTATATGAGTTTGGATTTTCGGCTCAAACGCTTTGTAAATAATCTTGGAGATGATGCAGAGTTTCGCAATCAGCGCTGGATCGCGGCGTTCGCACCGGAGGAGCTCTATCAGCTGTTCCCCAATTTTAAATTGGAAAAAAATCTCTATGAGGATATTGCAAAACACTTGCCACACGTCTCCTCTTTGGATATTTATCATCGGTTGAGTTATCTCTATACCCGGCATTATCTACAAGACTACGTGCTCGCAAAAGTTGACCGGGCAAGTATGTATAATTCTCTGGAGGTGCGCGCGCCGTTTCTCGATCCTGATCTTGCGGCGTTCGCATTTGCACTGCCATATCAGGAGAAGGTACGTGGGCTTACTACAAAGCATATACTGAAAAAACTCATGCGCCCGCGGCTAGGGCGGCGTATTGTTGATAGAAAGAAACAAGGGTTCCAGCCACCGATTGCGCATTGGCTACAGCGTGAGCTTGCAGATTTGGTAGATGCGCACTTGCATAAGCGCGTGTTGCAGGCGCAGGGGATTTTCAATCCGGGCTATGTCGCGCGGCTTGTGGATGAGCATCGTGCCGGCACACATGATCACCGCAAAAAACTTTGGACGCTCTTGGTATTCCAAATGTGGTATAAGCGATTTGGCATATAGGCATGTTCGATATACTTTCAACACAGCGACCGCGGACGGTGATTGTGCTGATAGCGGTTTTGGGGGTACTCTTCTCCCTGCTTTTTGCGGTGCAAAATGGCTCGATAGTTCGGACAGAGTTCGCCGATTATAGCGATGATGCAGAATCATACAATCGCATGGCGTTAAACATGGTTGCTCACGGTACGTTTGCCAATCCGGACGGTTCGTATTACGAATCAGTGCGTCGCTCTCCCGGGTACCCGTTGTTTCTTGCGGGGGTGTATCGAGTATATCCATCGCCGGTAAGTGTCTGGGTGATCAATGAGATGTTATTTGTGCTCTCCATTCTATTGGTGTGGCAAATTGCGTGTTTGTACTTGGAGCGTTCTTGGGCATATGTACCGGTGATGCTCTATGCGATTGCCTGGTTTGTAGCCGGATATGTGGTGCGGGTGGGCAGTGATTTTTTGGGGTTAGTGCTGGTACTTGGTTTTCTTCGGGGGTGTATTGCTTACCTCCAGACAAAAAAAATATCATGGGTTGTTCTTGTTGCTTTCGTGCTTGGATTTTTGGCGTTAGTGCGCCCAGTGATGCTCTATTTTGTGCCGGTCGCCGTGTGTTGGATATGGTGGGCAAGGTCCGATGCACGTATCCGGGGCCTCCGGGATGCGCTGCTGTTTGCGGGTATTGCCGCGTTGGTGGTGGTGCCTTGGATGTGGTGGAGCTTCCAGATCTTTCACTCTAGACAGCTTGCGGATAGCGGACACATTTTAGCCTGGCGATCCCGCGATGCGCTCATGTCTCCTGATCGTCTGTGGGCAACCGGCATAGCGGCGATTGCGGGAGACGTGACGGCGGATTATTTTTATCCGGGATATGCCCGCTATCCGGATCCCTATCCGCAGAAAGACCATATTACCGAGCGACGCCTTGCGATGCAACGTGCGGGAGTACCCGATGTAAAGATAAATGACTATTTTTTTCAAGAGGCGGTCAAGAATATCCGCGAGCACCCGCTGCCGTTTTTGCTGACCACGGGATTTAACCTGGTGCGCCTACATACGCCGCCTAATCATCAGGGGACTTCAGCATTTCATTTTTTGGCGGATGCTACGTATCCGAGTTTAGGGATGCGCATAGCAATCAATCTGCTACTGCGCATCATATGGTTTGGATTTCTCGGTATTGCGTTTTGGGCCCTGACTCTGTATAGAAAGGAGACAGGGGTATCTGGCCCGATATATCTTTTGCTTGTGCTCTGTGCGCTCTATACTGTGGGTATACAGGCGGTAGTGGTAGACTCCGAGTTTCGCTATATTCTTGCAGTCATGCCGATCTATATTATATTTTTTGTTCGGGGGGTGCGACGGATCGTACAAAGGTACGCAACTATATGAAATCAAATCTTATATCAATCGTGGTGCCGGTTTACAACGAGGAGGAGAATATCCCCGAGCTTTTGCGTCGTGTGGACGCGGTAGTGGTGCCACTTGGTGTTACCTGTGAGATTTTGTTTGTGGATGATGCAAGCATTGATCGTACGCCGCATATGCTTCACGAGATGGCGGTGGCCGACCAGCGGATCAAAGTTTTGAGATTCTCGCGCAATTTTGGGCATCAGAGTGCGGTGACTGCAGGTATCGACTACGCACAAGGGGACGCAGTGGTGCTACTTGATGGAGACTTGCAGGATCCGCCGGAGCTGATTACCGCATTTGTGCAAAAATGGCGCGAAGGGTATGACGTCATCTATGGTATCCGTAAAAAACGCAAAGAGTGGTGGGGCAAGCGCCTTGCCTACTATTTGTTTTACCGGTTGTTACGGGCGAGCGCAGAAGGAGTGGAGATGCCGGTAGATGCGGGAGACTTTAGTCTCATCTCGCGCCGAGCCCTGGATGTGGTCAAATCTCTTCCCGAGCGCAACCGATTTGTCCGTGGCTTGCGTACCTGGGTCGGATTTCGACAGGTGGGTATTCCCTATGAGCGTCACGAACGGTATGCCGGTAAACCCAAATATACTTTTTTACGCCTGTTGCGTCTTGCGTATGACGGCTTGTTCTCATTCTCTTCGGTGCCGCTTCATCTCATCACGCTTTTAGGGGTGATAGTCTCGGCGGCATCTTTTTTTGCTATCCTGGTCGTACTCTATTTTCGTCTGTTTACCAATCTTTCCATTCCCGGGTTTGCCTCGCTCGCGACGATCACCTTGTTTCTCGGCGGTATCCAGCTCCTATCCTTGGGGGTGATCGGCGAGTATATTGGCCGGATCTATGAGGAGACCAAACATCGTCCGGATTACGTTATAGAAGAGAAGATCGGCATTTAATTTTTTATATATGGTTTAAGTGTCTCGGCATATCGTCGGGTCATTTCTTTTTTGTATGCGGGGGCAACGTGTTCTACAGTATCTCCCATGTATTCTATGGGGACGCTTGAGACGAATGGGACGAATACTACTCCTGTGACTTGCTGTATCCGCTCCTCAATGCGCTTTATCGCGGGGCGTGATCGGTCGTATACCAAAGAGAGAATCGGGCCGTGTACTATGAGACATTGTATTGCATGGGATGTGCAGTAGGTTCCAATGACCGTGAGTGCCGCTCGGTTGGATCGCTCTACGCGCGGAGCTATGAATATTCCGGGATCAGTTTTCTTGCCGTTGGAAAACTGATCATCATGTTGAACAAAATAATCATCTCCGATAACGGGAAGAGGGGCCGAGCTCCCGCGTAGATGCTGGATGTACCATAGTATCTCTTGGGGATTGAGTGCGGCCTGTAGAATATCGGCGTAGGCATTTTTCCGTTTATAGGCATTTTGCATGTCGCCTATAGGTAGTTTGTCAAGTGATTCCAGAAATCCTTGTGTAGAGAATGGAGTTTTCCATGTGGTGAGCGTATGCATAAAAATAACTGTTTTGACGGGATGTTTTGCAACCGCGTGCCGCATGACGTTGTAGCTTCCAGCGATGCCAAAGCTACCGGTAAGGGCGAGGTTGAGTGTGGGTTGCCCAATGATTTTTGAAAATTCCCCGGCGTCTATGCCGAGGCCAGCGGAGCTGTCTCCGACAATGATGATGTTTACTGGTGCTGATGCTTGAATCTTTTGCATTTGATACTGCCGGATAACATCGTTGCTGGTATAGGGAATATCGAGCAAGTAGAGGGCCATGGAGATGATGAGTATGATCCCCATAAACCCCAGAAATACAAAGGTGAATTGTTTAGGCGTTATCATTTAAAAATTGAAATAAATAAATTCGGAAACGGTATTCATACTATAGAGCGAGACAACAAAGAGTATTATAGTGGCGGCGAGCGATGCGGTGTTTGGTTTGAATTTCGATGCAAGCTCGTTCGAGTTTTTCATGTAAAGTACTACTGCAAGCGCGATGGGCAGCCAGAGCAAGGGGACGAGTATGTCGTGTAGTTTGATATGGGCGAAAACATTGCCAAAGGTTATCTGTGGTTCAAAGAATAGAACGTATGGTTCTAAA
>MHNR01000003.1:0-2715 GCA_001819875.1 Candidatus Ryanbacteria bacterium RIFCSPHIGHO2_02_FULL_48_12 | reverse complement strand
CTCCCATGCCTTTGAGCATGCGTATTGCACGTTCCATGTCTCGTGCCCGAAAAAAGATCCATGCGATATTCACAAATTGAAATGTAATGAACCATGCAAGCATGGTCGGCATAGAGATGTTCGCTTTTTGCCAGAGCCGATAGAGGGCCATGGCGCTACCGTGGAGAATGCCCCATATGATGAATGTCCAGCCAGCCCCATGCCATAGCCCCCCAAGCAAAAATACGAGTATGACGTTGGCTATTTCCCGTACCGGTCCGACTCTGTTGCCACCAAGCGGAATATAGAGATAGTCACGCAGGAAATTGCTTAGCGTGATGTGCCAGCGCCGCCAAAAGTCCTGAATATTTTTTGCCTTGTAGGGCGAATCAAAGTTGTTTGGTAAAGTGATATTAAAAAGAAGTGCCGACCCGATAGCTATGTCCGAGTACCCACTAAAATCAAAGTATAGTTCAAAGGTATACGAAAGGGACGTGACCCACGCTTCGAGTAAAAGGAGCGGTGTGCGCGTACCAAAGCCACTATCCGCAGTGATAGCAAATGTATCAGCGATGATAACTTTCTTGAATAGTCCGATGCCGATGAGAAATAGGCCAAGCGCGATATTCTGATAGGCGACCTGTCGTTTTTCCAGGTCAGAAAATTGAGGAATGAGATCTTTATGGTGGACGATTGGACCCGCTATCAGATGAGGGAAAAAGGTAACGAACAGGGCATATGCTTCTAATGAATATCGCTCTCCCGGTTTTTTATATACATCTACCAAGTAGGCGATTTGCAGAAAAGTGAAAAAACTGATTGCAAGCGGTAATGCTAAATTGAGCGTTTCAAGATGGGTGTGACTAAATTGATTGAGATTCTCTATCAAAAAATCGGCGTACTTAAAATATGCGAGAAGACCTATGTTAGCGGCGATGCCAAACATAAGAGATATTTTCCGTTTGCGTGGTGTAGTAGTACCTTTGGCAAGATAAGACCCGAGGAGATAATTTCCGACGATAGATCCTAGAAGAATAGGAAGATGATTTATATTCCAAAAAGCATAAAATCCCAGTGAGGCGAGCGTGAGTGTGCCGAGTGCGAGGCGATGCCATGCTTTCGCGTTGAGATAAAAATAAACCGCGTATGTGAGCGGTAAAAAGAGTATAAGATATAGGTATGAGTTAAAAAGCATCGTTGTCGGAATGCGTTATGCTACGTGGCGGCGCTCCATGGTATGCGGTCTCGTCTGGTGATAAGCGGCGCATCGGTTTGGTGCCCATCTGTTCTTCTATGATATGGGCGATGATCCCTGGCATACGTCCGATGAGGAATATGCCATTTAGACTTTCTGCAGGGAGCTCCATATCCAAACCGAGCGCAGCAATTGCTCCATCAATGTTGAGCGGTAGTAGTTGAGAAAAAGTCTTTGCGGCCATGGTCTCGATCTCTTCCGCAAGCACGGCGTGTGGGCCGGAGAGCTGTAGGTCTCGGGCGAGCGAAAGTAGTGTTTTGGTGCGTGGGTCTTGCTTAGTAAATAGTTTATGTCCATATCCTGGCAATCGTTTAGCTTCTTGCTTGTAACGCTCGACAAGTGCGGACGCGCTTTCTTGTTTGGTAACGGCAACTGCGAGCATCTGGGCGGCTTGGGTTATCGCTCCGCCGTGACGTGGTCCCAAAGAAAGCACGCCAGCAGCAGCTGCTGCTGGCAGGGTTGCTCCTCCTGATGTTGCGATGCGCGCTGTCATAGCTGAAGGGGTGCCTATGCCATGGTCTATGGTGGTTATGAGCATGGCCTCAAACAGCTTTGTTTTTTGTTTGGTGGGGATTTCTCCAAAGAGTATCAGCCATATCGTTTCCGCAAAGGAGAGATTTGTAGCGAGCTCATCCAGACGGTATCCGCGGATACGCTCTCCATCACTGGAGACTTCAGAAATACTTGTTTCCCATTGCATAAGATAATACTAGGGATGGATAGCTTTTTTGACAAGGAACGGGAGATCGTATACTTCGTCGGCTACCAATATGCCTGCTTTTTGGAGAGCTTCTTTTTTTGTCTCGATATTGCCCATGCCTCTATCGAGGAGTGCTCCGGCATGTCCGAGGGGCGTCTCACTGGGGAGGTAGGCGCTACTTGTGCCACCTATGTATATGGCAACCGGTTTCGTGATGATCCCAGATTCTTTACCGGTGATAATTTCTTGCTCATGTGAGCCTCCCACTTCTCCAAAGATGGCAGTTGCTTCTGTCTGCGGGTCTTTCTCAAACTCTTCCAAAAGTTCAGTGTATGCGGTGCCTATCAAAAAATCGCCACCAATGCCGATTGCGGTACTTTGTCCCATGTTTTGTTGATGGAATATCCATGAGAGCTCATTAGTCATTGCTCCGGAGCGCGAGATGATGCCGACAGATCCCGGCCGGTATATAGCTTCAGGCGTGGGTCCACCTAAAAGTCCGAGGCGTCCAATCTCGGGAGCGAGGATGCCGATGGAGGCGGGGCCAATGATGCGTGTGCCAGCTTCATGGGCTATGGCAAGGATTATAGCAGTATCCTGTATGGGCACTCGTTCGACTACAATGACGAGGAGCGGTATCTTTGCGGCTATCGCCTCTATGGCCGCTTCTTTTACTGCGCGAGGAGGCACCACCAAAAGAGAGGCATTCAATTCTGGGAATGATTGCTTCGCCTCCCGCACGGAGTCAAAAACAGGGATTTCATCAATGAAAGTGCCGCCT
>MHNR01000002.1:11814-12994 GCA_001819875.1 Candidatus Ryanbacteria bacterium RIFCSPHIGHO2_02_FULL_48_12 | reverse complement strand
AAACTCTCCTCGGGAGTAGGGCCGATAATGTCACCCACCATGCCGAGCATGCCAATGAGTGCCAAGATGATACCGCCTAATATAAGGAATTGCTTCGGGTTCATACAAAAAACCGCATAACCCCTAAAAGGTTAGCCAGAAAAATCCTACCTCTGTATAAAAACCTCATGAAGATGTACGTATGTAATATATCTCTATAGTAGCACGTACGGCATAAGGTACTTAGAAGGTTGTGCATAGTGAATGCGTCAGCATAAAAGGCTACTCCGTTAAAAAAATCGGCGCAACCACGATCGCCAAGTGGAGCCTGCCGTTTGTATGCGGGTATGCGATTGCTGGTCTTGGACGGCAGGTCCTTTTGGCATCTCCACTTCCACCTCGACCTCGACATCTCTACCACGAACCCGTACCGGATAGGTAAGCTGCGGGCGCAACGCTGGCGGCCCCATGACTGCACCCGTGGCGACATTAAACTTTGCGCCATGCACCGGACACTGAATACTATCTCCGGTAAGCGTCCCTCGGCACAATGACCCACCGGCGTGCGAGCAGGTATTGCTTATGGCGTAGTATTTCCCGCCAATCAAAAAAAGTGCAATCTTGTGGCCGCGGGCCTCGGCACAATACGGCTTGGCGTCTATCACATCGGCAATAGTGGCAACCCGCACAAATATTTTTTGTCTGATCGTCTCTCCATTATTTTTTGCCTCTGATAGAGACAACACCTCGCCGGTACGCTCCAAACCAAAGAGCAGTGCGGCACGTGTTTTTTTACCCTGCACAAGATCGCCAAGTACATATGCTGCGGCTTTGCCCATCACAAGACCATTACCCCCAAATCCGCAGGCGATAAACACCCGGCCGGGATACTGTGGGTGCTCAAATACATACGGCAAACCGTCTTTAGTCTCAAATAAGCCCCCCGACCAGCTATACACGATCTCATGATCGCCCGGGAGCCGACTTTTGAGAAAGAGCTCCAACTCTGCCAATGGGTCTCGCCGTTTTGGATCGGAAGGTGCATCGACAAACGTATCGCACCCCCCGAGCATGAGCATATGTGGGGCTACCAAGCGGTAGTAAAAATAAGGGCTCGCCGTATCCCAAAATAAAGCATCTGGGATAGGCGGCCGGGCAGTATAACGAGCAACCACCACATGGGAAATTTTTTCACGCACGA
>MHNR01000002.1:1147-11761 GCA_001819875.1 Candidatus Ryanbacteria bacterium RIFCSPHIGHO2_02_FULL_48_12 | reverse complement strand
CCAGCCCGCCTGCAGCACGCACCAAAACCCCCAAGTCAGAAACTACAATCGACCGAATCTCCGTCTCCTCATAGACGACAAGATGCGGGTTGTTTTTCTCCCGCTCCAACATCGAGACAAGGAGCTGGCGCGCGTTGCATTTACCCTCCTGCAAAAATTTTATTGCTCGGGCAAATGGACCAACGGGACTTTGCCACACCAGAGCCCCTACGTCTATGCCGTCCAAAGCGGCGATCTCATCAGCAAGCATCAAATCATTCGCGTGATATGCGCCAAAATAGCTCTCCGTTCTTGTAAAATCACACATAAGAGAGTTCCGTTCAATCTCATCAAACAACTTCTTTTGCGCCGCACGCGATACCTCCAATATCTCGCGCAAAAAATCGGCACCATATGTTTGTCTGATGCGAGAGAGGATCGTATCCGGCACACGCGTGAGAAATCCTGTGCTCAAGGCTGTATCACCCGAGGCAATATGATTTTTTTCAAGCAGGATAACCGAGATACCCTGATTTGCAAGATACACCGCAGTGCAAACGCCTATCATGCCACCACCCACAATCACCACATCGCTTTTGAGATTTGTCTCCAATACGGGAAATTTTTTGGCATCTGGAGATGCATTGAGCCAAAATGAACTCTGTTTTGATGCAGGTGCTTCCATACAGGCAATCTAGCACGCCCGCACCTAATCCTCCATGGGGACTTCCAAGACGAGCACTTCGGCATCTTCTTCTGCGTGCCACGAGATATCCGGCACATCCCAAACACCCACGCCATCACGCGCGCGCAAGAGCTCGCCTGACACGCGGAGTACGCCTCGTATTACAAATACATACGCACCGTGTTTGGCACTGTGCAAATGATAGGCAATTGCTGACTTCTCACTACATACGATACGCGAGAGATATGCGTCTTGGTTTATCCAGAGCATAGTATCATCATGCTCGGGCGAGATAATCATTTGAAATCTATCCTGCCGATACGATGTATCGAATATTTTTTGATCGTAGCGCGGCGCGATACCCCGCACTTTTGGCTCTATCCAGATTTGGAGCAAAGAGAGTGGCTCGATATCTGAAGCATTATGTTCGGCATGTATGACCCCCGTGCCCGCAGACATGATCTGCACCTCACCCGTCTGCACAACAGATGTGTTCCCTAGACTATCTTGATGGCGCACGGCACCGGAGAGCGGGATCGTAATAATCTCCATGTCGCGATGCCCATGCTTCGGAAATCCCTGACCCGCCAAAATCGTATCATCATTGAGCACGCGAAGCGCTCCAAACCCCATCCGCTCGGGATCATAATAGTCGGCAAAGCTAAACGTATGCTGGCTATTGAGCCAGCTCGTCTTGGTAGTGCCACGGGTATCGGCTCGGTGAATGATAAAAGACATACCTTAAAAATTATTTATGAAAGCCTAAATCTGCGGGGTTGTCATCACCCGATATGTGCTCTATCCTGCCGCCAGCGGCCTCGAACTCTTTACGTAAATCTGCAACCCGAGAAGCGAGCTCCAGCGTCTCGCGCGTTACATTGGGGACATTGATGTACCCCTTGGACCAGTAGTCAATAATCAGCTTTGAGTCGCCAAACACATGCATCACGCCGCGCTTGAGAGCAAGCTCGAGTGCATATCGGCATGCGAGAAGCTCGCCAAAATTATTAGAGACGTCTTTTTGAATCAGATGTTTCCCATGCCTATTTATTTTTTGCGTGGGGAGAATCTCCTGCAGTAAATCCGCGCCTGTCTCGTCCGTCACGCTAATCTCCACACCATCACCGCGCCCCGTACCCGCGTCAAAATAGATGCCGGAGTTTGCAACATGTTTGGCCGCATAATCACCCCCCGTGGCAAGCCATGCTTGGGCATTCGCCTCTGTAGTAAAGCCCTTGTAACGGGCATTGGGTTTGCCTGACACTAATTTTTGGCAAGCTGGCCAGGCATCCACAATCCCCTGCTCACCCGAAGGCAAGATATAAGCGTAATATTTTTTGACAGTAGGCACAGCGCGTTATTTACCCTCTTCTGGTTTAAGATCCAGAGCGCAAGAATTGATACAATAGCGCTTGCCGGTCGGGGTCTGTGGAGCATCCTCAAACACATGCCCCAAGTGCGAGCCACAGCGTTTGCATCTGACCTCGGTACGCATCATACCATGGCTCTCATCAGTATGAAGCTCGACATTTTCAAGATTGGCCGGATCGTAAAAACTCGGCCAGCCGGTGCCAGAATCAAACTTGGTATCCGAGGAGAAAAGCTCCGCACCGCAAGCTACACATCGGTACATCCCTCTGGCATGCTCATCGTGATACTTACCGGTAAACGCTGGCTCGGTACCCCGCTCGCGCAGTACCCGGTACTGTTCGGGGGTAAGTACTTTTTTCCACTCCTCCTCTGTTTTGGGCACTTGATCCATGATGGGCAGATTAGTTGGTGCTCATATAGTACTACGCGAAAGGGTTAAGCTCAATATAACCAACTACAGAAAAACCACCGCAGTGCGGGCGGTGATTTTTTTGTCGGCTCCCAAACCAATATGGCTCGTTATTGGCTGGTGCGGAAGCTGTTTGGCCAAGTCATACTCATGTTGCCGCCACTATCTACACCGCGCGTCAGGTAGTAGTAGAACGTGTTAGGCTGTAAGTTTTGTACGGTGACCGTGTGGTTCATAGAGAGACCACCACTATCAAGCGCATACGTGCCACTCACATACGGTTGCTGGTGAGGTCCTGTCGCCTCATCCGAACGAAGCGGTGCATTGTCGTAATACAGCTGACCTTGGGTAGGCTCGTTGGTCGTCCAAGTAAATGTGGCGCTGGTATTGCCATACTGCACCGAAGGAGTGCTCAAAATCGGTACCGTATCCCAAGAGGTAGGCGTACCACTATAGCCACCCATAAGCGCATTGAGCCGTGCCATAGTCTGCGGTCCTACTCGACCGTACCCGGTAGTTGTAGGAGAACCACCCGAGACGATCCCCTGCGCGGTCTGGAATCTTTGAATTGCAGCCTGCGTCAAAGCACCAAAGTATCCGGTAACGAGTCCTGCGGGATAAATGCTGGCATCAGCGGCAAGATAGGTCTGGAGTTCAGAAACATCTGATCCATTGTCACCAAAATCTAAATGGCGGGCTATCGCAGCATTGGCGCTCTGCATACCCAAGAAAGAGACGCAAAGCACTGCCACTATGACCCCTATTGGAAGGAGGCCCTTATGTGACGCGCTTTGCAGATGTAATGTTTTGTTCATGTGATTTTTGTTTAGGTTACATAGAAGTTAAAGGCTTTTTTACATATGTCGACCTCCTTATGTATACCTTTGTAATATTGATGCCGACAGACGAGCAGTAATATTACAAACAACTCACCTTGGCTGTAATGGCTTTTTTTGCTTGATCCTCTGCCCCTACTAGCTTTGTTTGTTCATTTTGACCGCTGCTTCAGGAGTAGAGACAGTTTTACCCATGACAAGCATCTTGATAACACCCATGGCTACGATCCAGTATACGAGCATAGCAAGGAGTGTAGTCCACTCAAAAATACTGCCTGCGGCATAACTGACACGAAACACGCCGAGAAAAGGAGCGGCAAACACATACGTTGCTCCATAAATAAAACTGCTAAAACCAGCAACAGGATTTGCACCAAGTAATTTAAGAATAAATCGAAATACGAGTAACACCTCTACAACACCGAGGATATACCAGACGATTTGCGTACCTCGATAGAGCGGTTTGGTGGTGGGAGAATTGAATGAGTCCATATATGTTTATTTGCCCACAGAAGCATGCTATACGTTTGCATGTATGAGACGCTCCGGCAGATGATTATATTGTTATGACTTCTTTTTGAGTTCGTTGATTTCTTTTTCTAATTTTTTAACATAGATTTCTAGTTTGAGCGTCCGCTCCTTAAGTCTCGCCTCGAGTTGCTTTGCATGGCTCGCAAGTGTTTCGGCGACCACCATCATGTCGGTCACATCCTCCATAGCAAGCAGTATAATGGGCGGGAATGGTTTTGTGTGCACCGTATCTTTAAAATGGATCTGCCGCGCGTTTAAGATCATGACCTTGTGCCCGATGAATGGAAACTCGTGGGTAACTTCGAACCCCTTAAAAAAAGTATTTTGGGGGAGGATATCCTCGAGTAATTTTCGCAGGGCAGGAATATTCCACTGACCATTACCTAGCCTATAGACGACCACCCCCTCCGTATCTTTCTCTTCGACCTGAAACGTCCGATAAAACGGCTCATTGGCGGCCATAACGCGAAAATCTTTATCGAGAACCAAAACTGGCTCTCGCATAACGTCTACCACCGTTTTAATATATACCCAACTCTCCTCCCACAAACGATCAAAAAAATCCGCCCCCATAGACTCCGGCGGCTTTGCCACACCATTTTTATTTATGTCCATGGTACTACAGTCGTAGTAACGTCCATATTATTACAACGTACTATTGTGGCGCATACTATGCTATACTTGCAGGACAGATATCTTCTCTCCAGATACACCCACTGTTGTAATACCCCTGTCACAAGAAACATGGATAGCAGTTATAGCCGTACATAGCTCTCTATGCGGTTCGTTGGGTGTAGAGTCATTATTTTCAGGTCCTAGTAATATCCACGTAATAAAGTATTACCGTACTCGGCTAACTATATGATGACCCTAAAACAGGAGATACAATTACAAGGAATATTGACGCTCGCATACCACGAACACAAGAAAGCGCTCAATGCCCACGCATTTTTCAAAGTACACAACCGAATGATCAGTGAGGACTTAGTCCAGAATACGTTCATGAAAACATGGACCTATATCGTCAAAGGCGGGAAAGTTGATATTATGAAGGCCTTTCTTTATCATGTCCTCAATAACCTCATCATAGATGAATACCGCAAACACAAAACGACCTCGCTCGACGCTCTCCTAGTAAAAGGATTTGAACCGAGCATGGGCGACCCCTCCGGGCACATGCTCAATGCCCTAGATGGGAAAGCGCTAGTGCTCCTCATCCAAAGCCTCCCTCCCACCTACCAGCAGGTAATGCGCATGCGCTACGTGCAAGACCTGTCGCTCAAAGAAATATCGCTCATCACCGGCCGATCAAAAAACACCGTTGCCGTACAAATACATCGGGGCGTAGAAAAGCTTAAACTCATATACCATCGCGCATAAGATACTTAAGGATAAAGAGAACACATCTTTTCTGTACTACTAAAAACAGCCTCCGCCGTGGAGACTGTTTTTAGTAGTTGGGATAATACACCGTACAACCCTACTGCAAGTTCTTTTTTATATGCTTCCAGGAACGCTTTGCCTCTCTGGCGAGCATCTTCTCCTCGGCAAGCGAGAGCTTTTTTACTTTAGCATAATTCTTAGCACTTTCTGCCATAAATGCATTATATTCTGCCTCCCCCATCTTTTTTAACTCTTTGACCCGCGGCGCAATATAGCGATAAAAATCCCCCGAGAGTCGTTTGATGTCACTCCGCATATTCTTTCCTGATTCTGGCGCAAGCAACATCCCCGCCACCGCACCAAGCACCGCTCCTACCACCGCGCCCTCCAGAAGACCTTTTCTCTGGCTTCCTGCGCCCTTTGCGCTTGTTCTTTTCTGCTTCTGCATATCTATGTAATTATTTCTTGTACGATGTCTTCCGACCTTTCTGCTCCCGATCTGCCGGACGTTTTTTGAAAACATATGACAACATCGGCAAATCTGAAAGTGTCTCTAGGATATTACGCATCCGCTCGCCCGTTTCGCTTGAGGCATGATACAAATTTTCAGAAAGCGCCTCTATCGATCGCGCAATACGCACAAGATAACGCCCGATGACAAGGCATAAAATACCTATCGTAATAATAGTAGCAGATACCGTAAAATAAAAAACGATCTGTGCAAACACAAGCGTTGTCTCCATAGCATAAAAGCCGGTGGGGAGCTCAAATGGTTGCAGCTCAACATCGGTAACAGAACATAACCGGATTCGGCTTTATAGTTAGCAGGCCTGTGCGGTAAGGCTTGCGACAACCCTATCTCGACAACCTTAATATTTAAAAACATGTTTTGGACAATTATTCTCGTCTTATTCATTCTGTGGCTCCTTGGGTTTAGCTTCAAAGTAGGCGGCAATCTCATCCACACGTTGCTTGTTATTATACTTATCATAATCATCGTTCAGCTTTTGTCGTGACAACTACCGCTCACCATACCAAGCAAACCACCCGTCAAGCAGTAAAGAAGCACCGAGACTCGTCATTGGCCACAAAAAACCATGCACTATGAATGGTCGGAATGAGCATCACTTGCGTGAACGATTCGTTTGTGATGCCTTCCATCTATATGGGTAGCAGATATGTTCTCTGAGCGCAACCAACAGGGGAAGGGAGTTTTGGATTCATAGACGTCTACCTCGGATATGTATCCTTGCCTGCGCAATAAATGGGATCATTGCAATTTATACCGGAAACTACCCCATCTAAATCATTTTTTAATCTCTTTTCCATAGAAGATTTACGTGCCTTCATAAGGTGACGATCGAAATCGACAGTGCTCGGCAATGTTCCAAACGGAATTTTTATTACATAATCCTCTCCGTCCTTCCAGAGAACATAGACATAAACTTCATTGGTAATAGGATCTGTAATTTTTTTGCTATCGATGTAGTTGTTTTCTAAAAGTTCCTGCAACCTTTCAGGGTAATGTAAGTTTTTTTCTTTATATAATTCCAAGGCGAGCTGGATACTACTTTTATCTCTTGCACGATCCAAATCCCCGCTTCGCACATTATAGACATGCGCCGCACCTCCGCCGATACCACCATAAGGATTACATATAAAATGATACGCCAACCATCCTGTAGGAATAACAAAAACCACTGCCACGAGGACTGATGCCTTGATAAAATGGCGTGTCTTGGGAATGGAAAAATCTAATTTCATGACCTTAGTATACAAAACAGGATAAAAACTTCGAAGTAACCAAACCTACTCACTCACGACGACATACTCATCCCCATCGATCAGCCCGAGCCGCACCAAACGCGACCTGATGGCACCTGAACCTCTACCAAATTTTTTAGCCAAGGCACCGATAGAGACGTCTTGGACAAAAAGATCGCGTAACATTTCATCCTGTGCCTTGTCCCAAGATCGATAGGCATTGGGATGATGCTCGCGGATGCTGGCAAGTTTTGCGCCCGCTTTTACCTTTTTTGTTTTTGCCTGACTCACTGGCGCATCTCCGGCGGATGGATCTCCCCCGCAAGCAACGACAAAATTGTGCTGCATATCTTTGAGCTCTGTTAGTGGAAGTTTGGAGAATGCCTCTTGGGCTTCTTCGGACAATGCGCGAAACATCTGATCTTTCTCTATAACCTCGGGGTGCACTTGGAGCGCCCGATCATTCCAACCAAGAAGATGCAGGCCAGAGAGACGCCGGACTCGCGAGAGCGCTACGTACCCCTGCCCAAACTCAAAGACATCACTCAAATCCATCACCGCCTCGTCCAAGCTCATCCCCTGACTTTTGTGCACCGTAATCGCCCAGGCAAGCCGCAGAGGAAACTGGGTGATACGCGCCCGAATCTTGCCGTTTTCCTCAACCGTCCAGTCCACCGGCTCGACTTTCACCATGGTCTTATCCCGCAATCGTATAATAGGATATCCCGTAGCTCTGCTAAATACCTCTACCGTACCGAGTGTGCCGTTTGCAAATCCCCCTTTGGGATTGTTTTTGGTAAACATCACCGCCGCACCGACTTTCAGATGAAGTTCTGCAGGCGAGAGACATCCTTTTTTGAGCGTTGCGACAAACCCATCAACCCCTTGTGATGACATACTAAAGACCTTGGGGGCACCCGGGAGACTTTCGAGCATCTCGCCATTTACCCGATCGACATCAATATTATGCGAAAACAATTTTGGCACACCAGCTGGAGCCAGATGGCGTTCAATTTTTCTTTTTTCCAGATGCTGTAGATGGTCGCCCACAAACTCGTTTCGCCTGATAGCGGTGAGCATAGAGAGAAATAATGGATCATCTTGCCGATATTGCTCCAAGAGGTAGCAGACGATGAGATTTGCTCTAGCCCAGGCCGGGGCATCATAGGCAAACCGCGCCACAGGCTCCTCGAAAAATATGGTTTGCTCCCGATCATCTATGGGTTGCTTGTTCACAATCGGCGGCAATTGGAAAAAATCACCGACCAATACAACTTGGAGTCCGCCAAATGGCTCGCTCGTTCGTTTGACCTCGCGACAAACCGCATCCACCATATTGAGCATCTGCGGCGAGAGCATGGATATCTCGTCTATAATGAGTACTTTGGCGCGACTAATACGCTTGGCGACATACTCATTGGATGATATTCGTTCGAGATCATACTTGGAGAGCTCCCGTCTAATACCGATACCGCTCCAAGAGTGAATGGTCATCCCGCCGATATGTGTGGCGGCGATACCCGTAGAAGCGGTGATAGCCGGCTCGATATCGCACGCACGCAAATACGCCACATACTCGTTGACGGTATGGGTCTTACCCGCACCCGGCTCGCCTGTCAGAAACACATTGGCACCGGTTTTAAGAATAGAGAGGGCTTCTTGTTGGGTCATAAATATATGATACGTGTATACACAGCACAATCCCCCTATTCTAAGCTCACAGACAAAAAAACACCACCCAAGCTTTCGCATTTTGGAATGCGACACCCCCCAAAATTGAAACCAAAAATACACTTCAATCTGCCACCCATTCCTGTTTCAAGGCAACAAAGCTTCCTCCTTTAGACAAACTATCGTAGAAAAAATTTTCATATAGCACAAATAAAAAACCTACCGTTCAGTTTTTACTGGGTAGGATTGGGTGTATTTATTGCATATAGACGGAAGCGGTAGACGCGCCCTGGTCGCTTATAACGTAACCAACAGCTGCGCCTGTGGAGTATCTCTTTGGTTCCCCCTCACAAAGAGAGAATGTTATCGGAAGTGCCGTTTCCCCAACCCGGTCCGTAAACGCTGTGCGGACAGTGCGATTGATGCCACCGTTTCTGGTGCCACCATCGGGGCCGTCAAACCAACCCGGAGGAGGCTGGCTACACGTATTTTTTGATCCATCAAATGCATAAGCGGCTACAACGGTGACTGGCGCACCAGAGAGACTTATAACTCCAAAATCATGGACTGATCTTTGAATGAATGGTTCGGATGGTGTCTGGAGAACACCCCCTATGCCATCAACCTGATCAATGAGTAGATTCCCATCGGAGTCTCTCTTGAAAGTGCCGGGAGCAAATGCCATGACTGTCATAGCACGTGGCCCCGTATTGACATGATCATCCTGACCATCTTCCTCCCCCATTGTCAGGTCGCATGTTGTGACCAAAAATGCATCACCCCGGGCGAATTTAGGCTTCCAATTTGGTGGCATGTATTTTTTATTAAATGCCAATGCCGGATTAGGGAAGCTCATGTCGGCCTCTAGAGTTGTCGAAGCGATGATAACTTTCATCCCTCGAGTAAAAGGGTTGGCAGTATCAGGAAAAACGCTCTCGACATCTATGTGCCATTTGTTTACGGGGACCCCATCCGTACGAATGACAGAGGTATCACTCACTTCCACGACGAATTCGTTCCCATGCACATCAACAGCACTCATCGTGGCAATGAGCACAATGTGCGTGCCTTCTGGCAAAAAGGTCACTATATCCTCTAGCCCGCCGACGTTTGAGCATGCTTCGTCTTTGCAATACTTTTGATCCTTCTGCCCAAAGCCCACGAGATTCCATATGCCCGTGTTGGTCTGGTAATACCCGCACGGATGCCCTTTTTTAAGAATACCCCCTCCCCTGTGGCAAGCAATAAAGCGTACACCAAGCGGCGGAGCGAAAGTGGCCTCTCCTGGGATTACTGACATAAGCAACAAGACAAAGGATAGGACAAGCGTAAGTCCTTTCATGATTAAGCTCCTTTGGTTGAAAGCGTTGAAGGTAGGACATTTAGCCGACAGTTATAGATACTCTTTCATTACCTCCTTTCGTTATACTATGAGTATGTCAAAAATCTTTGGTCGGATTTATGGTATATGGTTTTTATAAATTGTCAATTATTTGGGCAACGAGTACTACTGAGTCTCTGGCGTAAAGGAGATAAAATTTTTTCTAAAAACATCACATCTCAAAACACGAAAACAGTAGCGCTGAAAGGTTTGACGCAAGCTAAACGATTTATTTCAAGAAAAACGAGACCCGAGCGATCGGTACACACTACGACAGGCTTCCAAAAAACACCACATGGGCGGTGTTTTTTGGTTTTGCAGGGCATCTCGCAAACTTACAACTCAAGAATGAATATGATGGCTATTGGCACAGATGCTGCGCCCACCTGAAGCGCTAACACACAGAGAGCCTGTCTTGGAGCTTGCGGTAGCCATGTGATGGCAAAAGACCCCATTATACACACTTCTAGAACCATCCAGATTTGGAAAAGATGCGCGGGCGTACCCTCGTCCGCGTCCGGATTCGGAGCGGCAATACCAAAAGTTGCGATATACACAAGAATAAACGCCAGCATAACGAGCGATAACGCAATCGGAACCCAAG
>MHNR01000002.1:0-1012 GCA_001819875.1 Candidatus Ryanbacteria bacterium RIFCSPHIGHO2_02_FULL_48_12 | reverse complement strand
CCTTGAACCGGAGCGGAAAGGACGATTTCAAGTTTTTCTTTGGCGGCAAATTCTTTAAATCCTATCCTTTTTACCCTGATTGCACTCATGGCATAGTGTCTCTAAATTAGAGATATCATTTGTACCATTTTTTGCTACTGGCATTATATGATCAATTTCAAGCTCTGTAGTTTGGTCTTTCCCCGGACTCCTACCACATTTTTTACATGTGTAATTATCTCTTTTTAGAACTATCCAACGAACATTTAATGGAATAGTCCTCCGCTCATTCTTAGTTTTTGATTTTAATAATAATTGTTCTCTGGTAATCTTCCCGTCATGAAATAGTGCAATTTGTTCACAAGCGGACTTAACACTGCCCCAGTTTCTCTTATATGGTTGCTCTGATATTTTCTTCCCATACTTTGCTAATTGTCTTTTGCCAGGAGGAAATTTTATCTCTTTCCAAATATTTTCTAGATTTTCGATTAACTCCTCAATTGTGTATTTTCTTTCACGCCCGCCCTCAATACCAATAATCCGGAGTGCTTTATTCCAAGATCCGAATCTATTAACAAATGTTTCAGAATGTGCAATTTTTTCATTCCATTTATCATATTCAGTTGTAGAAAAATATTCATAATTCTTTAATTTTGCATATACCTCTAATGACTCGATTAAATCTTTATCGAGCTTGTGTACTTTTTTTGCGTTTATATCAAATTTGAAGTCGTCTTTTTCCATAGTATTATTTTAGTAATTCCTCGATAGAAACGCCGAGGGCTTTTGCAATTTTTTCCACCATAAGCACAGACGGCGTTTTGATAACTCCGCTTTCAATCTTGGTAAGTGTCGTATATTTCACGCCTGACTTTTGGGCAAAGTCCTCTTGCGAAAGCCCTAATTTTGTCCGGCGTTTTTTGATATTTTCGCCTATATTGTTTTCGGTTGCCATACTTACAGTATCTTGATAGTATTAAAATGATTTGATACACTATCAGTATCATACTATCAAATAATATGATTTATTTCA
>MHNR01000001.1:97543-102787 GCA_001819875.1 Candidatus Ryanbacteria bacterium RIFCSPHIGHO2_02_FULL_48_12 | reverse complement strand
GCTCCTCAAACGGTGGTTCACTGTTCTTTTTGGCTACAACAACATCACCCCTCTGTGCTTTTGGCATGGAGGGGGTTTTTTTTTGGGAAGTGAGCCTAGTCTCGTCAAAATATTGACAGAAACGAGCATGTTTGGTACCTTGGAGTTTATCATCTGTTTTATACCGTACTACCAGATCATACGAAGACAGTTGAGTATACAAGATGCCAACCATCAACCAACTCATTCGAAAACCGCGTAAATCGCTCAAGGCCAAAGCCAAGGCCCCTGCACTTCGCAGGACCTTTAATGTGCTCACCAGCCGGCCTACGACCACCTCCTCGCCATTCAAGCGGGGCGTTTGTATCTCGGTCAAAACGATGACTCCCAAAAAGCCGAACTCCGCTTTGCGTAAAATCGCCCGTGTGCGCCTTACCAATGGTATGGAGGTCACGGCTTATATCCCGGGTGTTGGACACAACTTGCAGGAGCACTCGGTAGTCATGCTTCGGGGTGGTCGCGTCAAAGATTTGCCGGGTGTGCGCTATCACATCGTGCGCGGGGTACTGGATACCTCCGGTGTCCAAGGCCGTAAGCAGGCACGTAGCAAATATGGCGCCAAGCGTCCGAAGGAAGACAAAAAATAAATAGGATGTAGTACGTAGTGCGTGGTGGAGAAAATGGGTGCAAGCCTTCTCACTACATACTACCAGCTACCTTCTACTAACTAATATATGCGAAGAAATAGAGCGACAAAACGGGAGATACTCCCTGATCATAAATGGCAGAATATTGAGGTAGAGCGTTTTATCAACCATCTCATGTGGGATGGTAAAAAGTCCGTGGCGCGCAGAGTCATGTACGACGCACTCGATCATCTTGCCAAACTTGCCAGCGTAGAAAATCCGCTGGTAGTGTTTGATGCGGCTGTGGAAAATGTCGCTCCCTCGGTAGAGCTCAAGTCTCGTCGCGTAGGAGGCGCCAACTATCAGGTGCCGATCGAAGTCCGGGGTGATCGTCGGGCGACGCTTGCGGTACGTTGGCTCATTGGTGCCGCGCGTGCCAAAAAAGGCAAGCCCATGGCGGAAAAGCTCGCGGAAGAGTTTATGAATGCCTCCAAAAACGAGGGTGTGGCTATCAAGAAAAAGATGGATACGCACCGTATGGCAGAGGCCAACAAGGCGTTTGCTCACTTTGCATGGTAAGTTCGCTTTGCTCAAACTCAAAGTGCAAAATGCAAAGCTCAAAATTACAACTCAAAGTCCGAAACAAATTTTTTATTTTGAATTCCGCGTTGTAGTTTTGCATTTTTATTTTTGAGTTTTGATTTAAACATATGGCACGACAATATCCCATAGATAAAACTCGCGATATCGGTATTATCGCTCACATCGACGCAGGCAAAACCACGGTTTCCGAGCGTATTTTGTTTTATACCGGCGTATCGCACAAAATCGGTGAGGTGCACGAGGGTGCCGCAGTTATGGACTGGATGGAGCAGGAGCGCGAGCGCGGTATTACGATTACCTCGGCCGCTACCACCTGTTTTTGGAAGCGTACCTACAATCCGGCCGGTGGCGAGTATCGCATTAACATCATCGATACACCGGGGCATGTGGACTTTACCGCTGAAGTAGAGCGCTCGCTTCGGGTGCTTGATGGCGGTGTAGTCGTATTCGACGGTGTTGCAGGCGTGGAGCCGCAGTCCGAGACCGTATGGCGCCAAGCGGATAAGTATCATGTACCGCGTATTTGTTTTATCAACAAGCTAGATCGCATGGGCGCGAGCTTTGAGAAAAGTTTTGGCTCGATTCATGAACGTCTGACCACTAATGCGGTTGCGGTCACGATCCCGATTGGTCTCGAGGGGGACTTTGCCGGCATTATCGATCTTATGCGGATGAAAAAAATCGCTTTTGACGGCGAGCACGGTGAGCGGGTGTCGGAGGAGGAGATACCGGAAAACCTCAAGGCCGAGGCCAACAAGTGGCGCGCTACGTTGGTAGAAAAAATAGCCGAGAGCGATGAGACACTTACCGAGAAATTTCTTGAGGGGAAAGAGATGAGCGAGGCCGAGCTTCGTACGGCCCTGCGTAAAGCGACGATCGCCTACAAGCTCGTCCCGGTATTTTGCGGATCGGCGCTCAAAAACAAAGGTGTACAAATCGTGCTTGATGGTGTGCTCGATTATTTGCCGAGCCCCAAAGACGTCCCGCCAATCAAAGGATTTCATCCGGATACCAATGCAGAAGAGACGCGCGAGGCTGACGATGCTTTGCCGTTTTCTGCGCTTGCGTTCAAACTCCAATCTGACCCATTTGTCGGGCAACTCACGTATTTCCGTGTATACTCGGGCAAGCTGGATGCTGGCTCTTATGTCTACAACTCTACCAAAGGCGAGAAAGAGCGCGTAGGACGGATACTGCGCATGCACGCCAACGATCGTGAGGAGGTCAAAGAGATTTTTGCCGGTGAGATCGGCGCTATCGTGGGACTCAAGAGCACGTTTACGGGGGACACCCTCTCTGATCCGGAGCATCCGATTATTCTAGAAAAGATTACATTTGCTGATCCGGTGGTAGCGCTTCGTATTGAGCCGCGTACCAAAGCCGACCAAGAAAAGATGGGTATTGCGCTCAAGCGCCTCTCTGAAGAAGATCCGACATTCAAGATCCGATCTGATATAGAGACTGGGGAGACGATTATCGCGGGTATGGGAGAGCTTCATCTCGAAATCATGGTAGATCGCATGAAGCGCGAGTTTAAGGTAGAGGCCAACGTTGGCAAACCCCAGGTCGCCTACAAAGAGACCATCAAAAAGATGGCGGAAGCAGAGGGCAAATATGTTCGTCAGTCTGGAGGAAGAGGCCAGTACGGACATGTGTGGCTACGGGTGGAGCCTTTGGAGCGTGGCAAAGGTATCGATTTTGTAGATAAAATTAAGGGAGGTGTTATTCCGCGAGAATTTATCACACCTGTAGAAAAGGGCGTGCGTGAGGCGGCAGACAAGGGTGTGGTCGCCGGATTCCCGCTCGTGGATGTCCAAATCACACTCTATGATGGTTCATATCACGAGGTAGACTCGTCTGAAGCGGCATTTAAGATTGCAGGATCCATCGGTATGCAGGAGGCGGTCAAGCGAGCCGCTCCGGTACTCCTTGAGCCAATTATGAAGGTGGAGGTGATTACCTCGGACAAGTTTATGGGGGAGGTAACGGGGGATTTGAACTCCAAGCGCGGGCGGATCGAGCAGATGTCTGATCGCCCGGGTCTCAAGGTAATCGACGCCAAAGTCCCGCTCTCGGAGATGTTTGGCTATGTGACGAACCTACGCTCCATGACCGAGGGACGTGCAACTTACACCATGGAATTCTCTCACTACGAGGAGGTGCCCAACAATGTAGCCCAGCAAATTATCGAGGGAAGAAAGTAGTCTCTATTATATTTTGTATATGGCCCAATGCCCCGATTTCTCGGGGCATTGATTTTTTCACCGTTCAATTGTATAGATAGTATGGTTTTTGTTTGAAAATTATACAAAGATGGGAGGTGCCAGATGGCAGAAACGGACCGGAGGTTTGAGTATTTCATGCCGGATATCTCGATGATGGGTGCTCCGATAATGCGCAAATGTGAACTCGCGCGAGATGCCGGGTTTGATGGTATCGAGGTATTTTTGTGGCAAAATGAACTCACGAGTGTGCCCGAGTGGCGGGCAAAAGCCGGTCTTGCTGGCTTGAAACTTCACTTTCATGAGGCCTGGAGCTATGACGAGTCGCCCAAAATTTCCAATTGGGTGTTCCATCATCTAGGGATGTTGCCACAAGTGCCAGGAGAGGGTTTGGATTGGTGCCAAGTTATTGAGGAGGAGCCGGTGGTCGTGTATGCGCATCATATGCGCGATTGGCAGCGTCTGCGGGACAATTTTCGATTCCAGACGTTTTCGCTGCTTAATCCGGTGACCAGAGAATTTGTCATGCATGTCAGTGATTTTTTGGATCTGGCTGTGCGACTTGAGCTACCTTTAGTGTTTGATACACAACACTACGCGACGTGGTGTCTTGGGGTGGGCATGGTTGGTGATACCCAGTTTCGCAGATTTTGCTTTCAGAAAACACGGGAAGGGGAGAGTAGGCTCTGGGACTGCATTAGGCGCGGGTGGGAGCAGTTGAGGCCCTATGTGCGGGAGATTCATCTCAACAACTATGTACCAGCGCTTGGTGAGCTTTTTGGGGCCAATATATTTCCGGATCCGGGTAAGGGAATGTTGGATCTTGCACGGTTTGGCCAGATGGTGCGCGAGTCTAGCTGGTCGGGCACGGTGATTCCCGAGGTCTCGCCGGTGCATATGTGGCGGGGAGGATACAGTGTGAAGCGATTTCAGCAATTACGCCTTCTCGCCGAGCGATACATGACTGGCAATCAAAGTCTCCCATAAGTCTACAGACACACGTCTCCCTTGAGGCGTTTTTTATTTCTTGCGCGCCGGCGAGGGGTGGTCTAGGATAGAGAGGTCGCGCAAATAAGATCTCCTGTATTTCATATGTTTAGTCCCATAGCACAATTTATAAAAAATAGGATTCGCCCTTCTCTCTATACTCCTCCTGATGGCAGGCGATTGGTAGTCATGGAGGCGGAAGACTACGAAGCCTTAAGTGGTGTGGAGGCGAGTACGTTGCCTGTATTCGAGTTCGAGATGGGTGACGAGGAGAGCCAAAGCGCTGGAGAGGAGGGGGGAGATGCTCAGGTTCCTTTGCCTTATGACACTGGGGTTGACGCTTTGGGTAATGTAGGTAATACTGAAGGAAATGAAAAAGACGGCACTATCGGTTCACGACTTCTGGGTATACAGCTCGAGGAGGAGATACGGATCGACGACCTGCCTCTCTAGGGGTTGACGGACTTTATTATTTTTGCTATCTTTTTCAATTATACGTTTGTCATAAGAATACGTTTTGGTGGGGTTTCTTTTTTTGACCCTATTGCTCAAAAAACCCGCCGGGCGTCTAACATATTATTACTAATCATAGAGGAGGGTGGTATGGCTACTATTATATAGAACAGGCCGGATGCCCTACCTCAAAATATATATATGGCAGAGAAATTCGAACGATCTAAGCCCCATGTCAACGTCGGTACTATCGGCCACGTAGACCATGGCAAGACCACCCTTACGGCGGCTATCTTGCACTCGCTCAATTTGGCCGGCAAAAAGGTAAAGATGGAGAAAATCGACCAGATTGACAACGCGCCGGAAGAGCGGAA
>MHNR01000001.1:95434-97498 GCA_001819875.1 Candidatus Ryanbacteria bacterium RIFCSPHIGHO2_02_FULL_48_12 | reverse complement strand
TATATCAAAAACATGATTACTGGTGCCGCACAGATGGACGGCGCTATCTTAGTGGTGTCTGCCACGGACGGTCCTATGCCACAGACTCGCGAGCATATTCTCTTGGCGCACCAGGTAGGCGTGCCTGCAATCGTGGTGTTTCTCAATAAAGTTGATATGGTGGATGACAAAGAGATGATCGATCTCGTAGAAGACGAGGTTCGGCAGCTTTTGTCCAAGTATGACTTCCCTGGAGATACCACCCCGGTTATCCGTGGTTCAGGGCTCAAGGCTCTTGAAGCAACCTCTCCGGACAATGAGTACGTGCAAGCTATTTTGAAACTTGTACAAACTCTCGATGACTACGTCCCCGAGCCGGTGCGCGAGAAGGACAAGCCGTTTTTGATGCCGGTAGAGGACGTGTTTTCTATTGAGGGACGCGGCACGGTAGTCACCGGACGCATCGAGCGCGGATCGGTGAAGCTCAATGAGGAAATAGAGATTGTGGGTTTGCGCGAGACTGCCAAGACCGTAGTTACCGGTATTGAGATGTTCAACAAGGCTTTGGATGAGGGTATGGCAGGAGACAATGCCGGGCTTTTGCTTCGTGGCCTCAAGAAGGAGGACGTGGAGCGTGGGCAGGTGCTTTCCAAACCGGGGTCCGTTACTCCACATACCGAGTTTGATGCAGAGGTGTATATTCTGACCAAGGAAGAAGGAGGACGCCATACGCCGTTTTTCGCTGGCTACAAGCCGCAATTCTACATTCGCACCACCGATGTTACCGGAGAAGTAACTCTGCCGGAGGGGACCGAGATGGTCATGCCGGGAGACACCATTACTTTCAAGGTGAAGCTTATTTCACCCGTAGCGTTGGAGGAGAAACAGCGGTTTGCAATCCGCGAGGGTGGCAAAACCGTAGGAGCAGGCGTGGTGAGCAAGATCACGAAATAAGCTCCCCAGTATTTATTAGATAGTACGCTTTTTTTACAACAATAAAGGGCACCTTACATGGCTGCAAAGAAGGAAGAGGAAAAACAAAAACTCCGCATACGCATACGCGCCTACGACAATAAAGTCATAGACGTGAGCGTGCGGCAGATTGTAGATACGGCAAGCCGTTACGGTGCCGAAGTCGTAGGCCCTATACCCCTCCCGACTGAGATCCGCAAGTACACCGTCAATCGTTCGACGTTTGTACACAAAAATGCGCGAGAACAGTTCGAGATGAGAGTCCATAAGCGCCTGATTGATATTTTCAATCCGACCCCCAAGATTATAGACGCTTTGACAAATCTCAATCTTCCGGCCGGCGTGGATATAGAAATCAAGATGAGCTAGTAGGGAACCGCGATTTTGATGGATTGTCCAAACAAACGTGCCGGGCCAGTCCCGGCATTTTGTTAGATGATAACAGATAGTGCGTATGAAAAAGTTTATTTTAGGTAAAAAAATAGAGATGTCCCAGATGTTCTTGGACGATGGTAAGGTGGCCCCCGTCACGCTTATTGAGGCTGGTCCGATTACGGTCAAGATGATCCGCACCAAAGAGCGCGATGGCTATGCTGCGGTACAGGTCTCTTTTGGCAAGCATACCCGCGAGTTCAAACCCAAAGATATTACCGTTAACTCGGGAGATACCATTGATGTTTCTCTTTTCCAGGAGGGTGAAAAGGTAAACATTAGTGGTATTACTAAGGGGCATGGATTTCAAGGCGTGGTCAAGCGTCACGGGTTTCATGGTGCCTCCAAGACGCATGGTACCAAGCACGCGCATCGCCAGCCGGGGTCTATCAGTGGTGGTGGCCGTGCCGGTGGTCGTGTGTCCAAGGGTTTGCGTATGGCAGGTCACATGGGCCAGGATCGCGTTACCATCAAGAATCTAAAAATAGTCAAAATCATCCCAGAGAAAAATCTTTTGGCAGTAAAAGGAGCGGTTCCCGGACCACGGGGGACGCTTTTAGAAGTGCGTGGCTAACACACGGATATGATTTCAGTCAAAGTCTACAATTTGCAGGGTGAGGAGGCAGGATCGGAGCAACTTCCCGAGGCGCTGTTTGGTATGCCATGGAACAACTCCTTGGT
>MHNR01000001.1:90144-95417 GCA_001819875.1 Candidatus Ryanbacteria bacterium RIFCSPHIGHO2_02_FULL_48_12 | reverse complement strand
GTAATGTAATTGCACACGCCAAAGGCAGAGGCGAGGTGTCCGGTGGCGGCAAAAAGCCTTGGCGCCAAAAAGGTACGGGCCGCGCGCGTCACGGATCTATTCGATCTCCAATATGGGTAGGGGGTGGGGTTACGCACGGACCGAACAAAGAAAAGAATTACAGTCAAAAGATCAACAAGCAGATGCAGAGAAAAGCGCTTCTTATCTCTCTTTCCCGCAAAGCAAAAGACGGCGAGATTATGATTTTGGACACGGTACGCATGCAGGAGCCAAAGACCAAGCTCGCCGCAAAGGCATTTACCGCACTTTCCCATGTCCCCGCGTTTCCAAAGTTGGGACAAAAAGGCGGTCGGGTGTTGCTGATGATCCCAGGAAAAGACGATGTGGTAGTGCGTGCTACGAGAAATTTACCATATGTGACCCCGCAAGAGGCGCGCAATATGGATCTTTTGTCGGTGTTGGAGCACAAATATATCATTATTCCGAAAGAGGCATTGGCCGTTATTCAGAAAACATTTGTAAAGTAATACCATGGCTGCATTAAAGATGTTTGCAAAAAAAGATAAAAAACCGGTAGCCAAAAAACCTGCGCGTACACGCAAGGAGCCCGCTACGGCAAAAAAAGACGCGACCTCGCGGCCAGTAACTATGCGTTTGAGTCAGATGCTGATCTTGGAGTCTCCTGTGGTGAGTGAAAAATCTGCGCGCATTGCCTCCGATTCGGCATATGTATTCAAGGTACGGACAGATGCCAATAAGCCCGAGATCAAAAAAGCGGTGGAGGCTTTGTATCAAGTGCATGTCAGGAAGGTAAATATAGTAAAGATTCCACCCAAAGAGGTGCATGTGCGTCGGGTCAAGGGGTGGCGTAAAGGATACAAAAAAGCTATGGTAACGCTGGCGCACGGCGAGACTATTGAGCAGGTATAAATGATTTATGAAGCACTATAAACCTACAAGTCCAGGAAGACGCGGGATGTCCAAAGCCGACACCTCAGTCCTTACGAAAGCGGAGCCTGAAAAATCGCTCACGCATGGTTTTACGCGCGCAGTAGGCCGCAATCATCACGGACGCATTACGGTGCGCCATAAGGGTGGTGGTCACAAGCGGCTATATCGTGAAGTTGATTTTCATGAGGATAAACGTAATATTCCGGCAAAGATTGTTTCGTTCGAATACGATCCCAACCGCACTAGCTATGTTGCTCTTATTTCCTACGCTGATGGCGAGAAGCGCTATATATTGATGCCACAGGATTTGAAAGTGGGGGATACGGTAATTACCTCCGAGACCGCTCCCATTAAACCAGGCAATCGACTGCCTATCGGTAAGATCCCACCAAGCACGTTTGTCTACAACGTAGAGGTTAAGCCGAATGGCGGCGCGAAACTTGGCCGGTCTGCAGGGGTAAGTATTGAGATTTTGGCGCATGATGCGGGATATACCCAGCTTAAAATGCCTTCCAAAGAAGTGCGTGTGGTTTCTCAAAATTGTTGGGCGACCGTGGGCAAGCTTGCCAGGGAGGAGTATCGTTTTGTAAACTTGGGCAAAGCTGGCAGATCGCGTTGGCTGGGTATCCGCCCGACAGTGCGCGGGTCTGCTATGAATCCCGTGGATCATCCATATGGTGGTGGCGAGGGACGGACCATGCGCGGTGCCCGTCGCCCCAAAAACTTGTGGGGCAAGGGAACTCGTGGTGTCAAAACCCGCAATCCCAAGAAATATTCAAACCAGCATATTGTACAGCGCAGAGCTAAATAATTATTTTAGAACATACATATGGCACGAAGTTCAAAAAAAGGTCCGTATATTGATGAGCGACTTTTAGAGAAGATCTCTAAGGTCAAGCCCGGCGACAAGGTGGTTATTAAGACCTGGGCACGCGCATCTACGATTAGCCCCGAGATGGTGGGACTTACCTTTGGCGTGCACAATGGCAAAGATCACGTGCAGGTATTTGTAACCGAAGAGATGGTGGGGCATCGTCTGGGCGAGTTTAGCCCGACACGTAAATTCGTGCGCCATGGTGGTAAAATGCAAAAAGAGATTGAGCTTAAAGCCGCAGAAGCTGCTAAAAAACCGGCGGCAACCAAATAAATAACATAAACACCGCATATGAACCGCGTTACTGCACAATTGAATTATCTGCGTATCTCGCCTCGCAAAGTGCGCTTGGTTGCGGGAGCTTTGCGCGGTTTGAGTTTGGCAGAAGCCGCAGTACGCGTGGCGTTTATCGAGAAAAAATCTGCGTTGCCGATGAAGAAGCTTATCCGTTCCGCCGCCGCAAATGCCAAAAGCCGTAATATTGATGAAAAGACGCTGGTAATAGAAAAGCTCACGGTTGACGAGGGGCCAGCGCTCAAGCGTTTTACTCCCAAGGCACATGGCAGGGCTACGCCGATTCGACGCCGGACGAGCCATATTACTCTTGTATTAAGTGAAAAAGAATAAACAATCATGACGCACATTGCTCATCCATATGCATTACGACTTGGAATACTCAACGACTGGAAGTCGCGCTGGTTTGATAAGCGCAAATATCGGGATTTTCTCAAAATCGATACGCTTCTGCGCGAATGGTTGGCCAAAGAGTTGAGCAGTATTTTGGTGGATTCCATCGAGATTGAACGCTCGCCAAACATCCTGCACGTCATTATCAAGACGAGTCAGCCGGGGCTTTTGATTGGTCGTGGGGGAGAGGGTGCGGAGAAACTGAAAGAGAAGATCAAGAAGTTTGTCATGCGCCATGATGAGAAAAAGGCCAATGCTAAACTCAATATTAAGCTTTCTATTGAGGAGATCCGCGCTCCGGAGACGCATGCGCATATTGTGGCCAAGATGGTAGTGCAGGATCTGGAGAAGCGCATTCCGTTTCGTCGAACACTCAAGACGGGAATTGAAAAAGTGATGGCCAACAAAAATGTAAAAGGTATCAAGATTGCTTTGAAGGGGCGCTTGGATGGTTCCGAGATGGCGAGATACGAATGGTTGCGCAAGGGCCGTATTCCATTGCAGACCCTGCGTGCGGATATCGATTATGGTACCGAGACGGCATTTTTGCCCTATGGCACGATAGGTATCAAGGTCTGGATTTATAAGGGAGAAGTATTTTCTGACGCCGATAAAGAGCGCAATGCTGGTGAAACCGCTTAACGTAAGAAACTGATATGTTAGTCCCCAAAAAAGTAAAACATAGAAAATGGCAGCGTGGCCGGTCTCGCGGTATTGAGACGAGAGGCACCACTATTGCGTTTGGTTCTTTTGCCCTAAAGGCAGAGGAGGCTCGTTGGGTTACCTCAAACCAGATCGAGGCGGCTCGACGAGCTATGACCAAGTACATCCAACGTGGTGGTAAGATTTGGATTCGTATTTTTCCGGACAAGCCCATTACTAAGCGTCCGCCGGAGGTGACCATGGGTGGTGGTAAAGGAGCCCCGGATCACTACGTGTTTCCCGTACGTCCCGGTCGAATTTTGTTCGAGATGGATGGGGTCGCGCCGGAGATTGCCAAAGAGGCTTTGCGTCTTGCGGCGGCTAAACTGCCCATGAAAGTACGGATTATTTCTCGGGATGCCCGCTAAGGTTGAATTATAAAGCGATTTCTGCTACAGTGCCCTACATTGCAAATCAGACAAGTATATGAAAATTAAAGAATTGCGACAAAAGAATACTGCTGAATTGGAGAAGCTGATAGGGGAGAAGACCTCTCGTATTCGTCAGCTTCGGTTTGCTTCGGGTGCAGACTCCAAGGCCAAAAATGTCAAAGAGGCCCTGCAGTCTCGTAGAGACATTGCCCGTATGCATACCTTGATCCACGAACGCAAATTGGCAGAGGTTGCTCCCGCAATGCAAGCAGACGCACAATAATACACGCATATGGAACAGAAGATGGTATATCCAAAAAAATTAAAGGGGGTAGTCGTATCAGATAAGATGCAGCAAACTGCTGTTGTTTTGGTTACGCGCTTGAAAAAGAATGAGAAGTACCAGAAGTATTACAAGGTGAGCAAAAAGTTTAAAGCGCACAACGAGAACAATCAGTTCAAGGAAGGAGACAAAGTTGTGATACAGGAGACGCGGCCGATTTCTAAGGATAAATGTTGGCGCATAATTGCTAAGAGTTAAGCATATGATACAACCACGTTCCATGCTTAAAGTTGCAGACAACACCGGAGCCAAGATTATCCAGGTCTTTAAGGTGTTGGGCGGCACGCGCCGACGGTATGCGCAAATTGGCGATGTGATTGTTGCATCGGTAAAGTTTGCCGAGCCAAAAAAGGCTGTTAAGAAAAAGGACATAGTCCGTGCGGTTATCGTGCGTCAACGCAATGCATTTCGAAGATCGGATGGGTCTTATGTGCGCTTTGACGACAATGCCGCAGTGATTATAGACGGTGTTGAACCTAAGGGTGGGCGTATTTTTGGCCCGATCCCGCGGGAACTCCGCGAGCGCGGATACACTAAGATTATTTCTTTGGCCCAAGAGGTAGTATAACGATATGGCTCTAAACAAACCAAAAATTAAAAAAGGTGATACGGTCCGTGTCCTCCAAGGCAAAGATCGCAGTAAGTCTGCGAAAGTAATTGCTGTGTTGCCACTCAAAGAGCGGGTAGTGGTGGATGGGCTTAATATGCACAAGCGCCATATAAAGCCGCGGCGAGGAGGAAAGAAGGGCGAGATTATTCAGATACCTGCCCCTATGCATATTTCCAATGTACAAATTGTGTGTCCTTCGTGTGGCAAGCCGACGCGCGTAGGGTATCGCATTACCGAGACGACAAAGGTCAGAACCTGTAAAAAATGTAAAGCGGATATTGCTTAATACACCGACATGGCTTCACGCATGCAAGAAAAATATATAAAGGAGGTCGTCCCTGCGCTCAAAAAGCAGTTTGGCTACCCAAACACACTTGCGGTGCCGCGCATTTTGAAAGTGTCGGTCAACTGCGGCGTTGGCAAGATTCGCGATGACAAAGAGCAACAGGAGGTGGTCAAGTATTTGACCATGATCACGGGACAAAAGCCGGTGCCCTGCGTTGCCAAAAAAGCCATCGCAACTTTTAAGACGCGTTTGGGTATGGTGCTCGGATATCGTGTCACCTTGCGCGGGGAGCGGATGTATGATTTCCTAGAGCGCATGGTGCAGAGCGCCATCCCGCGTATGCGTGACTTCCATGGGCTGAATGCCAGTATTGATCAAGGAGGCGCGTTTACTATTGGTATCCGCGAGCACATTATTTTTCCCGAGACGATCAACGAAGAGGTGCACAC
>MHNR01000001.1:86579-90126 GCA_001819875.1 Candidatus Ryanbacteria bacterium RIFCSPHIGHO2_02_FULL_48_12 | reverse complement strand
TACGATGGTTACCAATGCAAAATCCAAAGAAGAAGCAAAGGCATTATTAACGTTACTAGGATTCCCCTTATACCATGGCTAAAACATCTGTACGCGCACGTGCAAAAAAGAAGCCTAAGTTTTCTACCCGGACGGTACGGCGCTGTTTCCGTTGTGGCCGCAAGCATGGCTATATGCGCGCATTTGATATTTGCAGAATTTGTTTTCGCGAGCTTGCCAATAAGGGGCAAATTCCCGGTATTAAGAAATCATCGTGGTAATCTAGGCATATGACTGATCCAATCCGAGACATGTTTACGCGTATACGCAATGCGCAGGCCGTCAGTAAAAAGACGGTGACTTTGCCATTCTCCAAATTCAAATGGCAGATTCTCAAGGTGCTCAAAGACGAACACTACGTCGAGGAGTTCATCCGCAGAGGCCGGAAGAACAAGAAGTTCATCGAGGTGGTGCTTGGCTACGATGAGGAGTCGCGTCCGCGTATTTCCAGTATCGAGCCTATGAGCAAGCAATCACGGCGCATGTACTGGGGGGTGGCGGATATGCGGCCAGCACGCAGTGGTATGGGCATCTATGTCGTGTCTACCTCCAAGGGTGTCATGTCGTCTTATGTTGCTAAAAAAATGAACGTAGGCGGCGAGGTTATTTGCGAAATCTGGTAATCGACTGATATTTATATATGGCACGAACAGCAAAAAAACCAATTGTACTTCCTGCAGGCGTTAACGTCTCTTTCGAGTCGGGCGTACTCATGATCAAGGGCCCCAAAGGGGAGGTCCGTCGCCAGATCCCGAGCGAGATATCGCCAATTCTGGATGCGGGTGCGCATACGGTTACGTTTGCGGTTGCTCGAGAGACCAAAGAGTCAAACACACTTTTGGGTACAGTAAATGCGCTTGCTGCGGCTATGGTACGTGGTGCGTCCGAAGGATTTGTAAAAATTTTAGAGCTGGAGGGTGTTGGATACCGTGTGGCTATGGATGGGACAGATTTGCTATTGAGTCTTGGATTTTCGCACCCGGTAAAATTCGAAGTTCCCAAAGAGATATCCATCAAGCTTGAGAAAAATAACATTGAGATTTCCGGAGCAGATAAAGAGATAGTTGGGCAGGTGGCGGCTAAAATCCGCGATCTGAAAAAACCCGAGCCGTACAAAGGCAAGGGCATCCATTATCGTGGAGAGTACATCCGCCGCAAGGCCGGTAAAAAAGCCGGAGCAGGTAGCTAACCGATTACGCATATGAAAAACACAGCACGCAACAAACGAATAACACGCCACAAGCGCGTCCGTGCCCGGATACGGGGAACGGCGGAGCGCCCGCGCCTTTCCGTTGCGCGCTCCAATCGACATATTGCTTTGCAGTTGATTGATGACGTGGCACGTAAAACGATCGCATATGCATCCGACACGGAGGAGGTAATCAAAGCCAAAGGCAAGAAACCGGTGGAGATTGCTCATATGATCGGTGTGTTGCTCGCAGAAAAAGCGAAGGCCAAAAAAATTACCACTGCGATATTTGATCGGGGCGGGTACAAATACCACGGTCGCGTAAAGGCTGCGGCAGAGGGTGCCCGATCGGGAGGCCTTGAGTTTTAGTATAAATGCACGTAGTATAGGTATACTTTTAGAACGATATGAGACCATCACATCACCAAAAACCGAGACGGGAAAAGCCTGAATACGATCAGAAACTTATCGATCTTCGGCGTGTGGCACGCGTGGTTGCAGGTGGGCGCCGATTTTCATTCCGCGCGACCTTGGTTATTGGCAACCGCAAGGGCGATGTGGGTGTGGGAGTAGCTAAGGGTGTAGATACCGCGGCTTCTATTGAGAAGGCGTTTCAGCGGGCAAAAAAGAATTTGGTGCACGTACCCATAACTCCAGATGGCACCATCCCACATGAGGTGAGAGGCAAGTATGCCTCTGCGGTGATTGTGATGCGCCCCGCTCGATCCGGCAGGGGTCTTATGGCGGGGGGTCCGATACGCGCTGTATGTGATTTGGCCGGTATTCAGAATGTTACCGCTAAGATTCTCTCACGTAGTACGAATCGCTTGAATAACGCCATGGTCGCCGTTGAGACGCTCAAGAAACTAAAGGCGTCTCGCGTGATGCTTGCCACCACACCGGCTGTTGTCGCAGTATCGGCTACTGCATCGGAGACTAAGTAATTCATATGCTCATCCACGAACTCAAAGCAACAAAAAAAAAGGCACGCCGTGTAGGAAGAGGCGGTAAACGCGGCACGTTTTCCGGCCGTGGTACTAAGGGTCAAAAAGCTCGCTCGGGTCGTCGCATGCGTCCGGAGCTTCGCGATATCCTAAAGAAAATCCCGAAATTGCGCGGGAGAGGCAAACATAGCCTTAAGCCGTTTCAGATAAAACCGTTGGTCATTAATGTGCGTGATCTGGAGCGTTTATTTACTGCCGGAGAGACGGTGAGCCTCCAGACACTCAAAGAAAAAGGAGCACTTGATTTTACCTTGTCCAAGCCCCGCGGCGTAAAAATCCTTGGCACGGGTGAGCTCAAGAAAAAGCTTACCGTAGAAGGTTGCGAAGTTTCCGAATCGGCCAAAGCAAAGATAGAAAAGGCGGGCGGAGCGGTGAGTGCAAAAAAGGTGGTTGCAGAGAAATAATATATTGCTATGAACAAAATTCTCCGGGCACTCAAAGATAAGGACCTCCGGAAAAAGCTACTTACGGTGCTTGGTATTTTTGTGGTATTCCGTTTGGCTGCCGCAGTGCCAATTCCGGGCGTGGACACCAATCGTCTTCGTGCGTTTTTAGGGGGCAATGACATTCTTGGTCTCCTCAATCTGTTTTCTGGCGGTGGGCTCGACAACCTCTCAATCGTTATGCTCGGGGTGGGGCCATACATTACGGCATCTATTATTATGCAGCTTTTAACTATGGTATTTCCCCGGCTCAAAGAGTTGTATCAAGAAGAGGGAGAGGCAGGACGTCAACGCTTCAATCAATACTCACGGTTTTTGACCATCCCGCTTGCAGTGATGCAAGGATACGGGCTCCTTACGATTCTTTCGCGCCAAGGGATATTCGCTAATGCGGATGCATTCCATCTTGCTTCTAATATCGTCATTGTTACAGCCGGGTCATTATTTGTGATGTGGCTTGGCGAGCTTATCACTGAGTATGGAGTGGGTAATGGTGTCTCATTGATGATTTTTGCGGGTATTGTGGCGGGGCTTCCTACTACCATTCAGCAGACGCTATTTACTTTTGATGCATCAGAGATTCCTACATATGTACTGTTTATTGTGATGTCTATTGTTGTGGTTGCGGGTGTTGTATTCATTACTGAAGGAGAGCGCCCGATCCCGGTCTCATATGCCAAGCGTGTACGCGGTCAGCGTGTGTATGGAGGGTTTTCTACCTACCTGCCACTCCGGGTCAACCAGGCGGGAGTTATCCCGATTATTTTTGCGCTCTCGATACTACTTTTTCCGCAGTTTGTCGGCTCACTACTTGAGCTCTCTACCAACAGCACCCTGCATGCAATCGGTAATTTTTTCACCAACTTCCTTAC
>MHNR01000001.1:78342-86519 GCA_001819875.1 Candidatus Ryanbacteria bacterium RIFCSPHIGHO2_02_FULL_48_12 | reverse complement strand
GTATTCGCCCGGGCAAGCCAACTGCGGACTTTCTCTCTCATGTTATTACGCGTATTACGCTTGTGGGAGCCTTGTTCCTCGGTATTATCGCGGTGCTCCCGCTTATTGTGCAAAATGCCACGGGAGTGAGCACGATTACACTTGGCGGGACGGCGCTTCTCATTGTGGTGTCTGTGGTGCTCGAGACCATTAAACAGATCGAGGGCCAGCTGGTGATGCGCGAGTATGACTAGACTAGGAAAAAACAGCTTTACGATATAAGCTATAGGTAAATGATACAACCGCCCAATTTTATATTTCTTGGCCTTTCCGGATCCGGTAAGGGCACCCAAGAGGAGCTTTTGCAAACGTATCTCCAGCCGCATTATAAGATGCGGATTATTTCTACTGGTAAAAAATTTCGCGAATTGCAGGATTTGCCGACAGCAGCGGGGCATCGCATCAAGGAGACCCTCGCGGTTGGGGACCTTTTACCGGAGCAGATAGCGATTACCCTGTGGTTAAGTGATGTTATGTATACCATCGAGGAAGATGAGGGGATTATATTTGATGGGAGTCCTCGTAAAATTCGTGAAGCTGAACAGATGGATGAGTTTTTGAAATTCTTAGGGCGATTTGATGAGACAAAGGTAGTGTATCTTTCGGTGAGTCCGGAGGAGGTGACACGGCGGCTCCTGGGGCGTAAGCGTGGGGATGATACAGAAGAGGGTATAAAACGGCGTATCCAGTTTTTCTATGACGAGGTGATGCAGACCATAGAGCATTATACATCTCTGGGAAAATTGGTCGAGGTGAGCGGTGAAAATGACCCAGATACTGTACATCAAAATATTCTCAAAGCGTTAAAGCTGTGAGTCTTATTAAATCAAAAGAAGATATTGCGGCAATCCGCGCGGGCGGGCGGATTTTGGCGCGTGTACTCCGGGCGGTCGCTGAAGCGGTGCATCCAGGGCTTTCTACGGCTGATCTCGATGCGATGGCCGAGAAGCTGATACGAGATGCTGGTGGCACGCCGGCATTTAAGGGATACAAGGCGTTTGGAGCACAGGCGGCCTATCCTGCGACGCTTTGTACTTCGGTCAACGATGAGGTGGTGCATGGTATTCCGTCGGTGCATAGCATTTTGAAAGAGGGGGATATTATTGGGCTTGATATTGGTATGCAGTATGAGGGGCGATATACCGATATGGCGGTCTCGGTGGCGGTTGGCAAAACAGATGATCGTGCGCAAAGACTGATAGCGGTGACCAAAAAATCTTTGGATATTGCAATCTCCAAGGTTTGCTCAGGTGTATCTATCGGTGATATTGGTGATGCGGTGCAAACCTACATCGAGGCGCAAGGTTTTGGTATCGTACGTGACCTCGTGGGTCATGGCGTAGGACATGAGGTACACGAAGATCCGGTAATCCCAAATTTTGGCAAGTCTGGCCACGGACCGAAACTCCAAGAGGGTATGGTGATTGCTTTGGAACCCATGGTGACCGAGGGGAGTTGGCGTGTCAAAATTGATGCCGATGAGTGGACCTGGCGCACCAAAGATGGCTCACGTGCCGCACATTTTGAGCATACGATTTTGGTGACTAAAGATGGCGCTGAAGTATTGACTATGTAGATAGGTTGTTGTACATATAGCCTAGTGTTTCTTTCCCATTTCAAGAAGGAGTAGGATGCTACAATGAAAAAATTTCTCTTAAAGTATCCTTGGGTGCTAAGGATATTGCACTTTTGTGGTTTGACGAATTTAATAGATGAGGACGTGAGAGAATTCGGAGAAAACCGAAGTTAATGGGGAAAGAGGATCTGTGGCTATTTTTCAAAACGCCGATGTTTTTGTGCTCGGCCGTATTCGTTAGCGAATGCGGTTTTTTATTTGTAAAAAATATACTTCTGGGCGGTATGTTGTTCTTGATTCTTTAGGAGTACTTCATTATTCTTATCTCATGCGGTATCTTGGTATAGATTATGGGCAAAAGCGAATCGGGTTTGCGGTCGGAGATGAGGCCCAGGGCATTGCCTTCCCGCGGGAGGTAATATCTGGCGATTGGCAAAAAGTTCGCCATTTTATGGAGGGCATTATTCGCGTGGAGCAGATCGGTGCTATTGTTTTGGGACTCCCCAAGATGTTAAGCGGCAAGTCGTCCTCAAGCACCGAGGCAGTGGAGGAGTTTAAAGCCAAGATTGAGAAGGCGTTTTTGCTTCCTATACATATGGTCAACGAGGTAATGAGTACGAAGGCTGTGTACAAGGGATCTACCAAAAAAGATCGGATAGACGCGGCTTCGGCGGCTTTGATTCTGCAAAGTTTTTTTGATAGTCACAAAAAATAGCTGGGGATTAGGTTATTGGGGTTTGGGATTTTGCCATGCTAAGATATAGGTATTATGGTTACCCGAGATATTTATCTATCCGTTGTCGTACCGGCGTACAACGAAGCAGATAGAATAGAGAGCACCCTCCGGCGACTTGCTGAGTATTTATCTCAACAGCCGTATACGTATGAGATCATCGTAGCGATTGATGGCGCCAAAGATGCTACGGCGTCTATCGCCCAGAAATTGACGAGTGATATCCAGTATATGCGAGTTATTGATCGTAAGGAAAATAAGGGCAAAGGGTATACGGTGCGCGAGGGGATGCTTGCGGCTGAGGGGAAGATTCGGCTTTTTACTGATGCCGACAATTCTACCGACATCAAATATTTCGAGGACATGCGTCCGTTATTTGATAAAGGGTATGAGGTAGTAATATCGAGTCGTAATCCCGCTGATGCCCCCGGAGCTTCCCAGGAGATCCCACAGGCGTTGTTCAAGCGGCTTTTGGGTATGGCCGGCAATATTTTTATCCAAGTTGTCGCCGTACGGGGTATTTGGGATACCCAAAATGGATTTAAGGCGTTTCGCAATTTTGCCGCAGAGAAGATTTTTTCGCAAACCAAGATTTATCGTTGGGGATTTGATATTGAGGCTTTGGCGCTTGCTCGGGCGCTCAAATACAAAATCGCTATTATCCCTATTCATTGGTATAACGACGCAAGAAGCCACGTAAAATTTTCCGCCTATTTTCAGGTGCTCTGGGAGACGGTCAAAGTCCGTTGGTATATTGCAGGTGGTGCGTATAAGCTATAAGCGGCAATAGATGCTCCTATGAAACGAATCACGCCGCTTCGTAATGTAAAGATACTACGTCCGACATCAGAGCTTCGCCAAGACATCGTCTCCGGGGAGTGGGTACTGGTGGCTACAGGCCGTGCTCGGCGGCCAGAGGATTTTGCACGCGTCAAAAAAACTCCAGCACAACCAAAAAAGTCCTGTCCGTTTGAAGATCCGCAAAAATCAGGAAACCCTAGTCCACTCTTGTGGTATCCGCATCCGAAGGCGCTTGCTCGCGATGATTTTGCTAATTGGTTTGTGCAAGTCATCCCCAATAAATATCCTGCAGTCATTCCGCATGCCCAAAATGTCTGCTCGAGCCAGCATCATCGCGGTATATACTCTTCAATGGATGGGGTCGGGTATCACGAGGTAATTATCACACGCAAACATGAGGAGAGTTTGGGTCTCATGTCGGTTGCTGAAGCAGAGCTCGTGATTCGTGCCTATAAAGAGCGATATATGTCGGTCAAGAGCGATCCTTGCCTTGCGTATGTATTGGTATTTCATAATCATGGGCATGAAGCGGGGGCGTCTGTGCCGCATCCACACTCACAGATTATTGCGCTCCCCATTGTGCCACCTGATGTGGTGCGGAGTTTTGAGGGCTCGGAGCGGTTTTTTAAGCGGGAAGAGGCGTGCGTGCATTGTCGAGTAGTTGCCGAAGAGCTTAAACTGGGCGAGCGTATCGTGTATGAGAATGAGCGATTTGTGGCTCTGGCGCCTTATGCCTCGCATAGTTCGTTTGAGTTACGGATATATCCCAAGCGGCACAGTCCGCGTTTTGAAACATTATCTGATAAAGACATGCGACATCTTGCCGATGCCCTTACCAGGATTTTGAAAAAATTGCACAAGGCGCTCAATGACCCCGCATACAATTTTTTTATTCACACGGCACCCCTTATTGGAGAAGCCGGTCAAAATTATCATTGGCACTTGGAGATATTACCCAAAACTTCTACACCAGCAGGTCTCGAGCTTGGGACCGGGGTAGACGTGGTGGTGATCTCACCCGAGGATGTGCCGCGGATGCTCAAGTAGGATATATCAATATATATGAAAAGTTTGTTTGCAAAAAAACTTATAGTTGCCAACTGGAAGCTCTATATCAAAACACAAGCGGAAGCCAAAGCTTTGTACAAGTCTTGTGTGGTGGTTGCTTCCCAGCTGAAACGTACGGAGATGGTACTCGCTGTGCCTTTTGTTTTTGTGTCGCATATGGTCAAGCGCAAAAATATGCATGTTGGTGCGCAGGATGTTTCTTGGGCTGTCGAAGGAGCCTATACCGGAGAGGTATCCGCACGTATGCTCGCTTCGGTGGGTGTTACACATGTCATTGCAGGACATTCAGAGCGTAGAGACTTAGCGGGAGATACAGATGAGCAGGTAGCGCAAAAAGTAAAAGCTGCACTTGGCGTTGGACTGTGGGTGATCCTTTGTGTCGGCGAACGTGAGCGTGCGACCGATGGGTCATCTCTTGTGGTGGTCAAACGTGAGTTACTTGCGAGTCTCAAAGGTGTCAGCCGTATGCTTGCTGGCCATCTTATTATTGCCTATGAGCCGATCTGGGCTATTAGTGCGCATCATCCCAAATCGGTAGATACGCCGGAGAGTACTTTGGAGATGGCGATCTATATTCGTAAAATCTTGCATGATCTCTACGGCAAGGCTACTGCTTCTCGAATTCGTGTTTTGTATGGAGGATCGGTAGCTCCAGAAAATATCCGTGGATTTTTGGAACGTGGTGGTGTGGATGGAGCTCTCGTGGGGCACGCGAGTGCAAGTGCCGGGAAATTTACACGCATCCTGCATGAGACAGAGATGAGTTACTCGCAAGATGTATGAAACACGCACTACCGCAATTATCTACTGAGCGTCTTGAGGGTACGCGTGCGCTCATACGCGTAGATTTTAATGTGCCACTTATCCGTGGACGAATTGTAGATGATTTTCGTATTGTCATGACGCTTCCGGCATTGCTCGATTTGGAGCGGCGCGGCGCTATGATTACGATTCTAGGGCATCTTACCGAGAAAAAACGTCATCGAAGTTTTGCCCCTATGCGAAAAGCTTTGGAGCGGCTTTGCGGACGCAAAATTCTCCTGGCGCGGAGTGTGGAGGAGGCGATGCTCCTTCAGCAAAAAGCTGATCGCAAAACTTGGATACTTTTGGAGAATTTGCGCGTATTCCCCGGGGAGGAAAAAAATAGCGTTCTATTCGCCCGTGCACTTGCGACGCTTGGAGATATATATATCAATGAGGCATTTTCCCAATCGCACCGACCCTATGCCTCAATTGTACGTCTCCCCGGTTTTTTGCCGGCATATGCGGGACCATTATTCTCTCGTGAAGTGGCCCGTCTTTCAGAAGTACTCGATCCCGAGCATCCTTTTTTGTGTATCGTGGGGGGGGTGAAGTTTAAAACCAAAGTGGCGGTACTGGATCGTTTTATGAAAAAAGCGGATGAGGTGTTTGTGGGTGGAGGACTCGCCAATACCTTTCTGGATGCCGCTGGCTATGAGGTGGGTATATCTCCTACCGAAAAAGATGCGGAGCAAAATATCCGCCGTAAGTTTCTCTCCCAGAAAAATTTAATACTGCCATTTGATGTGGTGGTCAAAGGGCACAAGCAAAAATCAGTAGAGGCGGTGTCCGCGCACGATATGATTTATGATGCTGGTCCCGAGACGGTACGTATTTTGAAAGGAAAAATTGCATCTGCACGTATGGTGCTTTGGAATGGTCCGCTTGGGTTTATCGAGCAGGGATACGGGCAGGCGACCGAGGATCTGATTCATGCGCTCGCTCGCGCAAAAGCAAAAACTGTTGTGGGAGGCGGGGACACACTTGCCGTAATACATCGCTACAAACTGGAAAAAAAGTTTTATCACATTTCGACGGGAGGCGGGGCCATGCTTGAGTTTCTTGGGCGAGGAACACTTCCGGGGATTGAGGCATTGCTCGCCGGGCACAAACGGCGCTAAACTAAAAAGTAAATATCAGCGTGTCAGACAAAATCAAGCTTCGCATGATAAGGAGGGCAGTATGTATACAGAGGATAGGTCGCGTCTCGTAGAGCTCCTCGGTGTTGTCGTAAAAGAGTCGTCTCCCCATGGAGAGATGCCTGAGGCCGCAGAACCTCTTGCCAAGGCCCTGATTGGAGCGATTCTCTACAATGATCCTTTATTTTTTGGGGGTGCAGTGACGAGCTTGCTACGTCAATTAATCGAAGAGGCAAGATCTCATAATACCTGGGTGACCGAGGAGGAGTGGCGGCGGGCTGAAGTATTAGCGCTACTACTGGAGCGTAGCTTCAGAGATCGCGGTGAGGCAATCACCCGGGAAATTGCTTTGGGGGGACGCAATGCTTTGGAGGCGTCACGGTGTACTTTGGTGCCAGAACATACTTTTCGAGAGGCAGCATAGGGTCGGCAAGTGCCGACTTTTTTCTTTTTTCATGTGCTCATATATACTAATCACATGGCGACAAAGCATTGGGTTATTCGATTATTCCCCGAGGATGAGATGCAGGCAGTATTTTCCGATGAGCCAAGTATTGTCCAGCGGTTACTCTGGCGGCAGGATATCCGTACTCGAGAGGCGGCGGACATTTTTTTGTCTCCGGATTATGCCCTGCATACGCATGATCCGTTTTTACTCAAAGATATGGAGCGAGCGGTCTCGCGTATTGGGCATGCGATACGGTCCAATGAAAAAATTATTATCTTCGGTGATTACGATGCAGATGGGATTTGTGGATCGGTAGTATTTCATGATTTTTTTCGTGCAGTAGATTTTTCCAATTTCCAAAATTATATTCCACACCGGTATGAGGAGGGATATGGGCTGAAAATGCGTCATATTGAGGAGTTTGCTTCTGGAGGAGCCAAGCTTTTGATTACGATTGATTGTGGGGTCACGAACTACAAAGAGATCGAGCGCGCCGGAGAGCTGGGCGTGGATGTGATTGTGATTGATCATCATATTGTGCCGCCGCAGTGGCCACCGGCATATGCCATCATTGACTATAAGCATCCGGATGATGCCTATCCTTCCAAATATTTGTCAGGCGCGGGGCTTGCATTTAAAGTAGTGCAAGGCATCCTCGTGCGCGGTACTTGGCCGGTGACACTGGAGTGGTCCAAATGGCTTTTAGATGTAGTAGCTATTGCAGGTGTTGCGGACATGGTGCCGATTCTTGGTGAAAATCGCGTCTTGGTGCATTACGGCCTCAAGGTGCTTTCCCGGGCGCGCAGAGCTGGTCTTAAAGAGTTGTACCGTACCCAACGCATGGGAGTGAACCCAACGATTACCTCGGATACGATCGGGTTTACCATTGCGCCGCGGATCAATGCCGCATCCCGTATGGGGCACGCAACTACGGGATTTGAGTTTCTCACTACCGAGTCGAGCGAGGAGGCACGTTGGCTGGTGACGCGTCTTGAGGGAGAAAATGAAGATCGTAAAAAATTAGTCGAGGAGATTTGCATAGAGTTAAAAAAAGAAATTGCAAAACTTCCGGAGCTCCCATCAGTGTTTTATTTTGGCAAAAAAGAATGGTTGCCGGGAGTTTTGGGAATCGCGGCTACGCGTTTGGTCGAAGAGTATGGGCGTTCGGCATTTCTCTATGGCGGTGCCCCGGATCACATGAAGGGGTCTTGTCGTACGGCAAGTGGTATCAATGCGGTGGAGGTGATGCGCGCATGCGCGGATACGCTTTTGGAGTTTGGTGGGCATCAGGCGGCGGGAGGATTCTCTTTGGAAGAAAAAAATGTTGGCGTATTTGGTCATAAACTCCGTGAGGTGGTAGCGCGTGAGCTTGATAATCCGCAACCAGTTGAGATTGTTTTGGAGGCGGAGCTTCATGCAGGGGATGTTACCTGGGAGGCATTTAATACGGTGGAGCGTTTTCAGCCGTTTGGACAGGAGAATAAAAAACCACTTTTTCTTTTGCGGGATGCGGAAGTGGTATCTGCTCAAGTATTTGGGAGCGGCGGTAAGCACTTGCGTCTGGGGCTCGCG
>MHNR01000001.1:44945-78330 GCA_001819875.1 Candidatus Ryanbacteria bacterium RIFCSPHIGHO2_02_FULL_48_12 | reverse complement strand
CAAATTTAATGCGCCGCGCGAGTGGATGGATGTGGTCGCAGTAGGCGCGCATGTGGATGCGGTAGTATCGTTCGATCTTAATGAGTGGAATGGTAATCGCGAGCTTCGTCTGCGTCTCGAGGATATCCGGTTGAGTTAACACGTGCATCTTTTTCTTGTGGAAGTTCTATGCTACGGATAGTGCATGCCCAAAGCACGTGCTTTTTTGTGTGTACTCTGTGGTTGTATTGCTGGCATAGCAGTACGTTCTTTCTGGCCGATTGCTGTCCCTGTAGTGTATGGTTTGATCGCAGGCGCTATCGCATCTTTTTCTTTTGGATTACTAGACACACGAGTACGCCAAAGGGCAAAGTTGAATCATGCGGTAGTGCTTGGTATGATGCTGATGAGTTTTGGGCTCGGCATATGGCGGTATGATGCGGTGGAGTTTGCCTATCAAGATCCATTTATATTGGGGGATATAGGACCAAGGATTGTACTCGAGGGAGTTGTAGCGGAAGAGTCGCAAGAAAATGCAAATTCACTGCGGCTTGTGATTGAGCTCAAGCAAATAGCCCACGATCAAGGAACGCGTCCTTTATTGGGGCGGGTTGTCGTGTATGCGGACGAGTATCCTTCGTATGTATACGGAGATAAATTGCGTCTTTCTGGCGTCTTGGAACGGCCAGAGGCATTTGATGGGTTTGATTATCCTGCATATCTTAAGTCAAAAGGCGTATATGCACTCATGCGTCATCCACAGATAGAGTTGATCCAGCGTGATCAGGGAGTCGTAGCATATCAATATCTCTTACGTATAAAACAGCGTGTGGAGCAGGGAGTAGAGGAGATAGTACCGGAGCCACACGCTTCATTACTCAAAGGTCTTCTTGTGGGGTCGCGTACCGGCATCCCGGAAGATCTTTCTTTAGATTTGCAACGTACGGGGACGACTCATATTGTAGCGCTCTCCGGATTCAACATTACGATTATCGCCGAAAACATTGCCGTGCTCATGAGGGTTTTACATGTTGGGGCTGTAGCGGGGTTTTGGATACCGGTCATATGTGTGATTGGATTTACGGTGATGACGGGAGCATCTGCCTCCATCGTACGGGCAAGTATTATGGGTATTCTCGTACTTATAGCGCGTCGAGAGGGGCGGTCGTATCAGGCGGCCAACGCTATTGTATGCGCGGGAACACTGATGATGCTCTATGATCCGCGGATTCTCCGATTTGATGTAGGATTTCAGCTTTCATTTTTGGCGACATTCGGCATTGTGTATCTTGCGCCGATAGTAAAACGGTATCTTGGGTGGTTCCCAAAATATTTCGGCGTACGCGAGAATCTAGCATCTACACTTGGCGCGCAAGCAAGTGTATTGCCGACCCTCATATACTACTTCGGAACATTGTCGTTTATTAGTCCACTTGCGAATATACTAGTCTTATCATTCATCCCGATCACTATGGCGTTTGGTTTTGCGGCGGTGCTCGCGGGGTTTGCCGCGTCCCTACTCGGAATGCTTTTGGGGGGTGTAAGTTATGCTTTACTTTCCTACGAACTTTTTATCATACATGTTCTTGGGTCTCTGCCGTTTGCATCAGTAGACTTAGGGCATGCAGGATTTGTAGTGTTGGTATCTTTGTATGGAGGAGTTTTTCTTAGGGCGCTGGTGAGTCACCGGCGGACGCAGAAGTATAGAGCGGTATCTGGAGGCGATGCAGTCCTTGGAGCGCGCTAATCGCAGTAAATGGAGAGGCGTAGGCAATCTTATAAAGTGTTGCCGCCGAGGCTTGGTCTTTGATGTGCTCAAATGCTTCACCGAGCCAGATAAGTACAAATGGCGATGGTGCAGGATATTTTCGTAATACTTGAGTTGTAAGGGCGATGCCATCTTTTGTTTGACCGGCGAGTATTTTTTTTCTTGCTTCAGAGAGTGGTACAAACAGCGCCTGCATCTCCGCCGGGGAGCGGAGCAGGAGTGCGCGTTCATATATTTTTGTATCTCCAGCTAAGGTAGCGGCAAGTACCGCATACAGCACATACTCATTGTCTTTTGGTGTGCGCGCCGTAAGCAGCATGAATGCCGATGCCGCTTCTTGGTATGCCTGCTTATCCAAGAGGGCATTCCCATATACAAATGCCGCCTCGTCGTTGTCGGGGAGGTTGGGGTATATTTGTGCGATGGTACTGATAGCTTTGTCCGGTTGTCGTGCGCGTAGATATGCCCATCCAAGAGTAATGATTTCCCGCTTTTCCATGCTATTGCCTTGAGCAAGATCAAGAGCTATCTGGTATTCACGCAGGGCTTCATCGCTTGAGTTTTGCTTTTCTAGAGCAACGGCGAGGTTGTGGTGGTTTCGCACGTCGTTTGGGTGGACACGCAGAGCGGCGCGCCAAAGGTGCTCTTCGTTTTGCCAGTCTTTGATGCGCGTATGTGATTGGTAGGCGAGGGATAGGAGTATAAGAAAAGTAGTACCTATGAAACCGAGCTGTACGGCGCGTGCCTTTTGCATAAAATATGTATCAAAAATCGAATATCCTGCCGCCGTAACTGCAAGCGCCAGACCAGGGAGTGCAATATATAAAAAGCGCTCGTTGATAATTTCGCGCAATGGGTTAAACACATTGTGTACTGGGATAAGGGCGATAAAAAACCAACTGATGCCAAGTAATTGTAGGGGAGCGTACTTTGCAGTATGCTCCGTGCGCCACAGACGCCACATGTACCAGAGTATCGCCATGATGGCTGTTCCTGAAATTAAAACCCCGCTATCACTAATTGCGTACGATGTGCCAAAGGAGTCGTAGTTGACCGTAAGATGGTATGGGAGGAGACTAATTTTAATATAGTGGGTGACACCGCGGATCATGGTAAGTATTGCACTTCCGTAAGATCCTCCCCAAGGAGTTTCTGTTTGGCTGAATGATCCAAGATACAGTATACGAAGCATGAGATACACGCTACTGCTCACCGAGAGAGAGATGATCCCGCGCCATGCTATACGTGTGGGCCGTTGTTGCCAGGAGATGACGGCCGCAAGAAGCGGAATAATGATGGCCTGTTCTTTTGTGCATATTGCAAGAAACGATGCGATAGTGGCGCCAGAAATATAGAGCCAGGGTTGTTTGCCTGCTAGAGATTTTGTAAATAGTATGAGTGCGACGAGAGTAAGGCTGGTTGCCCAAAGGGTGGTTTGCTGGGTGATCCAAAGAATTGCTTCGGTTCCGGCAGGATGCAGGGCAAATATCAGTGCCGCGATACATGCCATAGATGCTTTGCGAACGAGTAGGGAGACGAAGAAAAAAAACAGTACGGTATTTAGTATATGCACTCCCATGCTTACTATGTGCCAGCGTCCGGGGTGCATACCGAGAAGTGACAGCTCTTGTGCGGATATCCATATGCCAAATGGTCGGTATATGCCGCCCGCATCTTTTACTTGAGATGCCCAGGCGGTTTCGGGATGAGTGGTATATTGTAGAATATTTGGCTCCCGAAGTGCAGTATTTGTTTCTATAGAGAGATAATCGTCGTAGACAAATTCATATCGATGTGTTGGCCAAAAAAGCAAACACACTATACTCACCAGGAAAATTATCATGCATGTATACCATAGAGCCGGGGATTTTTTCATGTTGGTATCATACCATGCGTTTTGATGTGTTGGAGCTTCCTTGCGGCTTGCCAGAAGGTGTCATTACGCGCTAGGAATGGTATATGTCTCGAGTCCAAAAAGCTATTTTGGCGATTCTCGCGGTCTCAGCCAGTGCCGTTTGGTATGTCATTTTATCGGCGCCGCCGGAAGTGCTGACTATATATTTTTTTGATGTTGGCCAAGGGGATAGCGCACTTGTTACATCACCTGACGGTACGCAGATTTTGATTGATGGCGGACCGGATGATACGGTGCTTCGTAGATTGGGGGAGGTAATGCCTTTTTATGATCGCTCTCTGGATGCGATTATTTTGACTCACCCACATGCAGATCATGTCAATGGTCTTGTGAAGGTTCTGGAGCGATATGAGGTTGGCATGGTGATTGACTCGGGTGCCGTATATGCAACGGGTGCCTACAAGGAGTGGGAGCGCCGTATCAGGGACAAGCATATACCGCATGTTATTGCAGTATCCGGCCAGCGCATGATTGCGGGGGGAGATTTGCGGGTAGATATGATTGCGCCACTTGAATCATTCGAAGGCGCCTCACGTAAAAACGTGCATGACGGCATGGTGGTTGTAGAGCTAGCGTATGGTGAAACGTCGGTGCTATTTACGGGAGACATGGAAGATGATCTAGAGCGAAAACTTCTGTATTTCGGAGTATTGCCAAATACGGATATTTTAAAAGTAGGACATCATGGGTCAAAGACTTCGAGCGCGGAAAGCTTTTTAAAAGCAGTATCTCCAGAGGCGGCAGTTATATCAAGCGGCCAGAAAAACAGATATGGTCATCCGCACGAGGACGTGCTTGTCCGTCTCGAGCAACTTGGCATATCCTTGCATCGGACGGATGAGGAGGGGACGGTTGTGCTTGTTGCTGATGCCTTTGGCACCTACACATTCCGGGGAAAGTAGTAAGGGAGTAGTATTCACAAAGGTTTTTCTCTATGGTAGTCTGGGTGCATATGACAAGCACTATCGAGAAAACATTGGTTATTATCAAGCCAGATGGCGTCAAGCGCGGTCTTATGGGGCGGATTCTCCAGCGTTTTGAGGATGCGGGATTAAAAATAGTTGGTATGAAGATGCGTTGGGTAGATGCTGGTCATGCTCAAAAACACTATACGGAAGATTTGGCAATTCGTCGTGGAGAGCATGTACGCAAACAAATGGTAGAGTTTATCACGAGTGGTCCGGTAGTGGCGTTTGTGATTCAGGGAGTTAATGCTATAGAAAACGTACGCAAAATGATCGGAGCTACTGAGCCAAAAGCGGCGTCTCCCGGGACGATTCGAGGAGATTTTTCGCATATGAGCTTCTCTCATGCGGATGCGGAAGGCAAAGGTATTGAAAATTTAGTGCATGCGTCCTCCGATGCTACTGACGCCGAGCATGAGGTATGGCTTTGGTTCAATGTGGATGAGATTTCCGACTACAAAACGGTGCACGAGACGCATACATTTTAATACTAGGCGCAATCCCTGTGGAAGTGCTACAATAAAAACGGCCTTGCCCGGGTTATACTTTTAGGACACCACATATTTTGGGAGCCTTATATAGCAGATCGCTGTGGCGATATGCCGCGGGCACCCACGTAGAGAAGGGCTAAAAGTTCGCCCGGGCAGGGCCAAGCTAATCTATAACATGCAATTACCTAGCAAAAAAGCGATAATCGCTTTTTTCATTCTTATTGTGGCGGTTCATGTCGCCGGGTTGAGCTACCAATGGTATCATAAACTGTGGTGGATTGATATTGTCATGCATGCATCAGGCGGTTTCTGGGTCGCTATGGTGGTTGCGTATGGGTACCAGTTGGTAGCGCCCCAGTCACATGTCTCGATGCCGCGATGGCTCTATTTCTCTTCCCTCCTGGGTATCGCCATGATTATAGGCGTGGTATGGGAGTGGGGGGAATTTGTCTCAGATGCATTATTTTTTCCAACTAGGTTTGTATTTCGTATGCAGTTGGGTCTTACAGATACTATGGGAGACCTCTTAGCAGATCTTGTCGGCGCGGCTGCGTATCTGGGGGGTCGCATATATACTAGACATAAAGCCTAATATGGTTAAACTTACTTTTTTTGGGGGCGCGCAAGAGGTTACGGGGGCATGTTATCTTTTGGAAACAGACACAGTACGTATCTTGATAGATTGCGGGATGTTCCAGTGCCCGCGGTTTTGTGAGATGCGTAACGTCGACAAGTTTCCTTTTGACCCCATCTCGATCGATGCCCTGTTTGTAACGCACGGACATATGGACCATATTGGTCGCGTACCCAAGCTGGTGCGTGACGGATTTAAAGGGACTATTTATTCTACACCGCCCACCAAAGATTTTTCCAACATTATGCTCCGCGACTCGTTGGGTATTATGGAAAAAGAAGCGCGCCACCATGAGGAAAAACTTTTTTATTCGGAGGAAGATATAGAAAAAGCCGCCTCAATGTGGCAGGGGGTTCCCTATGGGCAAAAGATTACTATAGGCAATCTTTCGCTGATCCTTCGGGATGCAGGGCATATTCTTGGATCTGCCATCGTAGATATTGATGCTGATAATAATGGTACACATGTACGTCTCGCGTTTACCGGCGATCTTGGTAATTCACCTACACCGATTCTTTCACCGAAAGAGCAAGTGACAGGAATTGAGTATCTGACCATTGAGTCGGCGTATGGAGACAGGATCCATGAGGACAAAGCCGATCGCAAGATTAAACTAGAGCGGGTTATTGAGGACACGATTAAGGCGGGGGGTACACTTATGATTCCGGCGTTTAGCTTGGAGCGTACGCAGGAGCTTTTGTTTGAACTCAATGATCTTGTAGAGCACGGCCGTATCCCGCGTGTACCGGTATTTATCGACTCACCCCTTGCCATTAATGCAACTACGGTATACCGCAATTACAGTGCGTATTTCAATAAAGATGCTCAAGCGCTCATTCAGTCAGGAGACGACCTTTTTAAATTTCCCGGGCTCAAACTCACCAAGTCGACTGATGATTCCAAGGCAATCAACGATGTTCCAGCACCAAAAATTATCATGGCAGGGGCGGGTATGATGCAAGGAGGAAGGATACTCCATCATGCGCGCCGATATTTACCGGATTCTAAAAACGCTATTTTGTTTGTTGGGTATCAGGCATCCGGGTCGCTGGGGCGTAGGATCCTCGAGGGAGCATCCGAGGCGGTTATTCACGGAGAGCGGATACCTATTCATGCCAAAGCCTATGATATTGGCTCATACTCGGCACATGCGGATTCAGATATGTTGTTTGATTATGTAGCAGGAGCTCGTGAAGGACTCAAAAAAGTATTTGTAGTGCAGGGTGAGCCAAAAGCGGCGCTGTATCTGGTACAGCGCATCAAAGACAATCTCGGTCTTGAGGCGCTCGCACCGCACCTGGGCGATAGTTTTATTTTGGCAGAGTAGTATACTACATACTATGCCGGAAGATACGAAAACTAAATCGCCACATTATCATCTCAAATACAAAATTTGCGTCTCGGGTGCGGCAGAGACCGGGCATTGCTCGGCAGATGCGCTCGATAAAGCAAAAGAGTTGGGGCGGGAGATTGTTCGGCACAATTGCGTGTTGGTCACGGGTGCCACTACCGGCTTTCCGTTTTGGGCTGCCATTGGGGCCAAAGAAGAACACGGCATTTCTATTGGGCTTTCTCCGGCATCCTCGGAGCGGGAGCATGTGGAGCGATTTAAGCTCCCGGTAGACTATATGGATATAATTATCTATACCGGATTTGATTATTCGGGCAGAAACTTGCTCCTTACCCGGTCTGCAGATGCGGTGGTGATTGGGTGCGGACGTATTGGCACACTCAATGAGTTTACGATTGCATTTGAAGATGGGAAACCCATTGGGGTACTCTCCGGTACGGGGGGGACTGCGGATGTTATTGAAGATATCGTCAAAGCCTCCAATCGTAAGGCACGCATTGTATACGATGAAGACCCAAAACGTCTTTTGGAAAAATTGATAGCTTTGATTGAGGAAGAAAAAATACAAAAAGAATAATTTTTTATGTTACAGTTCGACCCCATAACTATACGCATATGTTCGCAACTCTTGCTTGCGGTGATACTAGGGATGCTTGTGGGAGTGGAGCGCGAACACCGGCGCAAAGCGGCCGGGCTCCGTACCTATACGCTTGTGTGCCTGGGGGCCGCGCTATTTACCATACTTTCGGTAGATGGATTTTCACGGTTTGCATTTCGGGACAGTTTTGATCCGGCACGTATCGCCGCACAAGTAGTGGTGGGTATTGGGTTTATCGCCGGAGGACTTATTATTTTGCATGACAATAGAATCCAGGGCTTGACCACTGCGGCAGGACTTTGGACGGTTTCCGCAATTGGTATGGCGGTTGGCCTCGAGTTTTATACGGTTGCTATTTTTACTACACTACTCACGCTTAGCATTATGTGGGTATTACGGAGAGTAGAGGCGGGTATCCCGCGTGAAGATATTGCGGAGGTGATTCAAATCGAAAAATAGTCCATGGGAGCACATACCAAAGTCTACTCCGGTCTAGGGTTACTGGTAGGGACAGTTGTTGGCGCGGGAATGTTTGCGCTGCCGTATGTGGTAGTGCGTGCTGGTCTATGGTGGAGTGTATTTCATCTGGTGTTTACCTTTGGCGTGCTGACTACGCTCCATCTTCTCTATAGTGAGGTGATCTTCGCGACGCCTAAAAAACACCGCTTGCCGGGGTACGCGCGTCTGTATCTTGGAAATGTTTTTGGGCGGGTTTCGCTCGGCTCGGCGGTCATCGGTTTTTATGGAGCGATGCTTGCCTACGGTATCCTTGGGGGAATATTTCTTGAGCGTATCTTGGGGGGCGCGGTATCTGCGGGATCGTTGAGCGCACTCTTTTTTATGTGTGCGGGGGCGGTGGTGGCGGTCAATCTCATGCGCGTAGGCGAGATTGATTTTGTCTTGAGTGTAGCATTGATCCTATTTGTAGGAGTCTTATTCTTACTTGCGTTTCCACATGCAGATATTGCCCGCGTAGGATCAGGGGATCCAAGTGCGTGGTTTTTCCCATACGGTATTTTTCTCTTTGCATTTGCGGGGGCTTCTGCAATCCCGGACGCGGCGGACGTATTTCGCCACAACAACAAAAAACTATTTCGTAAGATTGTAATTGGCGGGACGGTCATTCCGCTCGTGATTTATCTTTTGTTTATTTACACGGTTGCTGGCGTTTCTGGCGCGGCGACTTCGCAGGATGCTATCTCGGGTCTTTTGCCGTATCTCGGGTCGGGTGCGGTGTTCTTGGGCGCACTCATCGGATTATGTGCTGTGTTTCGATCCTATATTTCTATGGGAGCGGATCTGCGCAATATTTACCGGTATTATTATGGCTGTGATGATTTTGTAAGCTGGCTCTTGGTTATGGCGGTGCCGCCGATACTCTATTATTTCGGCATGAATGATTTTTTGGGTGCGATTGGCCTTGCAGGCGGCGTAGCAATCGGCATAGATGGTATCACGATAGTCCTTTTGACGCTGGCGTTGCGTCACAAGCGATCAAACATACAAAATGGCTTAGGGGCAAATTGGGTTCTTTGGATTATTCTTGCGGCGTTACTCGCCGGTGTTGTGCGGGAGCTGTGGTTTAGTATTTTTAGCGTATAGACATGAAACATGTTTCGGTAAATCGCGTTATCCGCATCCTCCTTCTTTTTATATTTACTGCCAATGTGGGGGAGGCGCTCTTTGTGCCGGTGTTTGCGATCTTTGTCACCGACATTGTCCAGGGTGCCACGTTTTCTACTATCGGGCTTGCAGTTGCATTTTCCGCTGTCGCAAAGTCTGTATGCCAAGTGCCATTGGCGCGATATCTAGATAAAAGGCGTGGCGAGCATGATGATTTTTGGGCGATGATCGCCGGATCTTTACTTGCTACACTTGCATCATTTTCACTGCTCATAATCTCTTTGCCGTGGCATCTGTATCTGGTGAACGTCGCCGTGGGTATATCGAGCGCGGCACTGATGGCCGCGTACTATGCGGTATTTGCACATCACGCAGACAAGGGGTCCGAGGGTCTCGAGTGGAGTCTATTTAGTGTGGTGGGGCTTACGGTCTCTACAGCCTTGGGTGCCGCCATCGGGGGATATATCGCAGATCTTTTTGGTATCCGGGTTTTAATTGTCGCGGTGGGGATGATGAATGTCGCCGCAACGTTTGTTCTTGTATCTCTCTATCCATTTTTGCTTGTGCGTACCCAGCCGGTGCTTGTTGAGCAGCAAAAAAGGCCCTAGCGGCCCGTGGAGTTTTCTGTACGCATGAAGTTTATGGCGGGACGAGGAACGGAGTTTCCTCTAGGGAATAGAGGCATTGGATTGAGACGGGAAATTAGCCAATCCAGGAAAGTCCGTTCATTCGTCCCATAAGGAGGTCTTACGCTCAAGCGTAGCGTGTCTATAGTGGATGTCAAATAGTGCGCAAAAAGAAATCCCTGCTTACTTGGCAGGGACTGCTTTTTTGACGATCATTTCAAATGCTTTCGGGTGCTTTACGGCGAGCTCAGCGAGGATCTTACGATCAATCTCGATGCTTGCTTTTTTGAGTGCTCCCATAAGCTTACTGTAGGAGATGCCGTGCAAACGGGCGGCGGCATTGATCTTGATCTCCCAGAGCTTACGGGCAGTTCGCTTTTTCTTGCGATTGTCCTGGAAACGGTTGACGCCGGCATGCAGGAGTCCTTCGCGGGCGGCGCGCTCTTTTGATTTGCGTCCCCAACGAAACCCCTTGGTTTGCTTGAGTACCTTGCGGCGGCGCTTTACAGATATAGTTCCTCGTTTTACGCGTGTCATGTTCAGTAAATAAGATTAGCGGCTATGCATGTATGGAAACGGGATAACGGCGCAGAGTCTCTTTTTCTTGGACGAATCCAGTCATGCCTTTTTTGCCGAGCTGTTTGGTGCGTCGAGCCTTGGCATTGAAATGATTCTGACCCGAAGAACGCCGGAGCGCCTTGCCGTTTTTGGTAACTTTGATTCGTTTGGATACTGATTTGTTGGTTTTTGCCATGGTCGGTTATTCCTTCTCTATAGTCATATTGAGTCCGCGTGGGCCTTTGAGGGCAGGGGCGGTCACTTTGTATGGGGTGGTAATAAGTTTTAAAAATGTATCGAGGCGTCCTTGGATAAAGTTTCTGTCTAAATATTTCGCTCTGCCGCGCAGGATAAACTCGACGCGGACCTTGTTGGACTCTGCCAAAAACTCTTCGGCGGCCCGGGCTTTGAGCTCCATATCATGAAGCGAGGTATTGAGCCCGATGCGCACCCCTTTTATCTCGATCTCTTTTTGCTTTTTTGCCGACTGCCGCGCCTCTTTTTCTTTTTGGTACTGATACTTGCCATAGTCCATAATCCGGACTACCGGCGGCACGGCTTTCGCGGCAACTTCTATGAGATCCAGACCTTGCTCCAAGGAAAGCTCGAGAGCTTTCGAGGTATCCATAACGCCAAGATTCGAATCATCCGCGCCTATGACGCGGACCTGTGGAACCCGTATTTGGTTATTGATTCTTGGGTGGTCTATGGTCGGTTTGTTAATCGCGGTGGAGACGGGGAGAGTTGAACTCCCATCCGAGAGGCTAGGCCATAAAAACGTTTTACAGGCTTATTTCACTAAAAGCGAAAGGGGTTGCCCGATAATGTCGCAATCTGTATCGGACGTCGAGATTGCCGAGCTCGAAGATATAACACCGGGGTTCTGCCGTACGAGCGTGAGCAGATCCGATGCTCTGGACGAATCCAGAGAAGAGCTCGTTGCCACTAAGCAAGCGCAAGCGCCGGTTCAGCGGAAAAAGCTTTTGTAAATAAGTTTGCACTTATTCGTTTGCAGTTTGGTAAAGGAGTCCTGCGCTCCTGCCTGATTTTTAAGGTTTTACCTCCGTCGAAGCCTGTCGTCCCCGCATCTTTCCTGCGACAACTTCCATGCAGGGCACATCTGAATATCAAATCGTTGCTGATGTACTGCCTATGGAACTATGAGTCGTAAAAAAGAGGCGGGGCAGGATTATTCCTGCGAGTATTTAAGCGTACGGTTGATACGCCTCCCTTCCTCGCGTTTTTGTATCTTTTGGCGTTTGTCTATGGTCTTTTTGCCACGTCCAAGGCCAAATTTGAGCTTAATGAGATTGCGCTTAGTATACACCTCCAGAGGCACTAAAGTCAACCCCTGTTCGGCCGATTTGCCTGTAAGATAGCGGATTTCTTGCTTATGGAGGAGGAGCTCTCGGGTCCTGTCCGGGTCATAATCCTCGGGGGTATTGGCGGTTTGATAGGGGGGGATATGCGTGCCGACGAGTAGCGCCCGACCGTCGCGAATAATGATGTAGGAGCCCTGAATACGAGCCATGCCTTTTCGTATTGCTTTTGCTTCGTAACCTTTCAACGCCAAACCAGCCTCGAAGGTCTCCAGGATCTCATAGTCAAAATGCGCTTTTCGGTTTTCGGTAAGGGATGGCATAAGGGGATTGTAGCATACCTTTTATGTGTGGTAGATTTGATGCGGATATAAAACAAAAGGAGACATAGGCATGCCGCAAGCAATTCTTTTAAAACCAACCGAGCGTCGCTGGGTCAATCGGTTTTTTCTGGTGATGGAGTTTTTGCATAAGGTTGCATTTGGAGAAAAAGATGTTTTTAAACGTATCTTTCTCGCCGAAGGGGATGCTGATATTGCGGCTCAGTATATTACACCAGAAGATGCAGGGCGTTTCTACCCAGGCCGTGTTCCCGACGGAGAGGATATGTTCCTTTTATTGCCGCAGAGCTTCTTGTCCGCGCTTAACCTCATTGGTGGTACGGCGGCTGTGTTGGGCATAAACAAACACCGTCCCTTGCCGAAATATCTCATGGTTATAACCAAGGCCATTCATGAGTGCAGGCACAAGGCACATGCGCGTGGCGCGCCAATCCTTAAAAGACCTGCCATGGAAGAGTGTATGATGAGTATGATCCCTCCTTCTGATGCCAGTATGCTTGCATCTTTCTTGGTGGACTGGTTTGCTTTAAATGGGATAATTCGCGGCACTCCCGCTACATGGGATGAATGGGATGCAGTTCTTATAGAGGGATCGATTGTGTTTTTGTGGGACAGGTACTTGCGCAGATTACGGACTGCATTTGATCCCGAGCGTGTCCTTTTGGAGTTTTATGCGCCGCGGATAATCAAATTGGGTATGGCGTAAATAAGGCAGAGGGGCGGAAGAATAGCCGCCTCTTTTATTTTTTATGTTTTTCTATGCCAGCGCTATATAGGCACCAAGAACTCTTTATTTTCGGACGTTTTAGGGATAGAGTGTACATATGCTGATGCATGATTATATTCAAAAATTAGTGAGGGGCGGATTACAGGAGCTCTACCCCGAAGTGAGTCTTTTGGATTTTTCGGTGGAGTACCCGGAAGATTTTAGCCATGGGGATTTCGCCACCAATGCCGCCATGGTGCATGCGCGGGCGCTTGGTAAGAATCCGCGAGAAATCGCCGAGGCTTTGGCCCAAAAGATACAGTCTGCAAAGGGTGAGAAGATCGAGCGGGTGGAGATCGCCGGCCCGGGGTTTATTAATTTTTATTTGTCGCGTTCGGTACTTGCGAATGGCGTGGCTGAAGTCCTGGAGCATGGTGATAGATACGGAGCAAATGATGCTCTCAAGGGGAAGCGTGTGGTGGTGGAGTATACTGACCCCAATCCATTCAAAGCATTTCATATTGGCCACTTGATGACCAACTGCATTGGTGAGTCGCTCTCGCGTATCGTTGAGTTTTCCGGTGCAGATACCAGGCGCATTAACTACCAGGGAGATGTGGGACTGCATGTGGCAAAAGCTGTTTGGGGTATGTTGGTTGCGCGTGACGCGGGAGAGCTTGTCCAAGTCCGGACGCAAGGTGTGTCCGAAAAAGCCATGTTTCTCGGTAAAGCCTATGCCTATGGCGCAGGAATGTATGAGGATGACGAGGCGGTCAAAAAAGAGATACAAGAGATCAACAAAAAAATATTTGCACGATCCGATGCTGATATTACGGCTTTGTATGATGAGGGAAGGGCGTGGAGTCTTGAGTATTTTGAGACCATATACAAACGTTTGGGCACCAAGTTTGACCATTATTTTTTTGAGTCGGAGGTTGCTTCACTTGGCAAACAACTTGTGGAGACGGGGATTGAGAAAAATATTTTTGAGCGATCAGATGGCGCGGTGGTATTTCGTGGAGAAAAATATCCTGGATTGCATACGCGTGTATTTATCAACTCCGATGGTCTCCCTACGTACGAAGCAAAAGAGCTTGGTCTTGCCGTGACTAAATATGAGAAGTGCCCATACGATATGGCGCTTGTGGTGACCGCCAACGAGGTCGCCGATTATTTTAAGGTGGTGCTCAAAGCCCTGGGGGAGCTGCGGCCCGATCTTGCGGAGAAAATCATCCATGTACCGCATGGGGTTTTGCGTCTGAAATCCGGCAAGATGTCTTCGCGTACGGGAGATGTGGTAACCGCGGAAAAACTTTTGGAGGATGTGCGTGCGGCACTCGGAGGAAAAATGGCAGAGTCGGATATTCCGGAGGCAGAGCGCGAAGATCTTTTGGATATGATTGCGGTCGGTGCAGTGAAGTATTCCATCATCCGGCAATCTGTGGGCAAAGATATTATTTTTGATTTTGAGACCTCGCTTTCGTTTGAGGGGGACTCGGGACCGTATCTCCAGTACACGCATGCGCGCGCTTGTTCAATTTTGCGAAAAGCCGGAGAGGCGGGTATTAAAGATACTTTGGAAGCGCCATCAGATACGACCAAGAATCTTGAGCGAATACTCATGCGTTTTTCGGACGCGGTGCGGGCGGCAGGGGAGGCGCGGGATCCGCATTATATTGCTACGTATCTGTATGTGCTTGCCCAAGAGTTCAATGCTTTTTATGCGCACGAGCGGATAGTAGATTCTGGAGATGAGGCGCCGTATCGTGTAGCGCTCACGAGAGCCGTATCCATAGTACTCAAAAATGGTCTTGACCTTTTGGGCATTAGGGCACCGGAGCGAATGTAATTGAAATATGCCCTCTCGTGTGCTAGACTTTGCCCGGATAGGAGGTGTTCTGTGAAAAAGAAGATATATGTTGATGAGCTCATTGAGCATGCCATAGGCCGAGGTGAGACGGTGGTGAGTATTGCCGAGAAGTTAGGCATTAGCGAGTCGCTCGTATCTCGTTATCGTCGCAGAAAGAAGGACACGATTTCGGTGGGGCTCAAGAAGCGTGTTGCCACAGTCTTTAAAGTCGGCATAGATGTTGTTGATGTCCGTGCGTCTCAAGCAGTATCTTCTTCATCTTCAATTAAAAATGCACGTCAGCTTCTCGAACTCGTAGATAATCTGCCGCATGCTATAGTGAGAAAGTTTTTCATGATGTGGGAGAGGAGATATGGAGGCAAGGCGCCTTGAGACGGTAAAAAGAGGTCGCGGTAAGACGACCTTTTTATTTTTTCAAATTGATGGCCGTCTTCTATTTACGATTTGAATTTAAGGCAGTTTTTCATTATGATAGGTGCATCGTATGGCTCAAAAAGAACAGCCCGCTAAACAAAAAACTATAGCCGAGCGCGAAGAGGAGACGCTCGCTTTTTGGCGTGAGCGCCAGATTTTTGAAAAATCGCTCGAGGCCACAAGAGGCAGGGATCCGTTTGTATTCTACGACGGGCCGCCGTTTGCAACGGGTTTGCCGCACTATGGGCACTTGCTTGCCTCTATCATCAAGGATGCCGTACCCCGCTATCAGACGATGCGCGGGAGATATGTAGAGCGCAAATGGGGTTGGGATTGTCACGGTCTCCCTTTGGAAAATGTAGTGGAGCAAAAGCTGGGACTCAAGAGCAAAAAAGAAATCGTCGAGTATGGGATAGACAAGTTTAACGAGGTTGCCAAAACCGAGGTGCTTCGTTATGCCGATGATTGGAAACAAATCATCCCGCGTATCGGCCGATGGGTGGACATGGAGCATGATTACAAGACCATGGATCCCACGTATACCGAGACGGTCTGGTGGATATTTAAAAATCTCTACGACAAGGGATTGATTAGTGAGGGATACAAGTCCATGCATCTTTGCCCTCGGTGCGAGACCACACTTGCAAACTTCGAGGTCTCACTTGGATACAAAGATATCACGGATACATCAGTGACGGTGAAGTTTCAGCTCGAGCCCGGACAAAAAATCGGGGATTTTGTGACAGATGAGCATACATATATACTCGCTTGGACGACGACCCCATGGACCTTGCCGGGAAATGTTGCGCTTGCGGTGGGGGGGGGTATTGAGTATGGATTCTTTAAGGTTGGTGCATCTAACTTGGGTAGATTTAAAGAGGGGAATATATTTGTTTTTGCGGATAATGATGAGGTACTGATCAGAACTTTCGGTGGGACATTCGCTAAATATGATGGCGGGTTTAATTTACATTTTGAGGCTGAGGGTAACGTTAGCTTTAAAAGACTTAAGACTATAAAAGGCTCCGACCTTGTTGGCAAAAAGTATAAACCAGTATTCGACTACTTTGTAAATGATCCCAATATCAAAAACCGTGAGAATGGCTGGCAGATCTACGCCGCGGATTTTGTAAAGACAGAGGAGGGGACGGGCGTGGTACACATCGCGCCGGCATTTGGCGATGACGACATGCAACTTGGCAAAAAGTTTACCCTGCCGTTTGTCCAGCATGTCACGAGAGACGGCAAATTTGTGCCTGAAGTTAAAGATTTTGCGGGCCGCGCGGTAAAACCCAAAGACACGGCACTGCAGAGAAAAATTGATGAGGAGATTTTGGCGTATCTTAAAAGTCATGATGCATATTTTTCCGAGATGCCGCTCGCGCACTCCTATCCGCACTGCTGGCGGTGCGATACGCCGCTTCTTAACTATGCGGCCTCTTCTTGGTTTGTAAATGTCGCACAAATCCGCGATGACCTGCATACCTACAACAAACAAATTACCTGGGTACCCGAACACATCAAAGAGGGGAGATTTGGTCATGGTCTTGAGACCGCGCCCGACTGGGCGATATCGCGCTCTCGGTTTTGGGGGGCGCCAATCCCGGTCTGGAAATGTCCGGATTGCAAAACCATAGAAGTTGCAGGATCTCTCAAGGATCTGGAGGCAAAGCGATACACGAAGCCAACGACCTTGATACTGGCGCGCCACGGCGAGCGCGATGATATGCCGGCTGATATTATGAACAACCCCGCGCGTCATGGAGAGATAACCTTAAATACACATAAGGACGCCAATGTGCACGTCACAGAAAACGGCAAAAAAACTATTGAGGAGCGCGCACAAACTCTCAAGGCAAGTGGTGGTGTGGATGCCATCTACTCTTCCGAGTATATCCGTGCCAAAGAGACGGCGGATATTTTTAGTAAAGTGCTTGGTGTGCCGATCTCCTATGATAGCCGGCTCAATGAGCTCAATCATGGACCACTCTTTGAGGGTAAGAAAGTTTCTGAATACTATGCGTATTTTGCAACGCCGCTGGAACGATTTACCAAAGTGCCTGATGGCGGGGAGTCGCTCGCACAAGCCCGAGCGCGCATGATGCAGGTTGCTCGTGAGGTTGCCGCTCGTCATGAGGGCGAGCGGGTGCTAATTGTGAGTCATGGCGATCCTTTGTGGATGCTCGAAGGGGCGCTTACCTTTACTGCTCCCGAGGCCATGCTCGCATCGCGTCCCACTTCATATATACAGCAAGGCGAGATGCGCGAGATGGTGTTCCCAAACTATCCATTCAACAACGATGGCGAGGTGGATTTTCACCGGCCGTATAGTGATGTGGTGTCTTTGCAGTGCTCGTGCGGCGGAGAGATGCAACGCATCCCCGAGGTATTTGATTGTTGGTTTGAGTCAGGCTCTATGCCCTACGGACAGGTACATTATATGGGTGAGCCGCTTGCGCATTTTGATCCTCAAAGCGGCCGCGGGTTTCCGGCGGATTTTATCGCTGAAGGACTTGATCAGACACGAGGCTGGTTTTATTCCCTGCATGTACTTGCGGGTGCCTTGTTTCAAAAACCTGCTTCTACGCATATCTTGGTCAACGGTCTGATCCTTGCCGAGAACGGACAAAAAATGTCCAAGCGTCTGAAAAACTATCCCGATCCCATGGAGGTGGTATCAAAATATGGAGCAGATGCTCTGCGTCTCTATCTCCTCAACTCGCCGGCGGTAGCCGCGGACGATCTTAATTTTTCCGAGCGCGGGGTAGACGAGATACTTAAAAAAATTATTCAACGTCTTTCCAACGTCGCTACGTTTTATGCAATGTATCGCGGTGAGGCGGTACCGGCGTTTGTGCTTTCGCATGCCGCACATGTGCTCGACAAGTTTTTGGTCTATGAGCTTTCGCAACTTTCGCAAAATGTATCGCGTGCTATGGACGCCTGCCGGCTGGACCGCGGGGTGCGTGCTATTAATGATTTTGTAGATATGTTTTCTACGGTGTATCTTCAATACTCGCGTGATAGATTCAAAGAAGGAGAGGAGGGAAGAGTCGAGGCGCTTAGCACGCTCCGCTATGCGATTTTCGAGACCGCAAAAATTATTGCGCCATTTGCGCCGTTTTTGGCAGAGCGTTTGTATCAGGGTGTGCGCCAAGAGTCAGACAAAGAGTCGGTGCATCTGGAGCAGTGGCCGGAGTTTGCGCGTGAGATAGACGGCTGGAATGTGGTAAGTGAAGATATGGCAAGGGTTAGTAAATCGGTGGAGGCGATATTGGCGGAGCGAAGCTCTCTGGGCATCAGTGTGCGTCAGCCACTTTCTCTTTCATATATACATGTAGATATAATTCCGAGAGGCGAAGAGTATCGTGATATTGTAAAAAAACGCACTAATATCGAGGATCTGAAAGAAAAAAGCGACTTTGCGGAGGGCAAATATGCAGAGTTGGATGTGACTATCACGTCAGAACTCAAGGAAAAAGGCATGTTCCGCGAATTTGTGCGTGGGGTGCAGGATGCACGCAAAAAGAGCGGGTTTGTGCCACAGCAAAAAATACCGATTCTGAAAATTTATATTTCTTCAGAAACACTTGCGCCATTCTTTAAAAAATCCAATGAGGAGATAAAAAGAGCGGTGGGCGCGAGCGATGTGGATGTGGTATTGGCTGGACAAGGGGAGTATACGATTTCTCTTGGTGAGGAGGATGTTTCTATCTCACTCGGATCCTAATGTCTTACCATATACATGAGACCGAGGCGATAGTCCTCTCCTCCCGTCCAGTCGGTGAGGCTGATAAGATTATCCGCTTCTATACTAAAGATTTTGGCAGTATTGCAGTGGTCGCCAAAGGAGTGCGTCTTGAAAAATCCAAATTGCGTAGCAGTCTGGATATTTTTATGCACGCGCGGATTTCTTTTGTCGTGGGCAAAGAATCGTACCGTCTCACTGATGCGTATGCGCTGGACGTCTATCCGTTGATCGGGGAGGAGGGGCCACGGTTTGACGCTTTCTCGGCGGTCACGCGTTTTATCTCTGGAGTTGCCGTGGGAGAAGAGCGAGATCCGGACCTTTGGACACTATTGAGCGCGGCACTCGTACGTGTCGGTTCAGGAGTGTTTTGCTCGTCAGATGTCCTGCCGACTTTGTATACCTTTCAAGCAAAGGCGCTTGCACACCTTGGGTATATGCCCGAAGGACAGCCGGCAGTGGTGCGTGCGCTGTTGCGATCGGCAGATATTGTCCCTGCAGTATCGCTTGAGGAGTTGCGTAAAAAAGAGGTACGCGATTTTTTTGAGCGCATCTATTTTTATGCATTAAAGGAAATGCGCACACCGGAGGATTTCGCAAGTAGGCAATGGGCGGTATAATAGACGATACGTATGGGCAGAGTAGATGAACTGAAAAATAGACTATTTCGCCAAGAAGAGCATTTTGAGGAGCGTGTGGGAGATCCCAGACTTGATCCTGCTGAAGTCCAAAAGAGCCCACATACCTGGGCGGATGCACCGCAGGATGAGATCCAGGCGTTTTGGCTACGCAAACGACAACGCCGCCGCCGCGCGTTTATTTGGGGTATCTCGATTACTCTGGTATTGGTACTCGCTGGTGCGGGTGCGGCGTTTTATTTTTTGCAAAATGTAGGGCGGGTGAACACCAAAAACGTGGATTTGGAGATTATCGCACCAGAACGCATCACGGCGGGCGATCGTATCGCTTATGAGGTGCGATTTAAAAATAATAATCAAACGGTGCTCGAATCTGTAGAGCTTACTTTTGACTATCCGGAGGGGGCGTTGCCAATTTTTGGCAGTCCGCCGAAAGGCAAATTCCGAGATCGTCGTGATATCGGCCGTCTCAATATCGGTGAAGAGCGCACGGAGCGTTTTGAGGCGTATCTTTTGGGCAAGGAGGGGACCAAACTTACTGCTAAGGCCTCTCTCGAGTATCGTCCGTCCAACTCCAGTGCACGTTTTGGCAATGATGCGGATCTCTCAACTCTTGTGGATCGTTCGCCGATTGGGGTATCTATTGAGTTCCCCGACGAGATTAATGTCGGCCAGGAGGTGGTGCTTGAGGCGCGGTATGTTTCTACCGCAGAGACGGTATTTAAAAATATCTCGCTCAATCTTGAATATCCGGAGGGGTTTGAATTCGTAGCTTCGGATCCGGCACCACAAAAAAACAACAACACTTGGAATCTAGGAGATCTCTCGCCCGGGCAGTCGGGTACGATTACCGTAAGAGGCGTACTCAATGGCACGGCGAATGATCATAAAAATATTGATGCCAAAATCGGCATATTCAATAGCGAGGTGAATACCTGGACCATTTACGGTGACGCCCAAAAGATAGTGCTTCTGCGCGCGCCACTACTTTCTATTGATGCGTTTGTAAACAATTCCAAGGATCATGTGGCGGCTCCCGGAGAGAGTGTGAGCGTGACATTTGCTTGGAAAAATAATCTCAAAGTTACCGTGACCGATGTGACGATTGAGGCGGAGCTTGCGGGCAGGATATTTGATTATGGATCAGTGAAAGTACAGCAGGGGGTGATGGATGGCGCAACACGCAAGGTTGTCTGGAACGGGTTTTCCAGCCCGGCGCTCAAGTTTGTGGAGCCGGGCAAGTCGGGCACAGTTTCATTTACGGTAAAACTCTTGAGCGATTTACCAATAGCGGACGCCAATGATCGCAATTTCACTGCTTCAGTCTCGGGGCGAATTGCCACCAACGTCATTCCGCAAGGATACGAGGGTATTGATATTTCAGGTAAAAGTTCGGTAACATTCAAGACGACCACCCGATTGGGTATTGCGGCTCGGGGGTATTACTATACGAGCTTGTTGCCCAACTCTGGACCGTTGCCGCCGCAGGTCGGCGAGGAGACTACCTACATGATCACGCTCTCCTTGAGTAATCTTTCCAATGACGTGGAAAATGTCGTAGTCACTACAGGTCTTCCTTCATACGTAAAATGGAAAGAGACAGTAAACCCTCCTGACGCGGCGATCCGATACAATGCCAACACGGGTGAGATTGCATGGGATGTTGGCTTGCTGGAGGCCGGAACTGGGAGAGTCCGTCCGGCGCGAGAGGTCTCATTTCAAGTGGGCATCATACCAGGCCCCAATCTCGTGGGGACCTCTCCCGATCTGACGGGTAAGATAGTAGTCAACGGGCGTGACACATTTACCGGCCAGAGTTTGCAAGGTTTGGCAAGTAAGATTACTACAGCAGTTCATACTGATCTTCGGGTCCTCCCCAATCAATACAGCGTAGCCCCCTAATCCTATGCATGAAGTATCTATGGAAAAAATTATGAGTCTTTGTAAGCGTCGCGGCTTTATCTTCCCCGGCTCGGAAATTTATGGCGGGCTCGCCCACCTAAATTTCTAAGTTATTAATTCCATGACCGATATAAACACAATAATAAGTCTTTGTAAGCGTCGCGGCTTTATCTTCCCCGGCTCGGAAATTTATGGCGGGCTCGCAAACTCCTGGGACTACGGACCTTTGGGTGTGGAGCTCAAAAATAATATCAAACAGCTTTGGTGGAGGCGTTTTGTGCACGAGCGCGATGATATGGTGGGCATTGATGCGGCACTCATTATGAACCCGAAAGTTTGGGAGGCGAGTGGGCATCTCAAGGAATTTTCCGATCCATTGGTGGAGTGTAAAGAGTGTCATAGCCGGTTTCGTGCGGATCAGCTCACAGAAAATAAATGCCCCAATTGTGGGGGGGAGTTCACTCAGCCCAAACAATTCAACCTAATGCTCAAGACATATCTCGGTCCTGCCGAGGAAAAAGCCAATGAAGTCTATTTCCGTCCAGAAACCGCGCAGGCCATGTTTGTAGATTTTAAAAATGTCGCCGATTCCATGCGCAAACGCTTGCCTTTTGGTATCGCGCAAATCGGCAAGGCATTTCGCAATGAAATCACACCAGGCAATTTTATCTTTCGTATGCGCGAGTTCGAGCAGATGGAGATTGAGTATTTTGTGCGCGAAGAAGATTGGCAAAAGTATTTTGATCACTGGCTCGGCGAGATGCGCTCGTGGCTCAAGGAGTTGGGGGTGGGTGATGCGCGCATACACGAGGCCGAGATTCCGGATGGGGATCGCGCGCATTATTCCAAGCGCACGGTGGATTTTGAGTATGAGTACCCATTTGGTCAAAAAGAGTTATACGGTCTCGCGTATCGTACCAATTTTGACCTAAAAAATCATTTTCCCGATGGGGCGCCTTATCGCGATCCGGAGTCGGGTGAGGAGTTTTGGCCGCACGTTATAGAGCCGACCTGGGGAGTGGATCGCTCGGTGTTGGTGACGCTTCTGGAAGCTTACCAAGAGGATACAGAAAAAAAGCGTGTGTACCTCAAGCTCCCGCCAAAGCTTGCACCTTATAAGGTCGCAGTGTTCCCGCTTCTTGCCAATAAACCTGATCTCGTGGCCAAGGCTCGCGAGATATATGATACGCTCCGCAAAAAGTTTCCCGTGGCTTGGGATGATCGGGGTAATGTCGGTAAGCGTTATTATGCGCAGGATGAGATCGGCACCCCGTGGTGTATCACGGTAGATTTTCAATCGCTCGAAGATAGTACGGTAACCGTGCGTGATCGCGACACAGGAGAGCAGGTGCGCGTGTCTGTTGCAGATCTTGACCCCTTCATTAGTGAGAGGTTAGTCTAGCCCTAGTAGTATCTTTTTTAGGGGGGTATATGTGTTTCATCTTCCTTCAATGCCGCCAAATCGTCTAAGTCTGCGTGGGTGGCTGTTGTTGGGTTTCTGTATCCTCGTACTCCTCTCGCAATCCTGGCAGGTGTTTTCTTACGCGGGCAGACTCGGCCATATGGATTGGCTCGTAAGCTTACTAGGCATTTTCTGTCTGGTACTCGCGGTAGGGGTGGCGGGTCTGGGGTATCTCTATCTGCCAAGGAGCGGCAGGCAAAAGAAATAAAATTTTGGAAGGAGACATCGCCTCCTTTTTTGTTTGAACTTTTCCGGATGCATGTGCTACCATCCCAATATGCAATACTCAAAAACGACCCTTCCCAACGGCATGCGCGTGATTACGGTCCCCATGCATGATACCAAGAGTCTGACACTTCTCGTGCTTTTCGGCACGGGTTCAAAGTATGAGACTAGATCAACGAGCGGTATCTCGCATTTTTTGGAGCACCTCTTTTTTAAAGGTACGAAGCGTCGTCCGCGTCCCGGGCAGGTACACCAGGAGCTGGATGACGTGGGGGCGGAGCACAATGCATTTACCTCCAAAGAGCTTACCGGCTATTGGGTCAAGGTAGACTCACGGCGGTTTGATCTTGCGCTTGATATTGTCTCGGATATCCTTCTTGACCCGTTGTTTGATGCCAAAGAAATTGAAAAAGAGCGCGGCGTGATTTTACAGGAGATGAGTATGTATATGGATAGTCCGATGCGCCGCGTGCATGAGGTGTTTGAGTCGCTTCTGTACGGCGACCAGCCAGCTGGCTGGGAGACGATTGGCACCAAAGAGGTTATCTCAAGCTTGAAGCGTGCAGAGTTTGCCAAATACCGTGAGTCGCAATATGTTGGCTCCAACGCCGTGGTGATCGTTGCGGGTAATTTTGCAGAGGATATGGCGGGCAAGCGTATTCACCAGATATTCTCCAAAATCAAAAAAGGTAGTCCCAAGCCGAAACTCAAAGTAAAGGAGGCACAAAAAAGTCCGAAGGTATCCATTGAATACAAAGATACCGATCAGAGCCACGTAGTTATTGGAGTGCGCGGATATACTATGTTTGACGAAGATCGTTACGCGGCCGCACTCTTGGCGACTATTTTAGGCGGCAAGACGAGCTCGCGGCTATTCCGTGAGATTCGGGAGAAGCGAGGTCTGGCTTATGCGCTGATGGCGGACGCAGAGCACTACACCGACTCGGGGTATTTGAGTGTGTACGTTGGCACACCGCATGATAAACTAAAAGAAGTGGTACGGCGCGTAGTGGAGGCATTTGCAAAGATTCGCCGTGAGGGTGTCTCCGAACGTGAGCTTTCCCGTGCCAAGGATTTTTATCGGGGGCATTTGGCTATTGGTCTTGAATCCTCCGATGAGGTAGCGTCATTTTTTGGGACGCAGGAGTTGTTCAAAAAAGCACTAATGACGCCTGAAGCGGTTATGGAGCGTATTCAGGCTGTGACTACCAAAGACCTCCAGCGCGCTGCGAATTTTATGTTTCGGCCGGAGAAGCTGAATGTTGCGATTATTGGGCCACACAAAGACCCGCAGCCATTTCGAGTGTTACTCAAATTATAGATTGTATGCCCAAAGATCAAACCATTATTATTTCTACCGGTACAATATTGCGTACTATTCTGTTGCTTCTGGGAGTAGTGTTTTTGTATTATGTGCGCGATGTAGTAGCTATTCTTTTGATAGCGGTAGTTATCGCCTCTGCGATAGAGCCGGGGATAAAGTGGTTTTGTAAGCGAGGGCTCCCGCGAGTGATTGCTGTCCTTGCTATTTATCTTGCAACCATCGCGCTTTTGGGTTTTTTGTTTTATCTCGTGATTCCTCCTACCATCAATCAATTACAGGATTTTGTTTCCGGATTCCCTCTATATCTTGAGAGTACCTTGTTACAGCTCAAAGAGACGTTTACCTTTTTGCCATTTGATGCATTTTCTCCATCTATTTCCACGCTCGCGTCGCGACTTGATGTTCTGGTGAGTGAGAAGCTACTTGAGTTTTTCTCCCTCGGGTCGTTTTTGTTTGACGGGCCTATGGCTATCGTATTTGCGGTTATTATTGCATTTTATTTGTCCGTGCAAGAGGACGGCGTGGGGGATTTTCTCCGAATTGTTACTCCTTATCGGCACGAATCATATCTCATAGATCTTTGGGGCCGATCCCAGTACAAGATTGGACGGTGGTTCCAAGGGCAGATTTTGCTGGGGGTTTTGGTGGGGGTGCTTGTGTATCTCGGCCTCACACTTTTGGGAGTGAAATACGCGCTCGTGCTCGGTGTTGTCTCAGCTACGTTTGAGATTATTCCTTATTTTGGTCCGATAATGGCAGCTATCCCCGGGATTGCGATCTCGGTAGTGCAAAGTCCGGTCTTGGGTCTCTGGGTGGTATTTTTGTACGTGATGGTCCAACAACTCGAGAATCACCTCATCTATCCGGTAGTGGTACGTAAGACTGTCGGCGTGCCGCCGCTTTTGGTTATCGTCTCTCTCTTGATTGGGGCAAAAATCGGCGGGTTTTTTGGGGTTGTGCTCGCGGTGCCTTTGGCGGTAGTATTAGTGGAGTTTCTCAATGATGTTGCAGAAAAGAAAAAAACTTTCCAGGTAGACTGATAGAATATGGCGGACAAATTTTATATCACCACATCTATACCGTATGTAAACTCTGTGCCGCATGTGGGGCATGCGCTTGAGTTTGTGCAAGCCGATGCCATAGCGCGCTATCGCCGGATTTTAGGGGAGGATGTGCGGTTTTTGACAGGTGCTGATGAACACGGCGCCAAGATCGCTCGTGCCGCCCAAACTGCAGGCAAGGATCCCAAGGCGTTTGTGGATGCAAATGCGGCGCGGTTCAAAGAGCTTTTGAAAGCGTTGTCCATCTCCAATGACGATTTCATACAGACGTCCGACCAAAAGCGTCATTGGCCGGGGGCACAAGCTTTGTGGCAAAAAATACATGCGGCAGGAGATATTTCCAAGGCCTCATACAAGGGACTCTATTGTGTGGGTCATGAGGCATTTGTTACTGACAAGGATCTAGTAAATGGCATCTGCGAAGATCATGGTAAACCGCCGGAAGTCGTAGAAGAGGAAAACTATTTTTTTAAACTCTCGCGCTATACTACTGACATCAAAAAGATCATCGAGTCTGGCGAGCTTCAGATTATTCCGGACGCGCGCAAAAATGAGATGCTGACATTCTTGGATGCTGGGCTCGAGGATGTGAGCTTCTCGCGCCCCGCCAAAGATATTCCGTGGGGAGTGCCGGTACCAGGGGATGAGTCGCAAAACATGTATGTTTGGTGTGACGCACTTTCCAACTATGTTAGCGCACTTGGGTATGGTAGTGCTGATGAAGCGCTATTCAAAACCTATTGGCCGGCGGATATGCATCTGATTGGTAAGGACATCTTGCGGTTCCACTCGCTTATTTGGATCGGCATGTTGCTCTCTGCTAAACTCCCAATTCCGAAGCGTATTCTCGTGCACGGGTTTATTATTTCCGGCGGCAAAAAAATGTCTAAGTCTTTGGGAAACGTTGTCGATCCATTTGAAATGATAGAGAGATATGGCGCGGATGCGTTGCGGTATTTCTTTTTGCGCGAGATTTCTACATTTGAGGACGGAGATATGACCAAAGAGCGCTTTGAAAAAGCGTATAATGCCAATCTTGCCAATGGTTTGGGTAATCTCGTCTCGCGTACGGCAAAAATGATCGAGTCGTATTTTGAGGGGCGGATCCAAAAACCTGCCGAGGAGGTACTCCTTTCGGTGCCGCTTCAGGCATCCATCGCACTATTTGACGGTGCCCAGCAAAATCTCTCCGTCAAAAGCACAAGTCTTCGCTACTTTGTCCAAGAGGTCGTGGAGCCCCAATACACGCAGGCGATGGATAGCTTTCGTCTCAACGAGGCGCTCGGAATCTTGTGGCATCTCATCTCGGTGATGGACGCCTATATCCAGGAGTATGAACCATTTAAGTTAGTGCATGTAGATAAGACCAAGACCCAGGCCATCTTATGGCAGTTAGCGCAGGCAAGTGCACGCTTAGGGCTTCTCTTGAGCCCTTTTATGCCCGATACTGCGGCAAAGGTGCTTGCGACATTTGGTGCAGATAAAGTTGTCTCTTTGGAGGATGCGACGGAGTTTGAGGTAAAAAAAGGTGAGGGATTGTTTCCGCGCATAAGCTGATATCTGTATGCACCCAAAACTAATTGACATCCATACGCACGTCAATTTCAACGCTTTCAAAGAAGACGGCCCGGAGATTATTGACCGCACACTCAAAGGCGATGTCTGGATGATTCTTGTAGGGTCACAGATTGATACCTCGCGACGCGCAGTCTCGTATGCCGAAAAATATCCTGAAGGCGTGTATGCCGCCGTGGGTCTTCACCCTATACATTTATTTGAGGATCATTTTGATGTGGCAGAGGCCGAACAAACAGCGGGGGTTCCGAGCTATACTACACGTCCGGAGGTATTTGACCACGATGCATACAAAGAAATTGCGATGCATCCAAAGACGGTGGCGATAGGCGAGTGTGGACTTGATTATTTTCGTGGGAGAGACACAGACGAGGTCAAAAAAGCCCAGCAAGATACATTTCGCGAGCAGGTGGCGCTCGCTCGTGAAGTCAAAAAACCGCTCATGATTCATTGTCGCAATGCCTATGAGGATGTGATTACAATACTCAAAGAGGAAAAGGCTGATGAGATCGGTGGCGATATTCATTTTTTTGCCGGATCCTGGGATATTGCGAAACAATTTTTAGACCTAGATTTTTACCTTTCATTTACGGGAGTTATTACGTTTGCCCGGGATTATGACGAGGTGCTCCGAAACGTGCCGCTGGACTGCGTGATGGTGGAGACGGATGCGCCGTATGTGACGCCGGTGCCGCATCGCGGCAAGCGCAACGAGCCGCTCTATGTGGAGCAGGTAGCCAAAAAAATCGCGGAAATAAAAAACCTGCCGGAAGATCAAGTCTTTCGGCAGTTGGTGGAGAATACGAGAGTGTGTTTCAAGATTTAAGCCGCAGGATTGAGGTTCCGCGGAAAAAGCAATACTACCGTACGAATTTCTTGACCATTCGGCCATGTCGATATGGCGAGAATTTTTTTGGGATTTGAACATGAAGTTCCGGGGATACGTTCGTAACGAAGGGCGGGTTCTTCGTCTACAGGCCTTTGCCTTATTAGTAGAGAGAAATTTTTTAAGAATCTTTTCATAAGGGCCTCCTCCTACCATTTAAAAGAGCAATATTTCTATTTATTGTCAAGTCCACAAAATGACTGATTCGCGCTATTCTTGTAATATATGAATCGCTATCATCCGGCAAAAATCGAAGCGAAATGGCAAAAGGTTTGGGAGAAGAAAAAGCTCTACAATGCCAAGCCGTCATCGCGCAAGAAAAAATATTACGCGCTGATAGAGTTTCCCTATCCGTCCGGCGACGGGCTTCATGTGGGGCATGTCCGAAGCTACACCGCTATGGATATTGTTGCTCGCAAACGTCGTGCCGAGGGGTATGAGGTACTCTATCCGATTGGTTGGGATGCGTTCGGTCTTCCTACAGAGAACTATGCCATTAAGCACAAGATCCATCCCAAGATTGTTACCAAAAAAAATACCGACAATTTTCGCCGACAGCTTAAGTCCCTCGGTTTTTCCTTTGACTGGTCTCGTGAGATTAATACTTCGGATCCCGGCTACTATAAATGGACGCAATGGATATTTTTGCAACTCTTTGAGGCGGGTCTCGCCTACAAAACCAAAACGTTCATCAACTGGTGTCTAAATTGTAAGATTGGTCTTGCCAATGAGGAGGTGGTGGGAGGCAGATGCGAGCGCTGTGGCGGCACGGTAGAGAAGCGCGAGAAAGAACAGTGGATGCTCCGTATCACCGCGTATGCGGATAAACTTCTCAAGGGGTTAGAAACGGTCAACTATATCTCGGAGGCGAAAGTCCAGCAAGAGCATTGGATCGGGAGATCGGATGGCGCACTTTTGCAGTTTCCGGTACCGCATGCGCAAACCCCGATCGAGGTTTTTACCACGCGACCGGACACGCTTTATGGCGCCACGTATCTGGTACTTGCGCCCGAGCATCCTTTGGTGGATAATTTTCGCCCGCGTATCAGTAACTTCCATGAGGTAGAGGCATATAGAGAGGCGAGCAAGAAAAAAACTGAAGAGGAGCGTCTGCGTCTTGAGCGTGAAAAAACAGGTGTGGAGCTCCGTGGACTCAAAGCTATCAATCCTGCAACACGCGAGGAGATGCCGGTCTGGATTTCCGACTATGTGCTTGCGGGATACGGAACAGGCGCCATCATGGCGGTCCCGGCGCACGATGAGCGGGATTATGAGTTCGCGCGCAAATTTAATCTTGCAATTCGCGAAGTGGTGCGTCCCCGGTCAGGGGCTCCTATAGAGGAGGGCAAAGTATTTGCCGGTGAAGGCATGGTATCTGCATCAGGTCGGTTTGATGGTATGCCATCAGCTAAGGCCAAATGGGAGATTGCCAAATCTGTAGCAGGCAAACGTATCACACAGTACAAGCTTCGCGATTGGGTGTTTTCGCGTCAGCGGTATTGGGGAGAGCCGATACCATTGGTTTTTTGTTCTGGATGCCAAAAAGATGCGGCAAACCCCAAATCCCAAATCTCCACCGTCAAAAAGATGCGGCAGTTTTCCAAAGGCGAGAGACTCAATCCAGGTTGGATAGCAGTGTCAGAAAAAAACCTTCCGGTAGAGCTTCCCAATGTCAAAGAATATATGCCGACTGATACTGGGGAATCGCCCCTTGCCAATATTACTTCCTGGGTGGGTACCAAATGTCCGCGGTGCGGGCTCAAGGCTCGGCGTGAGACGGATGTTATGCCCAATTGGGCGGGCTCTAGTTGGTATTTTTTGCGCTATATAGATCCCAAAAACAAAAAAACATTTGCTGATTTCAAACAGCTCAAGCATTGGATGCCGGTCGACTGGTACAACGGCGGTATGGAGCATACGGTCCTACATCTTTTGTATTCCCGGTTTTGGAATCAATTTTTGTATGATCAAAAGCTGGTACCGGTGCGCGAGCCGTATCAGAAGCGCACTTCTCATGGTTTGATCATGGGTGAGGGAGGCATGAAAATGTCCAAATCCAAAGGCAATGTGGTTAACCCCGACAGTGTGGTCAAGGATTTTGGAGCGGATGCCTTACGACTCTATGAGATGTTCATTGGGCCATTTAATCAGCCGGTTGCTTGGGATGTGCATGGTATTTTAGGTGTTACGCGATTTTTGGAGCGTGTTTGGATGCTGGGTGATCCCAAGCGCATCGCCAAAAAACACGCGGACAAAGAACTGGAGGCGCTATTGCACAAAACCATCAAGAAGGTTTCCCAAGATATTGAGTCTATGGCATTCAATACCGCGGTGAGTGCTTGCATGGTATTCGTCAATGAATGTAGCAAGCGCGAGATGCTGGATCGCGCTCTGTGGCAGACGTTTTTGCGCGTGCTCTCACCGTTTGCGCCGCACATTACCGAGGAGCTCTGGCAGGTACTCGGTAACAAAAAAAGCATCCATGAGGAGCTGTGGCCCGTCTATAATCCTAAGCTTATTCGGGATGAAGAGTTCGTACTTGTTGTCCAGATAAACGGCAAGGTCAGGGATTCGTTTACGGTACCGAGCGGTATTACCCAAAAAGAGGCTGAGTCCCTGGCACTTGCTCGCGAAAAGATACAAGCGTTCTTGGGGGGCAGTCAGCCAAAAAAGATTATTTTCGTCCCAGGGCGCTTACTAAATATCGTATTCTAGCGTTGTATAGAGACCATGAAAGCAATTATTGTGGCCGCTGGTGAGGGCACGCGTATGCGACCGCTTACCAATGATAAGCCCAAACAATTGGTAGAGCTCCAGGGGAAGCCGCTCCTGGATCATATTCTGAATTCTTTGCCGGAAGAGATTTCCGCGCTTATTATCGTGGTGGGATATAAGGGAGATCAAATTCGCACGTGGTACGGCGTCACCCATGCAGGTAAGCCCATTACGTATGTGGAACAGACGGAACGCAAAGGCACGTGGCATGCGCTTTCGCTGTGTGAGCCATATATCGAAAAGGGTGAGAAATTCTTTTACCTGTACGCAGATGACCTGCATGGGAGGGAGGGATTGCGAGAATGCATTGCGGCGTCTGATAAGGGGTGTACGATGTCGGTGACCGAGGTGGAGGATCCGCGCCGATTTGGTGTGGTGGAAATTGATGAGACAGGGAAAATCACGCATGCGGAAGAAAAACCGGATTTACCGCGTTCCCATCTGGTCTCAACAGGTGCATTTGTCCTTACTCCCGAAGTATTCAAGTATCGCCCCGCGCTTCACAAGGGGGAGGAGTACCTGTTTCAAAGTGTTGCCGCTATGATACAAGATGGCCACGCGTTTTATGCGGTACCGTCCACGTTTTGGTTTCCTATCGGATATCCAGAAGACGTTGCTCGAGCCGAAGCAGAGGTTCGTCCGGAGCACCTTCTCTAGGGCTCCTCTTACTAATATGCTGGGTCTTTGGTATCGTAAAGCGTATGCCAAAAGCTGGTCCCAAAATACTTGAGCTCAATGAAAAAACAGAAACTCTGGTGCTCTTGGAGGCGGTTGATGTGTTGAAGCGTGGTGGTGTGGTAGTAGTGCCGACCGATACACTCTATGGTCTTGCGGCAGATGCCACTAATGAGCGGGCCATTAAAAAGGTTTTTTCCATAAAAGGCCGTGATGCGGCGAAACCCTTGCCCGTTTTGGTCTCCGATTTTGCTATGATGAATAGAGTAGCGCTTTTATCCGAGAAAAATCGCGAGCGGATTGCAAAGTTTGATACGGTGACGGCAGTATTGCCGGCTCGAGGCTGGATGCCGCTCAATCTTCGTGCCGGGCAACTTACGATTGGGGTGCGTATACCCCAGCATCCGTTTCTCCTGCGGCTTATCAAAATGTTCGGGGGACCGATTACCGGTACGAGTGCTAATAAGTCCGGGGGATCATCGCATACGCATATTCAGTATGTAGTGGAGGATTTCCAAAAAGGACGCGCCAAGCCGGATTTGATCATTGACGCCGGCAATCTTGGAGAACATAGTGCATCCATGATCGTAGATTTTACGAAAGAGCCCGCGCAAGTCATCCGTACCGGGCCCATGACCAAAGAAGCACTCCTCACGTTTTTAAGCGAAGAGCAATCGAAAAATACTTGTTAATCCAATTGCATGATAGACGATAAACGCCTTTTTGATCTTATACAACAAGAAGACAAACGCCAGAAGCGGGTGATTAATCTGATTGCCTCTGAAAACTATGTCTCGCGCGCGGTACTCAAGGCACTCGGATCCACGCTCGTCAATAAATACGCCGAGGGGTATCCGGGTAAGCGCTACTATGGTGGCAATAATCTTGTCGATGAGATAGAAAATCTTACCAAACTGCGTGCACTTAATCTTTTTAAACTCGATCCGCGCAAATGGCAGGTCAATGTCCAGCCGTATTCTGGATCACCTGCCAACATGGCCGTCTATCTGGCACTGGTGCCACCCGGGGAGAAGATTATGGGTATGGAGCTTTCTATGGGCGGACATCTCACCCATGGGCATCGGGTCAGTGCCACGGGCAGATTCTGGAAACAGGTCGCTTATGGGGTAGACAAAAAAACGGAGCGGATTGATTATGATGCTCTGAAAGTATTAGCCAAAAAAGAAAAGCCAAAGTTGATTGTCGCTGGCTTTACCGCCTATCCACGCCGGATTGATTTTAAAAAATTTCGCCAAATTGCGGATGCCTGTGGGGCGGTATTGCTCGTGGACATGTCGCATATCGCGGGCCTAGTGGCAGGAGGCGTCCACGCTTCGCCGTTTCCCTATGCCGATATAGTGATGACCACTACCCACAAGACCTTGCGCGGCCCGCGCGCGGCAATGATATTCTCTCATTCGATGTTTAGCTCACTTATTGATAAGGCGGTATTTCCAGGACTCCAAGGTGGGCCGCATATCAATCAAATTGCCGCGGTCGCAACGGCGCTCCACGAGGCCTCCCAGTCAGCGTTTAAAACCTATGCCAAGCAAACGGTGGTCAACGCCCAAGCTCTTGCGAGCGAGCTTAAAAAACTTGGCTGGCGGATAGTCTCGGGCGGTACTGACACACATCTTTTGCTAGTGGATACCTGGGCGCGTGGCGTCTCGGGTGCCGCCGCAAGCGATATGTTAGAGTGTGAGGGGATTATCGTCAACAAAAATACCATCCCCTACGATACGCGTACACCGGCTGATCCCTCGGGGATTCGCATCGGTACTGCGGCGGTGACCACGAGAGGCATAAAAGAGAAAGATGTGGTACGTATCGCGCAAAAAATCGATGCAATATTGTTACATAAGATTAAGGACAAGACCAGATAATTTTTTGGTATGATTGCAGATGGTAAAAAAATACGCGATGCTATTGCTGACGAGATTCGTGCCGAGATTGCGG
>MHNR01000001.1:28686-44917 GCA_001819875.1 Candidatus Ryanbacteria bacterium RIFCSPHIGHO2_02_FULL_48_12 | reverse complement strand
AAAGAAAAATTTGCGGCGAGTGTCGGCATTGAGACGAGGCTGTATACATTTCCCGCCGATATTTCAGCCACAAAACTGCGAAGTGAGGTTTCCAAGATTGTGCACATTGTGCAAAATGACGGTGTGATTGTACAGCTACCTTTGCCGGCGCATATTCCACCCCAAAATATACTCAATGCGGTAACGCCTGAAAAGGATGTAGATATGCTCTCTGCGCGCTCGGTAGGCAATTTTGCAACGGGGGTGAGCAAAATCATGCCTCCTGTTGTGGGAGCAGTTGCCGCTATATTGTACACCTATATACCCGAGCTTTCCCTAAAAGGTAAACGAGCGGTGGTTGTGGGAAGGGGGCGGCTTGTGGGACTGCCTGTTGGTCAATGGCTGATGGGCGCGGGCGCCTCAGTATCTTTTGTAGATGAACATACAGCGGATATCGGTATCTATACAAAGCAAGCTGATATTATCATCTCGGGTGCCGGTGTACCTGGGCTTTTGACGGGGGAGATGGTGCGCGAGTCGGCGATTGTGATTGATGCGGGGACTACTGAGTCCCAAGGAAAACTCCTGGGGGATGTGGATGCAGTATCTGTCGGACCGAAAGCCGCTCTTGTAACTCCGGTCCCGGGCGGCGTGGGACCGGTTACAGTTGCTAAGGTGTTTGAGAACCTTGTCGTCTTACATAAAAAATAAAACGCGGGTATTAGTCCGCGCTCGGCTTTGATTTTTTTCTGATATCCCAAAGGCTTGAATTTATCCACACGGTATTCCCCGGAGAAGGGGATGCTTCTTGCAGGGCCACTAAAATTCTACAAGAATCTTGGTACTGCACCGCCTCAAAGATTTTTTTACCAGTCCCGAGTGAGTACGTTTTTAAACAGAATGTGCTCCCCCATGGTGTCTCAAAGCTCGTAACCGCACAAGCATCTAGATTTTTTATAATTTCCCAAGACCCCGGAGAAAGGTATATCCTATAGGGTGTCATCCAGAGCGGGTCCGTAGGGCGGGACATGCATACAATCCTCCTTTCTTAACAAACAAAAAGAATCCTCCTCACAGCTTACGGTATGGGGAGGTAAAGTCAAGATATATAGAGTGCCCGAGGTGGGACTCGAACCCACACGGCCTTGCGACCACACGATTTTTCTTGCCCGCCAAAGCTTTAGCATCGGCGGGAGCAGGAGCGCGCCCCGCACAATTGGTGCCGCGGGAGAGACTCGAACTCTCACAACCTTTCGGTTATTGGATTTTGAGTCCAACGCGTCTACCAATTCCGCCACCGCGGCACCAATTGTGCGGGATAAATAAACCAATTCCGCCACTGCGGCAGGCACTCATGAGCGTGCCGATAGGGTGAAAACTATCAATCGGCACAATTGATAGTACACATTTTTTTCCGTATAGTAAACCCATACACCTTTGATATGGTGTTTTTCAAAAGCAATGACTATCATATTTGCCAACCAAAAAGGCGGGGTAGGGAAGTCCACAACCGCAGTCAATGTGGCGGCGTATTTGGCGGCTTTGCGCAAAAAAGTGCTTCTAGTGGATATTGATCCGCAGGCCAATGCCAGCTCGGCTCTTGGATACAAAAGCCCCGATGGATGGCCGACGGTATACGATGCATTACAAGGCGCGTGTACTGCGCGTGAGGCAATTCGCCACACTAAAATTCGCGGGTTGCATCTTATGCCGGCAAATCGTGATCTTGCAGGCGCTACGGTGGAGCTTCTTGATTCGCCCTATCGGGAGGCATCACTTCGTAAGGTGCTTGAGGTGCCGTATCATGAGTATGATTACATAGTGATAGACGCGCCCCCTGGTCTCGGGCCGATTACCATAAATGGATTTGTCGCTTCCGATGCAGTGGTAATTCCTGTACAATGTGAATATTATGCGTTGGAGGGACTGGCGGAACTTCTTGGTACTATTCAGGGCATTAATCAGCGCACCGGTCAGCCGATTGAGGTCATGGGGGCGGTGCTCACTATGTTTGATCGCAAGTCCAAGCTCGCCCGTGCCGTTGCGGCTGATGTGCAGGAAAAGTTTCCCGGTCGGGTGTTCGCTTCAGTTATTCCTAAAAATGAAGCGCTTGCCGTGGCCCCCGGGTTTGCGAAAACAATTTTGGAGTACCAACCGTATTCCCATGGCGCAAAAATGTACCGTGCACTTGCTGAAGAAATTATCACGTTAACTGCATAACATTCATGTCACAAACGCTAGGTAGGGGGTTGGATGCGCTCCTTCCCGATAACGAACCAAGTAAATCATCGCATACTGCCGGTGGTTCCCCGGCAGGTGCGGTTAATTACCGTGAGCGGCCCAAAGAGTCGGTTTTTTGGATTGAGACGGAAAAAATCCGGCCGAACCCCGAACAACCTCGCAAGGTATTTGATGAGTCCGCTTTGCAGGAGCTTGCCGAGTCTATACGGCAATATGGAATCTTGCAGCCGATTATCGTTTCTAAACGCGAGCTTGAGGTGCCCAATGGTACGCAGGTAGAGTACCAGCTCATCGCGGGTGAGCGACGGTATCGTGCCGCGTCAATCCTTGGTCTTGCACATGTGCCGGCGATTATTCGGAGAGACGAGTTGAGTGAGCGTATGAAACTTGAGCTCGCGCTTATCGAGAATTTACAGCGCGAAGATCTCAACGCCATAGAAAAAGCAAAAGCGTACAAGCGTCTCGTAGCGGATTTTGGTATGTCCCAAAAGGAGGTGGGCGCGCGGGTAGGCAAAAGTCGTGAAGCAGTAGCAAACACCATGCGTCTCCTCACGCTCCCGGATCATATCCAGCTTGCGATCAGCGAAGGGCGGATCTCCGAAGGGCATGCGCGACCGTTATTGTCTCTGGCACGCAATTCCGAGGATCAGGCAAAACTATTTCAGACTATTCTTGCACAAAACCTTACGGTGCGTGATGTAGAGCGTATCTCGCGCCACCTTGTGCAAAATCAGATTGCGGGCGCCGCATCCGCTCAAGATCCGGGGACACGTATGCTGGAGGATCAGCTAGGGAGTGCTTTGGGGACCCGAGTGAGCGTCAAACGCGCGCGAGACGGCAAAGGACACATTGATATTGAGTTCTTCTCTGAAGAGGAGTTCAAAGCCATCGCCGAGAAGATCGCATATCTCCAGGCGGCTTTGCGTATGGATGGAGAGGCGAGTGTTGCTTCGGTTCCATCTCCTGTCGGTGAGCCGAGTATCCAAACTGTTCCAGCTCCAACTGATACAGACACTTTTACGGTATAGCTCGGGATTGCAACAAGACAGAATAAAAAACTGCGCTCTGTCCGCAGTTTTTTATTTCCCCAGTTTTACGGTAACTGCCTCTATGCCAGTGATACTTTTGACGCGGGCAAGCAATTTGCCGGTCTGTTTTTCATCTTTGCCCTCAAAGTATATTAGTATTACCGGGTAGGCTTTGTTTTGGGTGTTCATGGATACATTTTGAATACTGATCCGAAAAAAAGAGTAGGCGGCAGAAATATCTTTCAGGAGCCCCACCCGATCACGTGCGGTAATGTACATTTCGAAGCGTTCTGTTTTTTTGCTTGTGCGCGGATCAAGATGCGTCTGGAGTATTGCTTGTTTGCGAAGCGTTGAGCGGATTTTGGCTTTCGCATGGGATGTTTTGACGAATGTGAGCCAGTCGTCGGTGGGGTGTCTGTTTTTTTGGGTGAGCACTTCTACGGTATCGCCGGAGAGGAGTTTGTGGGCAAATGGGGCCATTTTGTTGTTTACTTTTGCTCCGGCCATATGATCTCCGATGTCGGTGTGTATATGGTAGGCAAAATCCACAGGCGTGGCGCCTTCAGGGAGATCAATAACTTCGCCGGTGGGCGTGAGGACAAATATACGGTCTTTGAAAAAGTCGATTTTGACCGACTCGATAAATTCTTCACCGTCTACGGTTGCGCCCACTTCTTTCTGCCAATCTTTGAGCTGGCGGACCCAGGAGAGCTTGTCTCCGGATACGCGTGTGCCTTTTTTTGGCTTGCCAGCTTCTTCGTATGCCCAGTGAGCGGTGATGCCGTACTCGGCTTCATTGTGCATCTCCTGGGTGCGGATTTGAAATTCGGTTACCTTGCCGCCAAGACAAAATACGGTAGTGTGTAGGCTACGGTATCCGTTGGGCTTGGGGAGTGCGATGTAGTCTTTAATGCGGCCAGGAAGCGGCCTCCATGCGGAGTGGATGGCGCCAAGCGTCTGGTAACAGTCCTCGATATTTTTGACGATGATGCGCATCGCCAGAAGATCGGTCACTCGCGCAAAATCCATATCATAGGTGGTAAGTTTTTTCCAAAGACTATAGTAGTGTTTGGTGCGAAAATCGATGCTCTTGGGCACGATGCCGTTTTTGCGGAGTGTTTGCTCCAAGATTGGTTTTACTTTTTTGAGATACGTTGTTCCTTCGGGGAGCCGTGCGTCCATCTCTTTTTTGAGCCAGAGATATTCCTCCGGGTAGAGTACGGGGAACGCAAGATCCTGTAATTGCCCTTTAAGCTCACCGATACCTAGGCGATAGGCGAGCGGCGCATAGAGTTCGAGCGATTCGAGCGCGATTCGTTTTTGTTTCTCGGGCGGCAAGTATCGGATGGTCTGCATATTGTGCAGACGGTCATAGAGTTTGATGAGTACAACACGTACATCTTCTGCGATCGCAAGAAACATTTTGCGTAGCGATTCCACCCGGCGCTCTACGCCATGGTATTTAATTTTATCGAGCTTCGTGACTCCTTCTACCAAAAATGCAATATGTACGCCAAACTCCCGTTCGATATCTTTTTGCGTGATGCCGCAATCCTCAACGGTATCATGGAGAAGGGCTGCCGCTATTGCTTCGGCGTCGAGTTTGATTTGAGCAATGCTCGAGGCTACGGTATAGACGTGTGAGAAGTAAGGATGTCCGGAGGCGCGTTTTTGACCTTGGTGTAGGTGCTCGGCAAATACAAACGCCCGCCGGATCACGAGGCGATCTTCGGGGGTGTAGGTTTGCGTATCGAGAAGTTGCTCAAATTTCTCCCAGGTCATGTGTCTACATCATACCCGAGGAGTCCAAAAGCTCAAGGTGTCGGTGCCTCTTCCCCTTGTCGCGTGTAGGGGCATTCTTTGTTGGAGCAGGAGATCATCTTGCCTTTGCGTACCAGCGGAGCATTACAAGTGGGGCATGACTCGCCAATGGGGCGATCCCATAACGCAAAGTCACAATCAGGATACCGACTGCAGCCATAGAATACTCTGCCGCGTTTGGTATTGCGCACAATGACGTTACCGGTTTTGCATTTTGGGCAGGAGATACCGAGAGATGCAGAGGGGAGCGGTTTAATATTGCGGCATTCCGGAAATCCCGAACAGCCCAGGAATTTACCGAATCTACTGCGTTTTACGAGCATAGGTTTGCCGCATTTGTCGCAGACCTCATCGGTGGTCTCATCTATGTCTTGTTTTTCTACTGAATCATATTTTTCAGCAAGATTTTTGGCAAACGGTTCGTAAAACTCGCGTATGACTGGTACCCAGTCCGTCTCTCCTTCGGCGATTTTGTCGAGCTTACCTTCCATGATTGCTGTAAAGTGCATGTCTACGACTTGTGGAAAATTTTCCACCAGGAGATCGTTGACGATAAAGCCAATGTCGCTTGGCTCAAAACGCTTGCTTTGATTTTTTGTCACATACCCGCGGTCTTGTATGGTGCTGATGGTTGGGGCGTAGGTAGAGGGTCGTCCAATACCATTTTTTTCGAGTATCTTGATCAAGCTCGCTTCCGAATAGCGTGCGGGCGGCTCGGTAAAGTGTTGCTCCGGCTTGAGCTCCAAGAGGTCCAAGACCTCCCCTTTGGATACGTCGGGGAGGATGACCTCTTCGGTCTGCGTTGGATAGATTTTGAGAAATCCATCAAAGGTGATGCTAGATCCAGTAGCACGAAACTCGTAGGCGCCGGCATCAATGACGATCGCGGTAGAGTCAAATACCGCTGTGGGCATTTGCGTTGCTACGAATCGCTGCCAGATAAGCTGATAGAGTTTAAACTGCCGCGGTGCCAAGTATGCCTTCACGTCGGCTGGTGTATTGAACACATCCGTGGGGCGTATTGCCTCGTGGGCCTCTTGAGCGCCTTTGGCTTTTGTTTTGAAACGCCGAGGTTCAGGGAGTGCATATGCGGCGCCAACATGTTCTCTGAGATAGTCATGCGCGGCCGTAAGTGCGGTCTCTGCAAGATTGAGTGAGTCGGTACGCATGTAGGTAATAAGACCTACTGACCCTTTGCCGCCAAGCTCGATACCTTCATAGAGTTGCTGGGCGATCATCATAGTCTGTTTGGCAGAAAATCCGAATCGGCGAGAGCCTTCTTGCTGGAGAGTGCTCGTGGTAAAAGGTGAGGGCGGTTTTCGTTCAGTAGCTTTTTTTTCTACGTCGGAGACGGTATAGGTCGCATGTGCGAGCTCCTGCAGGATTTTGTCTGCATCCGCTTTTGATTTGATATGGAGCTTGTCGATAGTTTCCGCACCGATTTTATGGAGTCCGGCGGTAAACTCCGGTTTGCCCGCAAATCGCGCAAGTACGCTCCAGTACTCTTCCGCTTTGAAAGCCTGGATCTCGCGTTCGCGCTCCACAATGAGGCGCACGGCTACGGATTGCACGCGTCCGGCAGAGAGTCCTTTGGCGACTTTTTTCCAAAGAAATGGTGAGAGTTTGTATCCAACCAATCGGTCGAGTATTCTGCGTGCTTGTTGTGCATCCACAAGATGCGCGTCTATATCGCGTGGATGCTCCAGCGCTTGCTCGATGGCGCCCTTGGTGATTTCGTGAAATACGATGCGCTGGATCTCTTTTTCGGTTTTTTTGCCTTTTGATTTTTCGAGATCAAGTGCATGTTTTAAATGCCAAGCAATCGCTTCTCCCTCGCGGTCTTCGTCGGTCGCGAGTATGATGGTCTCTGATTTTTTGGCGAGCTCTTTGAGTTTTTTGACTTGTGCCCGAGCTTTTTTTGGGATGACATACTTGGGTTGGAATTCATGCTCTACATCTACTCCGAGTATGGAGGAGGGGAGGTCACGCACGTGCCCGAAACTTGACTCCACGGTAAATCCGCGGCCCAGGAATCGGGAGATGGTGCGTGCTTTGGTGGGTGACTCAACAATTACGAGTTTATGCTTCATTTGGTAGAGGGTACTAGAATGTAATGTGGTTGGCAAGTACGGTGAGTATCTATTGGGTGCGATTACACTTTTCTATATACGCCTTGGCCAACATGTTTTATCATAGCATGAACTTCCAGAAGGCTGATGAGGCGATTGGTATCTTCTGCGCTTTTCCCAGTCTCGCGTGCTATCTGGTCGCGATGTTTCGGCTCGGTGAGTGCAGTAAGAATATCCGCAGCTCCCTCGGGAAGATTTTCATATGTTGGCGTTTCTATCCCTTGGTAGGTGATACCGTAGGTATCAAGGATATCTCGAGCTGTGGCCACTAGTGCCGCACCTTCTTTGATAAGTGCGTGCGGTCCTACTGATGCAAGGGAAAAAATTTGCCCCGGTACGGCGAAGATGTCTTTGCCCGTTTCCAGGCCAAAGCGTGCGGTGATTAGTGCTCCGCTTTTTTCCTGTGCTTCTATGACAAGAATTCCATCTGCAAGTCCCGCAACAATACGGTTGCGTTGGGGGAAGGTCCATGGCTGGGCATGCATGGTGAGCGGATATTCTGATATGAGCGTGCCGTTTTGTGTCATGATGCGTGTGGCGAGTTGTCGGTTGACTGCGGGGTAGAGTACGGAGTCGTGCATGCCAGATCCCAAGACGGCTATGGTCGTGCCGTTTGCCTTGAGACACGCCTCATGTGCTTTCGTATCTATGCCGCGTGCGAGACCGGATATAATAGTACAGCCAGCTCGCGCAAGATCCTCTGCGAGTGTTGCGCACGCTTCGAGGCCGTAGGCGGTAGGCTTGCGGGTGCCAACAATGGCGATAGCCAAGGTATCTTTTTTGGGCAACCCACCCCGTGCGTACAAAACCTCCGGCGGAGTGGGGATATTGTGTAGGTCGGATGGGTACGCCGGGTCGGAACGTGTATAGGTATATATGCCTGCTTTTTCGAGTGCTTGCCATGCGGCGCCGGGATCTACGGCCACGCGAGCGGTTGAGATAGTCTCTGCGAGTGCCGGATCTTGGAGAATCTCTGTGAGATCGTTGGTGCTAAGTTTCCACGCGTACTCAAAGTTGCCTGCGTATTCGCGAAGCTTGCAGAGTCGCGCCGGTCCAAGCTCGGTTATCTGATTGAGTGCATTTGCATAGAAGGCCTCTGGGGTCATGAGAGGTACTATATGCAAAAAGAAGCTCTCCAGTCAAAATGGGTACGGTTATGTGTTTTGTCGTGAAAGATATTCAAAAAATTGTCGGACAGTCATGGCAGGGGTATAGCGCGCCGTTTTTTGCGCATGTCCGCGGATGAATTCTGCGAGTTTCATTCTCCGCCGGAGCGCTTCGCCCGACATATTGTGTGTGCGTAAATCCTCCGTATGGTCGGCTCGGTAGGTGGACTCAAACTCCCCGATAGGTATATTACGTATCTCGTTGTATTCAGTGGGAGTCATGTCCCATCGCTTGCGGATTATGTCTTCCCCGGTACGCAGAAAGACGCTGGTCTGTTCGGGCTCGGCAGATTTTAGTGCAGTTGACTCGTTGCTCTCGGGGAGATCCGTCTCTATGATATGCACCATGCCGGGAGTTTGCCCTTTGGATTGCGCAAGCGCTTCGTCGATGTCGCGTATTTGGGGAGGGGTGCCTTTATGGGCCGTTGACCATGCTTTTAATGTCTCTTCTGCGTGCTCCATATGTCGCATAGAGGCGCTCATGTGATGCTCAGCATCATCGAGAGCGCGTGCAAGATCCCCGGGACGGGCAAACAATTTTTCAAAATCTATGGACTGCTCGATCTTTACCAGATCCGGGTTTTTCAGACCAAACTCTTCTGGATGCGCAACTACTCTATCTTTGAACGCATCTATGACGTAGATCCGCTGCGCTTCAGGGAGGCGGGCAAACTTGTCTCCGAATACATGCGGTTTGGCGAGCTGACGTTCAATCATTTTCCATACGGAATCACCTTTGCGTGCGGTCTCCACAAACGCGTCTTTCGGAATTTCTTTGGGGGCTAGAGGAGTAACTTCAGTCGGGTGGGGGGTCGCGGTAGGGCGCTCCAGAGGGGGGAGCTCCAAGACTTGCGGTTTTGCTGGTGATCCTGTTTCTCCGGTTGCTATGGATGATTTGGGAGCGGGTGCTTCCGTGTACAATCGGGCTCCAGGCTTTATGGTTTTTTCAAGAGTGGCCGCGCGAGTCTCGAGTTGTGAGCCTTTTGTGTGCAAGAGAGCTTCTTCTACTTTTTGGCGACTGATTTTTTCCTCAAGATCTTCAGGTATGCCGGGCACTTTTGTCTGCGACAGGTCTGGTACAGACTCATGGGCTCGAGAGAAGCTTACCGGGGCATAGGTACGCGCGAGTTGTCCCAGTGTGCCGAATGTGAGGCCGACCGCAAATCCTTTGACTGCCTGGGAGCGAATATGGTTCCATCGCTCACGAGAGACACGCGAGGCGTGCCGATTGAGGGCAAGATCTAGGTGCTTTGATTTTTCGGCACTGCTTGCATATCCTTGGGTATGTAGATATGCTTCGGCTTCAGCGATTTTTTGCAATATGTCATAGCGCCCGGAGAGCTCATCTGTGCCAAAGTTTACAAATCCGGATTCATATTTGCGCGCGGCAAATGCGGTAAGGCGTGCCAGGTGCTTTTTGGCGATTTCCTGCTGTTCTGGTGCGGTGCTGGCTTCCAATTTTTCCAAGAGGGCGCCCATACGTGTGGTGAGGTTTTCTGCATCCACAAAATCAGTTTTTTTGAGTGGCCCATGTGGAGTTGTTATTTTTTCTTTACGCGTAAGACCATGTGCCCCTTCTTTTTTTGAGGCGTTAAATTGCCGGACTGCATGTACCGATCCGCGCACCGCTCCGGTGGTTGCCGCGCCCAATATGCCATATGTTGCGTAGTTGGTTACCGCGCCGAGACCCGCATAGAGTCCTTTCTCTATGCCATGCCGTGCAAATCCGCGGGTAACCTCGCGCCAAGTGGATTTTGAGTCGATGGCGTGCAGTTGGGTCTCTACCTCCGGGTTTGCATTGAGGAATTGATTGATGTGGACCTTAGCATCACGTGCTGCAACGAATAGGATTGCTTGTTGCGTATCGCCAAAAAATTTTGTAGCTGCGGCAAGAAGCGCTTTGCGACTTCCTGCATATGCCTTTTGAGCTGCCGCATATTCTTTACGCGCTTCGCGGCTACCAGATACGTATACGTTTTTGGGGAGACTTGCCAGATACGTGGCATCATGATTAAACGCGGAGATAACTTGCCGTGTTTTGCGGCGTTCTTCCATATCCGAGTTATTCCTCAGAAGTTCATCCGAGCCTATATAGTCCATGCGCAAAGACCCGTCGGAGCCTATGTGTGTGTCGGGGTTGTTTGCGGCGATTTCAGTCAGTTTGCGGATAGTTGCTTCGTGCAGTTCCATACCGCCTCCGAGAATAGCCTCTTTAGTTTTTTTCTCCAGCTTTGCGATCTGGTAATCCTTGCCGATGACGCCTTCGCGAAATGATCGCCAGACTCTACCGAGAAACTTCGCTTCAGTAGAGTCTTCCTTGTATGCAGTTGCGGCGTCGGTCTGTATCCGTCCATGGGTAAGCTCTTCGAGATTACGCAAGACGAAAAGTTTTTTGCCTTCGGAGAGCGCTTCGAATCCCTTGATACTTTTGAGTTCTTCGCGCGAGATGTGGAATATGTCCTGGAAGGCTTGCTCGGGGGTTTGCTCTTTGTTCGTCGTCTCGATAGAAACGCTCAAGGGTACGGGTGTCGTGGTTTTTTTATCGGATGGAGATTCTTGTGCCGACGCTGTTTTGGTAAGTGTTTTTGTCGTCCCGGATGTGGCGGGTATTTCTAGTGAGGTCACGAGCGCCCCTGTTTTTTTCGCTACGTGCTGGGCCTCCGGCGCCGGTACAATTTTTTCCTTTTTTTCTTTCAGCGTGAGCGATTTTTGTTGGTCAGGGCCGGGCTTGGTTGGCTTCTCGTCAGGGTCAAAGCCGTATGTTTGAGCAAGACGCACAGCTTCCACAAATGCCTCACGTCCTCGCCATTGAGTGGATTGGTGTTTTGCGTCTCCCTCTCGGATACTTTCGGTGAGATCCTCTAGGGTCTTATCCGATAAATGGCCTGCAAGCTTCATGCGAGCTCGATGCTCAGCGCCTTCTTCGGGGGATAGGGGGTGCTCGGAGTTTATAATCCTTTGCTGGAGCTCCCGGAGACGTGTCTCGTTGTGTTCTTGTGCCTGATCCAGCGCATCAATAGGTTTAAGCTCTTCGAGAGTGCTCGCTGTGACATCTGGCTCGCGATCTTTTTTTATGACCGACTCCGCGTCCAGGGCAGGAACTGCAGATGGAGAGGGCGGAGTTTCCCGAGTTTGCGTCTCCTCTTTTTCAGCTTGCTCTTTGAGATGAGACAGTGTTTGCTCCCATTTCGCTCTCTTTTGAGCAGCGTTTGCCTCAATTTGCGAGACCTGTTTTTGATAGTATTCTTCGCCGAGGGTTGCGCGGTTTTTCGCAAGGGCGGCAAGTTGGCCTTTTTGGTTGTCGTCTAAGAATCCTTCACTCTCTAGGGGTTGGCGTGAGAGCCAAAATTTGTATTGTTCTCTGGCTGTCTGTAGTCCGGTCACAGACACCGGCTTATCCGCCACCCCTTCTTTTTTAGTTGGTGCCGCGGGCGGGACCTCGGGGGCAGTTTCAACACGTTTGTATGCTTGTTCTTCAGGAGCGACGCGTAAAAGCAGGGCCTCCACCTCTGCTTCCGTCAAAACAGCGTGTCTCCCCGAGAATGTTTCAGGCGAGGCGTTATTGGATCCTTCGAGTGGGGCGGTGTCTTTCATGCGCGCTTTTTAGAGAAACCCGATCTCTTTGTTGATAAATTGGCGCAGCGTTAAATGTCCTGCTTCGCTGTCGCGCAAACCGTATCCATCGGCGAGCTTGATAAGTCGTTCGGGCTTTCGTTTGGCATAAAGGTCTTTGAGTTTTGCTTTTTGTATCGTCATATAGTCGGGCGCGGATATGTTGCAGATCAGACGCAGAAGATTTTCTTTGTTGGAGAGCATGAGTTCGGGTTGTGCTTCTTTGTCGTTGGCGCCTTGCGTGAGAAGTACACGTTCCATCTTGAGTGGGGCTGACGACGCTTTGAGTGGTGGTAGTGCAAAGATAATAGACGAGACTTCGTCCTCGGTTATCTTCTCTTTGGGGTGCGCTTTTACCCAGTTGGCAAGCGCCTCATTAATGGCCGCAAAGTTTTTAAGGGCTATCGCATATGAACGCTCGGCATCATTAATAATGGCAAGTAGTTCGTTTTGGTTGCCGATGATGGGTACGATGATGCTTGAGATGTCAAGCGGAGATAATGTAATATTTCGCTTTTTGGCCTCTATGCGTATTCGGTCTCGTGCCGCCGATACCACATGCATTTTTTGCGCCTCGTTCATGGTTGCAAACAGCTCTCGGAAACGGGCGGTGAGCTGTTTTTCGCAGGCGGTCCAGATAAGATACTCCTCGGTGCTTTGATCTGTTTTGGGTGTCGGCGCTGTTTTGGTGACAGACGAGGGGTTCTTTGCCGTTGGTAACTCCTTGGCTTTTATCTGGGGTGATACAGCCGGCTGATATGCGGATTCTTTTTTCCCAGAGAGGGGAGGAGTTTGCGTAGTAATCTTGGCAGAGAGATTGGCCAATAGCTCTGGTGAGAATAATTTCTGCAACAGTGGATTTTTTGAAGCCTCTTTCAAAACCTCCATTGGGTTTGGCGCGGCGCTCGCTTTTTTGATTGCCTCATCCGCTGCGTAAAATTGACTTGCATTGTATTTGCCGCGTGCAAAGTCCCGGGTTAGCTCTTGGAGAAATTGAGCAAGGGGGGAGGGGGGTTGTGGCGAGATGCTGGCGGGTGATTCGTTTGTCACAGCTGTGGAGGAGGCGGTATTCATCCGCGGGGCGAGATCTAAAATTTCAGTCTCAATGAGACGGATTGCTTCCTGTGCGTATGCCATCTCTTCTCGAGATACCTCTTTGTCTGCTTTCTGTGCCACAGTTTCTATCTCTTTGAGTGCGTCTTTGATTTTTTGCGGATCAAACCCATAGTGTTCCGCGGTAAGACGTGCCAGAAGTGGCAGCTTCTCTTCCCATGTGAGGTCTTTTACGCTACGACCACCATGGGTTTTGCGCAATGCGCGCGTGCGCTCATGAAATTCCTGCTCTTTGGGATTTGTAAATGCCGGTTCGCCCAATTTTGGCAGACCACCTTGGGTGTTCGGTGGAGGCGGCGGTGCTTGAGTCGGCACGCTTGGTGTTTGCACCGCAGGTGCTAGAGGAGGAGCGGGCTTCGGTTCTTTCGCGGGCGGGGTCACGGGGGTGGGGGGCGCTATTATAGGCGCAGGAGACGTGTCGGGCAGAGTGCGTCCCCAAGTATCCTCGAAATAATTTTTAAGAAGCGCGGTGGCGCGCATGTAGTACTTCTCGGCCGCAGGATCCTGGCTGGAGAGTTTGAGATATTTTTCTGATTTTACAAAGTTGGAAAGCAAGGAGAGGTCAAACCGAAAGTTTTCTGCGATATTGATAGCAAAGTAGTTGGTAAGATCTTCGTCGTCGAGATTTTCGAAGCGCTTATCCTTGGCGTATTGGCGAAACTTTTCGATGTCGGTTTTTAGAAGGAGCTCCCGCTCTGCATGGGTTTGCGGATCACGGGGTGGCTCTGTGGACGCGGTATTTACCTCATCTTGGTTGGGGGGGGCTTTGCGTTTAAAAAAATCTTCCAGTGAGTAGGGCTTTACCATCTGTTGCGGGACGGCAATCGGCAAAGCACCGGAAAATATTTTTTCCAGTTCTTCGGGGTCGATCTCAGGCTCTGCGGGGATCTTGGGGGCGTATACGGGAGCGGGTGTGGGTTGTTTGAGGGCAAATGCCAAAATAATAAGGTTTAGGCCTTTATATGTAGCTAAGTATAGCATGGCGTTTTTCTCCAAGAAGATAAGTTATAAACAGGTTTTTAGGGGGTTTTCTAGCCCGCGAAGTAAGCCGTATTGGCACTTGACAAAAATAAGTATTTTTGCTATGATTTTGGCAGAAAATTGACACTACGAAGGGGGTAAGAAGTATGGCGAATTTGCAATATGCGTGTTCATCGGCTCTAGTAGATAAGGCCACCCGTTGTTCAACCTATGCGGCAGTCAATGACTGGCCGACTGACCCGTCTCAAATTCTGTGCACTCTGCACAGAAATAGAAAGGAGAGAGGGGAGAAAGTTGTGACAGCCCCGGGAGTTGACCTCCTCATGTTGCGGTTCTTCTTGAATCATAACTGGGATGAGAGTTTCCGGGATGCAGGCGTTCCCTTTGTCGAAAAAAATATCGACAATACCATAAAGGTCGAGACCGAGGCAGAGCGTCTCGGACGCAATCCGTATCGGTATGAGCGAGGCGAGACTGCAGATTCTGGTGTGAGCGTTTTCGGCAAAACCAAAGAGGGATTGCGAGGGGTTGCCGTTGATACGCTACTGTTCGAGTTCGCAACGGCAGGGTACTTGCCGGTTTCCTGTTACCGATCTCCAAAGCCGAACGGAGCAGTCTGGCTGACCGCTTCGTTCAGTCGGGTTTTGAAAAACGGCAGTGTGTCTGATGAGGCGCTCGGGTGCCTTGCTCGCTTCATGCAGGCGTCGTTTGACCACGTGCATATTTGGTCAAACCCGCTCCAGCCGCCAAGGCATCTGATTACTACCGGCACGCTCAACGCGGCTGGCAGGAAGCCATTAGAAAGTGACGATGAGGAGACGCCGCGACTCAAGTTCACGGGTGGTCTCTGGACGGTTCAGTAAAAAACCACCCCTTTTCGTTGGAGTCCTTTTGTTTCACTTGCCCTACGCAATTCTGCGTGGGGCTTTCTCTTTTTGTAGAGAGATTGCTGTGAGTCTTTTATCCTAAACCAAAACCGCCGAAACGATTTTCTTTTTTAGAATAGGCGACTTTCTGGAAATACTGCAGGGTGTCTTTGAGGGGCTCTTCTTCCAGCTCTGCTTTTAGATCGATGATGCTGTCGGGCAGATTTGTTGGAGGGGCGCCGCTTATGAGATTAAAAAAGTGTGACAGAAATGTAGTCGCATATGCTCCTTTGGAAAGTGAAAATTCGAGTACCACTCCTTCGGGTATGATTTTGGCGCTGTGCATTTTGACGGATTCTTTGGTGTTGGCGCTTCGCGGCCGCAAGGTTATCTGCGGGTAGGGGCGTATATAGGCAAAGTCGGCCGGATACATGTCGAGCTCTGTCAGCATCTTTTGGTACGGCTCCCATGATACCTTGTTTCTGTCGAGAAAAAACGGAAGTTTCTCCGGGGGTTCTTGGCCGTCAGCAAGATACGATGAGATTTTCATATTAAAGAGGAGCGAGGAGAACGCAAATACCCAGAGAGTGATTTGCTCGGGTATTTGCTGGAGCGCGCCACGGAAATCCTGCGGGTTTTTTTCAAGATAGGATACCATTTTCATCTCTTCGCGGAGCATAAGGGGGAGGGGGGCGATTTTGTTTTTAATCCATTGCCAATCCCCAAAGTGCGTTCCGAGCTCTTTGCGGTAGGCGTGAAAAAAAGGAAGCTCACGCTCGGTGGGCTCTCCGATGATTGATCGTACGGCGCGTTCGTACTGCCCTTTGAGTATCAGCATGCCCCAGTAGTAGTTGATAAGGCGCGGCGTACCAAAACGCTGAAGATAAAAAAAGTTATAAAATCCCTCGCGGGAGATTTTTTGTATATGTGCCAAGAGTTGTTCGCTGTCGATAGGGTCGGCGGTACGCACAAGTATGGTAAATCTATTGCCGGAGAGATTCCCTTTGTCTATAAAACCTTTGCCGGTGGTAATGTCTTTGAGAAAAAAATACGGGGAGCGGAGAGTCATGATTTCTGTCAGCGGTTTTTGCCGGATGGAGATGCGCTGTGCCGTGATGGCGTCTTTATCTTTGATGCCGGCAAATCCTATGTGCGGATCGCCGGAGGAGCTTGCGGCGGCGATTTCTTCTAGTGCCTCGATAGTAGAGAGACCACATTTTACCAATGTGGCAAATACCGTCTCGCCGGTTTGATTTTCTGATGTGGAGGTGAGATCCCCTGTGTAGGGCCTGGTG
>MHNR01000001.1:2364-28676 GCA_001819875.1 Candidatus Ryanbacteria bacterium RIFCSPHIGHO2_02_FULL_48_12 | reverse complement strand
CAGAAAGTATCTCTTCGACGATAAAATCTTGCGGCCAGAGCTTGGGATATCCTGTGGGGAAAGAGGCTTTGCCGGGGATATGTATGCCAAATGGCTCCAAAGTTTTTGCGTCCTCGATAAATGTACCGGGCTTAAATAGTACCGGATTTTTACGGTATTCTTTCTGGAGAAATGCGAGTTCCGCGGTTTCTAATTCTTTTCTTTGTGCCATGATTTTTTGTTGGGTTTAGTATATCACGATTTTATTTGTGGTATGCGGGCGCTTGGCAGGGGAAGTGTAAAATGCCTAGCGAGGCCACTTGATTTTAGCTCGTATTTGATGTAGAGTAGCACCTATGAACAAACAGCTTTCTTTGTTTTCCAAAAATTTGCTTTATGTGGTGCTTATCTTTTTCGTTTTGGCCACGGCCTACGGATCGCTCACGGGATCATTCCAAGAGAAAAAAGAAATTACGCTTACCGAGCTCGTAGGGCAGATTAAAAAAGGTGAGGTGACCAAAATCTCTATCGAGCAGGATGATCTGGAGATTGCACTCAAGGACGGGTCTCTGGCAACTACAAAAAAAGAAAACAGTACGGCGCTCTCGGACACTTTGGTCAACTACGGTGTTACCGCGGAGGAGCTTGCGCGCCTGCCGATCGAGATCAAAAATCCCTCGGGGCTGGTTTTTTGGTTGAGTGCTATTTTACCGTTTCTTTTGCCGATTATTCTCATTGGGATATTTATCTGGATGACGGCGCGGCAAGTCCAGCGGTCTAACGTCCAGGCATTTGGTTTTGGACAATCACGCGCGCGGGTCATCGAGCCGGGGGACAAGAAAGAAAAGGTGATGTTTAAAGACGTGGCAGGTGCGCGTGAGGCCAAAGAGGAGCTTCTGGAGATTGTGGATTTTCTCAAATCCCCGGAGCGATTCTTGGCAATTGGTGCGCGTATCCCGAGAGGCGTCCTTTTGATGGGCGCGCCGGGTACGGGCAAAACATTACTTGCGAAAGCCGTTGCGGGTGAGGCCGGAGTGCCATTTTTCCTCATGTCGGCTTCGGAGTTTGTAGAGATGTTCGTGGGAGTCGGGGCGTCTCGGGTGCGCGATCTTTTCAAGATGGCCAAAAAAGCGGCTCCTGCAATTATATTTATCGATGAGATTGATGCGGTGGGGCGTCATCGCGGTGCGGGGCTGGGTGGCGGACATGACGAGCGTGAGCAGACACTCAACCAGATTCTTACGGAGATGGATGGTTTTGAGACGTCAGACCAGGTCATTATCATGGCGGCTACCAACCGTCCCGATGTGTTGGATCCGGCACTCTTGCGCCCGGGGAGATTTGATCGCCGGGTAATACTCGATCTTCCCGATATTGGCGAGCGTGAAGAGATACTCGCGGTACACACAAAGAAAAAGATGATGGCATCTGATGTGGACTTGCGGCGCATTGCCGAGCGCACCCCCGGATTTTCCGGTGCTGATTTGGCAAATCTCGTCAACGAGGCAGCGATATTTGCCGCTCGGGCCTCGCGCAAAGAGGTAACGCAGATGGATCTTATCGGCTCAATTGAAAAAGTAATGCTCGGGCCGGAGCGCAAAAGCAACCTTCTCTCGGTCAAAGAAAAAGAAATTTCTGCCTATCACGAGGCGGGGCATGCTCTGGTGGCGGCATCTCTGCCACATGCCGACCCAGTGCACAAGGTCTCTATCGTCTCGCGGGGCCGTGCGGCAGGCTATACGCTCAAGCTCCCCACTGAAGACAAGCATCTCTACTCCAAGAGTTTTTTCCTGGATGAGCTCGCCGTATCTTTAGGCGGGTATGCGGCAGAGATTTTGACCTTCGATGAGCTCACTACCGGCGCCTCTGATGATTTGCGAAAAGCCACTGCCATCGCGCGCGACTTGGTGACACGCTACGGGATGTCCGAGCGTATCGGACCGGTGGCGCTTACCAATGATTCGGACATGGTGTTTTTGGGTAAAGAGTTCGGCCACGAAAAGCATTACTCCGAAGAGATCGCCGCCTTGGTGGATGCGGAGGTGGCAGGATTTATGAAAGATGCTTACAAGACCGCGCGTGGGATTCTCGAGTCCAAAAAAGCAAAACTCAAAGAGATTGCTGATTATCTTATCAAGCATGAGACGATTGAGCGTGATGCGTTTGCGGAGCTTGCGGGCTCGCCCATGCAGGCCTAGAAATACTTGCATACAAGGCCTCGAGATGCTCGGGGCTTTGATTTTTTTACGACAAAGAGATACAACGGTATCATGCCGTTTGTTATGCGCGTGTGCCCCGCCACAGGCGGGCAGGCCAATTGATTAGAGCAGAGAGCCTATAGACAGCAGTGAGGGAGAAATAAAAACTTATTTTTATTTCGACAGAGCGAACTGTCTATGCAACGCATACCTCTGTGGTGATTGCAACTATGCACTATCGGCCCGTAGCTCAACGGTAGAGCAATCGTCTTATACACGATTGGTTGTAGGTTCGAATCCTACCGGGCCGACAGGTAGGCGCGGGGCAAAAGTCCAGGCACGCGCACCAATACAAAAATCCTCCCTGAAATGCGGTACCATTTTTAGTGTAGCGCGGTTTTTTGCTTGCTTGAGTCTGCCGGGTATTCATGATAGGAATATGCTAGACGTATAAGCTTGAAAACTAAAAAGGAGATAGATATGCAGGCCACTATTTTCCGTAAGTATGCAAAAGATGAAGCTCTGCGAAGTGATCGAAGCGCTGGCGACAGAAGAAGGCATCGGGAAAAAGTCAGAGGGTCTATCAAGGACAATTTGCATGAGATTCTCGATGATCAGTCTATCATCGGCAGTGACGGTAAAAAGATTATCAAGGTGCCGATTCGTGGCGTCAAAGAGTATCGGTTTGTCTATGGAGACAATGCGCCGGGGGTAGGGCAGGGCGATGGTGATGCCCAACCTGGTCAGGTAATTGGCAAGGCTGATGGTAAGACAGAGGGAGCAGGAAAAGACAAGGCGGGGGATCAGCCGGGCGTTGATTATTATGAGACGGATGTGACGCTTGAGGAGATTTTGGACCTTGTATTTGAAGATCTCGAACTCCCCGATATGGAGCGAAAGATTTTGCGCCAAGTTATGGCTGATCGGGTGAGCAAGCGCAAAGGATACCGCAAGGCCGGTATTCGGATACGTCTTGATAAAAAGCGTACGGCACTCAATCGTATCCGCCGACAAAATGCGGCAAAGCGCAGTGCACGTAGTCGCGGTATAGTGTGGGACGAGGAGTCGCGTTTTCCCTATCATCAGGACGACATGGTATTTAAACATATGGATACCAAAACGCGCCCGGAGTCCAATGCGGTAGTGCTCTGCATTATGGACACCTCTGGATCCATGGATACCATGAAAAAGTATCTGGCACGGAGTTTCTTTCTGCTTCTGTATCATTGGGTGCGACACCAGTACCGACAAGTGGAGATTGTATTTATCGCGCACCACACCGAAGGGCGGGAGGTGACAGAAGAGGAGTTTTTCCACAAAGGAGAATCAGGAGGGACGTTCATCTCTTCGGGGTACCACAAGGCTCTGGAGATTATTCAGGAACGGTATCATCCGACCCTGTGGAATATCTATGCATTTCATTGCTCGGATGGTGATAATTTTGAGTCAGACAATCCCGCTACCCTCAAGGCCGCCCAGGAGCTCTGCGATGTTTGCAATCTCTTTGGTTATGGCGAGATTAAACCTTTGGGTGTGGGCCTGTATGAGAGCTCGATGCTCAAGATATTGAGTCCCATTGAAAAGTCAAACAGCAATTTCCAAACAGTCCTCATCGAGGAGAAAAAACATCTCTGGCTGGCGTTTGCAGGGTTTCTCAAACGAGAGCGTCTCAAAGAGGCGGCATAATCTAGACAAAAAGAAAGGAGACCGAACGTGATCTTATACCCGTTATGGTTGGAGAGCGCCAAGATAACACTTCAGCCTCTTTTTATGGGAGGCTTGGTATCAATCGAGTCGACCAGCAAGTTCGACCAGCAATTCCCGATACTGCTCTCTGGATCCCGGGCGGAGCTCGATTTTTACTACCCAAAACTTTTGCCGCTTCTCGGTAAAGAGGTACGGGATTTCCCCGGAGATAGCTCGGCGTCACTCATCGGTATCTGGACGGCGGTGGAGCGGCGTGAGCGGGATATCCGTATTCTCTTCCATACAAATGCGCGCCCTATGGATCGATTGGTGCTTGTAGAGTTTTATCTGCGCCGGCGTCTCGTACTTGATTGTGGTCTCATGCTAGCTGGGCTCTCTGATTTTATACTTGAGTCCGGAGATAAACGTTGGGAGACCAGGGTCGGATTGCCTGAAGATCTGCCATCAAATGGTCATATCTTCTACCAAGGGATAATTTACAATTCCTAAACAAGCGCCTCCATGCGCTTTTTTTTGTTGCCTATGTTCTCTTAGTAGACGCACTGCACTTGGTGCGCTAGTATCCTGTTATATGGCAGTAGCTCATATTTCAGGGGCCAGTGACCTAGAGGGGAGCGACCGGCGGCTCTATCGGATGCTGGAGATGTTGCCCGGCTCTTTGGCGTGGGTCACGCTTATCGGTATGGTGGCACTCTCGGCATTTCGACCGATCTGGGCTGCGGTATTTATTATTGTATTCGACCTCTATTGGCTCATTAAAACGGCGTTTCTTTCCATTCATCTGCGGGCGCATTGGACGCGGCTCCAAAAAAATCTCTCTACTGACTGGCAAAAAAAACTTGACGGTCTTGAGTGGGAGCACATCTGGCAGTTGGTGATATTGCCCGTATACAAAGAAAGTTTTGAGGTGGTAGAGTCTTCGCTTGAGGCTATTTGCAAGACGAGTTGGCCCAAGGATCGAATGATTATAGTGCTTGCTACCGAGGCGCGAGCTGGAGCATCGGCGGCAGAGCTCGCTGTGGAGGTCAGTGAAAAATATGCCAAGCGATTTGGGCATTTTTTGGTGACGGTGCACCCTGCGGATCTCCCGGGCGAGATGGCAGGTAAGGGATCCAATGAGACTTATGCCGCAGAAAAAGTGATCACGGCTATTATCGGTCCCGCCGGCATTGCATATGAGTCGGTGCTTGTTTCATCATTTGATATTGATACGCAGGTCTATCCGCAATATTTCTCATGCCTTACGTATCAGTTTCTGACATGCGAGAAACCATTTCGCTCATCATTCCAGCCGGTGCCGATATACAACAACAATATTTGGGATACGCCGGCTCTGTCTCGTGTTGTGGCGACCTCGGGGACGTTTTGGCAGATGATGCAACAAGAACGGCCGGAGCGTCTAACTACCTTCTCCTCGCACTCTATGAGTCTCAAATCTCTGGTGGAGGTAGGTTTTTGGCAAAAAAATATCGTCTCCGAGGACTCGCGTATATTTTGGAATCATTTCTTCGCCTATGACGGGGATTATCGTGTGGTGCCGCTTGCCTATCCAGTATCTCTGGACGCCAATCTCGCCGAGTCGTTTTGGGCGACCGCGCGCAACGTATATAAGCAACAGCGCCGCTGGGGGTGGGGTGTAGAAAATGTGCCCTACGTCCTCTACAATTTTATCCGCAACAAAAAAATACCGTTTAGGCAAAAGTTTTTTTTCACGACCGTGCTCTTGGAGGGGTTTTGGTCTTGGGCGACCAATGCGCTTTTGATCTTTATGCTTGGCTGGCTACCGTTGTTTCTGGGGGGCAAGGTATTTAATGAGACGCTACTCTCGTACAACCTACCGCGTATGACGCGGTATCTCATGACATTTGCTATGGTCGGCATGGTGACCTCGGCCATCACTTCCACGAAACTCCTGCCGCCGCGGCCCGAGAAGTATGGTAAGTCGCGGAGTTTTTCTATGGTAATCCAGTGGGTCTTGATGCCATTTACCATTATATTTTTTGGCACCTTCCCGGGACTCGAGGCTCAAACGCGTATTATGCTGGGTGGTAGATGGCGACTTGGTTTTTGGGTGACGCCGAAACACAGAAAATAACACAGCAAAAGAAGTGCCATGGCAAAAGTGACAAAAATAAGCTATAGCTTATTTTTGTCACCAAACATTTTATGAGCAGAAACAAGTTACAAAAACCGAAAAAATTTATTACGGAAGAGATACTGCGCATGCTTCTTGCCGGTGTTGCAATTTACATTACAGCAGGCTCATCAGCTGGTGCCCGGCGTGTCATCAAGGGGTTTAGACAGGAGTGGAAGAGAAATACTGCAAGAAAGGCCATGGAGAGACTCCAAAGAAAGAAACTTATCGAGTATTGTGAAAAACCGGACGGCACAATTGTTGCTGTTATAACCTATGCAGGAAAACGTAAGGTGAAGGAGTTGGATATTGACACATTGGAGGTTCAGAAACCATCTATTTGGGATAAGCGATGGCGTATTGTCACGTTTGATATTGCGGAGAAGCGGAAGAGAGGGCGGGAGGCATTAAGGGAGCTTCTTAAACGAATGGGGTTTCACCAGTTGCAGAGAAGCATATATGTACATCCATATTCATGCAGAGCGGAAATAGAGCTTGTGCAGGAGATTTTTTCATTGCCGGAAAGGGAAGTATTATATTTTTCTACCGATCGTGTGCCGGACGAGAGCGTGCTAAAGAAAAAATTCGGACTGAAATAGATGTTTGTCTATCACCAATATAGGTGACAAATACATGCTATCGCTTAAATTTGTCACTCAATAATATTTTGTATCTGACAATTTTGTCCGGACAGCAGTCTGTTTTGCTTTAAAAGCCTGGAGATAAGATTTGACCATAATGCGTAGTTACTCAAAATGCAGTTCTTGTTGTTCAACCTGCCGTATCCGCTCCGCAAGGGACGGATATTTTTTTAGCTCGATATCTTCTTCAATGAGGTTTCGCGCTTCTTCTCGTGCGGCTTCTACCATCTTGATATTTTTGAGTGCCTCCATGCCGATATCCGAGATGCCCCACTGGGACGATCCAGAGAGTTCTCCTGCACCGCGAAGTGTGAGATCGTACTCGGCAAGCTCAAAGCCATTGCGTGCTTTCTCAAGAGCTTGGAGACGCTCGAGTGTTTTTTGATTTTTAGAGTCAGTAAACAAAAAACAATACGACTCCTGCCCAGCACGTCCTACTCTTCCGCGAAACTGATGCAGAGACGCGAGGCCAAAACGATCTGCACCCTCGATGATTATGATCGAGGCGTTGGGAATGTCGATGCCGACCTCAATGACGGAGGTAGATACCAGGATATCGATTTTTTTGTCTCGAAATGCCTGCACGATCTCCTCCTTCTCTTTGGGCTTCATCTTGCCGTGAAGCATAGCGAGCCGGAACTCGGGAAATATTTCTGTGGTCAGACGTTGGTACTCGTCTTTGACGGCTTTGATCTCGGCACTGCGCGCGGAATCATCTTCTTTGGTTTCAATCTTTGGGCATATTACAAACATCTGTCCGCCGGATGCGATAACGGCGCGGATGGTCTCGTAGGTAGCGGCGCGTTTGGTGGGTGGGACAATCTTGGTGATGGGACGTGTGCGTCCGGGCGGCATCTCGTCCAGAAGCGAGAGCGCAAGATCTCCGTATAGGGTGAGCGCAAGCGTGCGGGGGATGGGCGTTGCGGTCATGGAGAGAAAGTGCGGGGTCTTACCTTTTTGCGCGAGCTTGGAGCGCTGGCCGACACCGAAGCGATGTTGCTCATCTACGATGACCAACGAGAGATTTTTAAATGCGACCGATTTTTGGATTATCGCGTGCGTCCCCACCAGTATATCGATAGTGCCGTCTTTGACCCAGGAAAGGAGCTGGGACTTGGCGATATGGGTGGAGCCCGATGGGTCGACTTTGGAGGGAAATTTGCGGCATTCCGAAGAGGTGAGGAGTCCCATCGTCGCGCGAAAATATTGCAGGTGTTTGCAAAACTCCTCAAAGTGTTGTCGCGCCAATATCTCGGTCGGTGCCATATATGCCACTTGGTATCCGGCGCTGTGTACGGCGAGAGACGCAAGTACCGCCACCAGGGTTTTCCCCGATCCCACATCTCCCTCGAGGAGCCGTGCCATAGGGTGCGGGCGCGAAAAATCTTCGAGAATCTGGCGGACGGATTTTTGCTGTGCGCCGGTGAGTGCGAAGGGGAGTCTTCCGGCAAGTTCATGTAAACGATCGTGTGCGGGTGGGATGGTATAAGCGGGCTCGGCCTCGCGGAGTTTTTTGTCCCGTATGCGGGAGAGCTGGATTAAAAATATTTCTTCAAACGCAAATCGTTTGCGGGCGCCCTCTGCCCATGCTCTCTCTTCGGGCTTGTGGATAGCTTTGATGGCGCGGCGAAAGTCGGGGAGATGGTATTTTTTGAGTATCTCTGGCGGCAATATCTCCGGCTCGTTTTGGGCTAGAGGCAAAATAGTCTCTATGTTCGCTTGAAACCAGTGCGAGGAGAGCCCGCGTGATTCAGTGTAGACGGGCATAGGTCGCACCATGCCGTCCACGTCAATAATACGTTCTTGCTCGTTAGTGTTTTTTGCGGTAAACGCTGGATTTACAAAATAACGCGAACCTTTTTTGTTGGCATGTACCTTGCCGGAAAATGTCGCCAGTTGTCCTACCTTAAAAGCACGTGCCATGGAGGGTTGATTGAACCAAATGGCCCGCATAGTGCCGGATGGGTCTTTGATCTCTGCTTCTACCATCGGGATAGGGCCTTTCCCAAACATTTTTTTCGTGCCGATTTTGGCGATCGTTCCTTGAATGGTGGCGGTCGTCCCTGTCTCTACAGTGCTGATACTTATGGGAGAGGAAAAGTCCTCATACCTAGCAGGGAAATAAAATAATAAATCGCCGACGGTGGCAAGACCGAGACGTTTAAGATTTGCCTTTTGGCTGGGGGTGAGATCAAATACCCGCTCAAGGGGTTGCGACAAAGGAGACATGGCTCCATTGTACGCGACCGGCGTGGGTGTTCAAGGTTCAGTTTTGTGACCCCGAGAGGAATCGAACCTCTATTGCCAGCTCCGCAAGCTGGCGTCCTATCCTTTGAACGACGGGGCCAATATATTCATTTTTCTCTACCGTGTGAACTTTATTCCATTACATAATCTAGTGTCCCCGGCGGGAATCGAACCTGCACCTTGGCCTTCGGAGGGCCACGTTTTATCCATTAAACTACGGGGACGTATATGCAGGGGGCTGCGCTCTCCCCAGGGGCACTCTCATATATGCTCATTATGGATATGCCCCGTTAAAAAACAAAGCTTTTGTTTTTTAACCTATTGAACTATGGGTGCGAGCTTGCGACCTGTCTACGGAGACAGGCATCCGGAGCGTTTTTGGAGTGCACATTAGACGCACGGCGGAATTGCACCGATTATAGCCGAGAAAGCTAAAATCGTAAATACTTCGCCAAAAGGTCGATTAATGAATCATCAAACTGCTTCTCGGCAAGAAATTGGACGAGAAATGCGCGGAGCTCCAGCGGGTTTTGCTCGCCGAGAGGGATTTTGAGCACCGGGGCGAGGGTACTCTTGGGGACGAGTACCAACTCTTTGCTAATCGGGGGATTGTAGAGTATCCAAAATGATTTACAGGTATCCAGCGGGTGGAGCTCGTTGTCAATGCGGATGCCCTCAGGGCTTAGGGAAAAATGCACCACGCGCGGCTTTTTGGCGCCAAAAAGCATCAGGGTAAATCCCGCGAGCGCCACAAATATCCCAAACAGGAGATTCTTCATGATGACCGCGACCACCAAAAGACCGATGGTCAAGATCCCGAGTGCCAGATACCAATCATGCGGTTTGGGCTGGGGGTCAAACTCATGTGCATCCCAGGCGATGTATTTGGGGATTTGCTGTGGAGTCGTGGGCGCGGAAGATTCTCCCGACTCTTCTTCTGAGGCATCAGTGATAGTATCGTCATTCTCTCTTAAGTTTTGCTCACGCAGATCAAGAATATTAGCCATGAGTCTATTGTAGGGGAAAAGTGGAGAGAGGGGAATGTATTTTTTGCACCCAATAGCATTCGATGATTTTATCTATAAAAATACTATTTTTCCAAAGAAAAAGCCCAAGCCTATGTAAGGTTTGGGTTGCTGGTGGTATTGGCCTCCATAAAGGAAGCAATCTTGATGGAGTATCTCTTCTGCCGCGGTACTCTATTCTTTGTAGTGTTTCCATGATTCTCTCAAGAGGAGGATGGAAATTGCCATACCTACGCTACCTAGTATATACATTACGTCTGTGGGAGTTAAATTTTCTAGCATGCTAGCTCCGGTTTTTTTGCTGAAAAAGTGTGCCAAGTATGTTCGCCATTGTATGCTCACCTATAGGAACCCCAAAAAGCGACGAATACGACTTATCCGTGCTCTACGTAGAAAAGGTGTCCCAGGTCCTCCTTTGATACCTGGTCTGCTCTGTGCAAAAACATCATAGGCAAGTTCGTATAGCCATCCGAGGGCAACAAGGAACAGCGCTCCTCCTAGAGATATGATATTGCCAACAAAATATGTCCAAGCACCGACGCTCAGAATCGTGCCGACTGCGGTTATTGGCTGGAAAGTTCTTATTACCCACAACTCTCTTGTATCCAAACTATCCGGATACTCCAGAAGCGCGCTCCGTGCCCACAAAGATCCCAAAAGTAGTATGAACACAACGTACCACAGAAATATGATATTCGCGCGGATTACCTCACTCGCCGCTCCGAAATCCAATAGTGCTATTATGAGACTCGTGAAGAATCGCTGGTAGCTTTTAAATGGATTTCGAGATATAAGCAATCTCGCTTGTAAGTAATCTCCCATGAGGAAATAAAAAATACCTCCAGCAAGAAGAAGTCGTGTTAATTTCTGCTCGTAGGTAAGGGTCCCTATCGCAGGGAGAGAGGGTAGTATCAGGGCTACTTCTGGTCGAGCGGCAAATATCACTTTCTCGTAAGTTTGCTGTACGATGAACGCGAAGACCGCCGCATACACAAAATCCAAAAATGTCTGTAAAAATGCGGTTATCTGTTCTTCCGAACTTTCTGCCATCCGGTACCTCCTGTAAAGTTATCAAAGGACAACAAAACCGTAACACTTTGTGTCATATAAGTCAATTTTTGCAAGAAGTAAATTGCGTGATTTGCGCCGAGGTAACCAACCTTGATTTTTCGAAATGTGATTCTTGGCGGAGGAGGTGAGATTCGAACTCACGATACGGTTTCCCGTATAACGGTTTTCAAGACCGTCCCTTTCAACCGCTCAGGCACTCCTCCGAGTCCGATTTAAATATAAGTGAGAGCTTTCATCCCGCCATGGCGGGATGAAAGCTCCTAACACATTAGCAGTGTGTTGCTTTGTTTTCGCCGCTCTTGGCGAAAACCCCGGGCGCATTATAGACATACGGCGGAGGCGAGAGGATTCGAACCTCTGAGGGGTTTTAAAGCCCCTAACACATTAGCAGTGTGTTGCTTTCAGCCGCTCAGCCACGCCTCCATGTTTCCTCGGCAGAACCTCGATCAAAAAACTGTTGAGGCGTGTCTGCCCGGGAAATCTTTTAATTTCCCCTGAAAAGCTGGATAGATTCGCTTTTCAGCCACGCCTTTGCTGTATGTCCAATGCAAGGTGCACCAACCCAAGGTATGAATACTTTATCATGTTTGTTTTGTATTTTCCACCCTTGGCTAGGCCTGTATTTACTTATACCTTACATCTGTTCCCTCACCCCTTTTTTATCCATGCGCGACAACTAGTCCCCAGACCTCACGCGCGCCTGCCGCCTTGAGGGCGCGGGCGGCTTCGTTGAGGGTGGCACCCGTGGTTGAGACATCGTCTACAAGTAGTATAGTTTTGCCGGTGATCTCGTTTGTGGTTTGTACCGCAAATGCATCGCGGAGGTTTTCAAGACGTGCGGCACGGCTTTTCATGGAGAGCTGGGGTGGCGTGGAGCGTATGCGGACTAGAGTATCTCCGGGGAGGAGAGAGATGCCAAGTCGTTCGCTGATGGTTTGCGCGAGAAGCTCGGATTGGTTGAACCCACGCTCCCGCCTGCGGCGTTTGTGGAGTGGTAAGGCGATCATTCGGGTCTCGTCGCGATTTTTAAGGATATGCGCCTCCACGCGGGCAAACTGTCCGGCCGCAAGCTCGCCCATGGGGTGCGCTAGGCCTTTGATGCGGTAGTACTTGAGGTGCCCTATAATGTCTCGTACTAAGTCATCTTGGTATGAGGTGGCAAATGTTACGCCTTTGAGTACAAATTTTTCGCGTTGTTTGCATCGGGCGCAGATGGCTCCGGATGGGCTTCGCTCACCGCAGGCGATGCACTGGGGCTCGGCGGCTGGAATACTCTCAAGACACCGGGCGCAGAGAAACGTCTCGGGGGTTTCGCATCCCAGACAGAAGGAGGGGAATAAGAGTTCAAGCACGAAATCTTTGCAAGTTTGGATAATGTGTCGGGCGGGCATGGATGGCGAATAGAGGTAAATGTGGATAAATGCGTTAGAATAGCATATCGCGTAATGGTACAATACGCAAAAGATTCCGTTTGCCCAACGAATTTTTCATGATGCATGGATATTTCATTTTTCAAAAACGCTATTCAGAGCCACGGATTTTCTTTGTTGCGCAAAAATAGCGTACTTGGCGTTGATATCGGCTCTGCTTCGGTAAAGATTGTACAGCTCCGGCTTGAAAATGAGAAGGCGATACTCGAGACTTATGGTGAGCTTGCCACAGGTCCGTATACGGGAGGTAAGGTGGGGCAAGCGGCCAAGCTCAATGACAAAAAAGCCTCCGAGATTATTGCTGATGTGGTACGCGAGACGGGAGCACAGGCCAAACATGCCGCAATCGGTATACCGCTTCGCAATAGTTTTGTCACGATGGTAGAGATGCCGCCGCTCTCTGATGAGGAGCTCAAGGAGGCGATGCAGTACGAGGCGCGCCGATACATCCCGATACCGGTATCCGAGGTGGTTATAGACTGGTGGCGTATGCCGGAAGAGAAGCAGCCCCGGGCCGATGGACAGGTATTTTCCAAAAATGTTACGGCAAAACTTCTTTTGGTGGCCGTCCCAAAAGATGTAGTAGAAAAGTATAAGCGTATTGTGACGGATGCGGGGCTTGAGCCTACCGCGTTTGAGATCGAGACGTTCAGTATGATCCGCTCCATTATCAGCCGTGAGCATTCCGGCGTGGTGGTGGTGGACTTTGGCGCGGTGACTACCAAGATGACGATTTTGGACAAAGGTATTATCCGCGCGAGTCATAGCTTTGACAAGGGGTTTCAAGATATGACGATCGCGCTCTCCCAGTCGCTTGGCGTGGACTTTGAGCGAGCCGAGACCATCAAGCGGGAGGTTGGCCTTTCGTCAAAACCGGAGCATCAAGGTATACTAAAGGTAATCACCCCGCTTGTGGATTATATCTTGATAGAGGTGGAGCGGTTTGCCATGGGTTATAGCCGCAAGTATGGTGTCCCGATTGCTAAGATTTATATTGCGGGCGGGGGGGCATCATTGAATGGGTTTGTAGATTATATGGTAAAAAAATTCGGTATTGAGATTTTGGTGGCCAATCCGTTTTCTAAGGTCGAGTATCCCGCTTTTTTCCAGCCGGTGTTACGTGAGATAGGCCCATCATTTGCTGTCGCTGTTGGTTTGGCGCTTCGTGGGTTAAAATAAATCATAATGCCAGATCCCGTACTTATTTCAAAATCAAGAGTTGCGCCGCGCCCCTCGCAGATAGCGCAGAAGAGCATGGGGATTTTGCTTGTGCTTGCGCTTATATTTGCCGTTGCATCCATATTGATATATGGCGGGGTATATGTGTATCACAGCAATTTGCAGACAACTCTGGATGATGCTACGCGGGAGCTTTCACGGCTTGAAGATGAGTTTGAGCCGGATAAGCTTGCCAAGATTTCCGAGGTGGACAAGGGGCTCACGGTCGCTCGTACCATGCTCAACTCGCATGTATACTCTTCCAATGTCTTTAAGTTTTTGCAGGATAATACACTCAAGACCGCGCGCTATACCAACTTTATCTACAGTGCCAATCCGCCGGAGCTGACACTTTCAGCCGAGACGGACGGCTATTTTGGCCTAAAACGCCAGGTGGAGATATTTGAGACCACACCACTTATCAAGAGTGCCACCTTTAGCGCAGTCACGCGCGACCCCAAAGATGGCACGGTCAAGTTTCAGCTCAAGATCTCGTTTGACGAGAATTTATTACGGTATACCGGTAGTCAACCCAACTAATATGTCGAGCATAAAAACGCTGATCACTATTTTGCTGGTTGCCGCAGGGATACTCACCTTGAAATATTTGGTGCAGCCGGCTTGGATTGAGGCGCAGGCCCTGCAAGGCGAGATTGTGGTGGTCAACGACGCGATCGACAAGACCAAAGAGGTTATCCGCGTTTATGATGATTTGGTGAGTCGGTATGACAATATATCTCCGGAAAATATCGAGCGGATTACCAACTTCTTGCCATCCAAGCCTGCCGTCCCGGATCTCCTGATCGATACGGATATTATGGTGGCTAATGCCGGTCTCTCGGATAGCAATCTCACGGTGCAAGATGGGTCAGGGGCAAGTACCGCACCGGTGCCGGGAGTAGAGACGGTGAATATGACGCTTGCGGTGGGAGGGAGTTATGAGTCGTTGCATAGTCTTTTGAATATCTTGGAAAAGAACCTGCGGCTGATTGATATTACCGGCATCTCATTTACGGCTCCGCAGAAGGAGGAGGATTTTAAATTCAATCTTCTGGGGCGGACTTATTATCAAACAAAAGGCATATTCAATTAACATGGGTGGACGGCAAAATATTATTTTTATACTTTTTTTGGTGGTAGTCGTTGGCCTTGCCGCCGGATGGTATTTTTACTTTTCTACCCCATCGGCGAGCGAGCTCGTCACGGGTGGTGCGGGGACGGTCCGACTGCCGGAGGCCTCCAGTGCCGCGGTGCGGTCCGGCATATTAGGCAGTATTGCTGCGATTAAAGAAATTAAACTTGATACGACCATTTTGGAGGAGGAGGCGTTTACGCGATTGGAAAAAGTACAGCGTCCTATTGTCCCGGAGCCGGAGCGAGGGCGTGACAATCCATTTTTGCCCTACAGGGAAGAGACGGTGAGTGTGCCGATACCTTCCCGCGGCCGCTAGTTTTCGCTATGGCTAAAAAATCAATACTAGACATACTGGTGACTGACGGCGTCTTGACGCTTGATCAGTCCGAGGCGGTTGCCCAGCAAGCGAGCACGGCCAACCAAGATATAGAGGAGGCGCTTTTAGCAAGCGGCATCCCCGAGCTTGATGTGCTCAAAGCAAAGAGCTCGTTTTTGGGTGTGCCGTATATGTCCACTAAGGGACGGCGGATTCCGTTTGATATTCTCAAGGATATTCCGGAAGAATCTGCAAGTCATTACAATTTTGTGCCACTCGGTATGGAGGAGGGGGTGTTGCAAATCGGCATGATACATCCCGAGGACATCGAGGCCCGGGAGGCTTTGAAGTTTATCTCCACTAGCCTCAATGTGCCGTTTAAAATATTTGTAATCTCGCGCTCCGATTTTAGTAATATTATGGAGCAGTACAAAGGGTTGGGTGGCGAGGTGACCAAAGCCTTGGGAGAACTTGAGGGGAGCCTTTCAGAGGAGACACAGTTTGCAATTCCCCAGCAACAGCAGCGCACCGAGCTCAAAGACACACTAGTGGAGGATGCGCCGATTACCAAGATCGTCTCGGTGATTCTCAAACATGCTACAGAGGGAAAGGCTTCGGACATTCATATCGAGCCGGGGAGAGACAAGCTCAAAGTCCGGTTTCGTCTGGACGGGGTGCTCTATACTAGTCTTTTTTTGCCGATTAATGTGCATGAGGCGGTGGTATCGCGCATCAAGATTTTGACCAACCTACAGCTTGATGAGAAGCGCAAACCCCAAGACGGGCGATTTAGCGCGCGTCTGGAGGGCAGGGACATTGATTTTCGGGTCTCTACGTTGCCTACGTACTTTGGTGAGAAGGTGGTTATTCGTATTTTGGACTCTGCCACAGGCGCGCGCACGCTTGCCGAGCTGGGGCTTGCTGGCCGCAACCTCTCGCTTCTGGAGGAGGCAATCCGTCGGCCGTACGGCATGGTGCTTGTTACCGGGCCTACGGGATCGGGGAAATCCACTACGCTTTACGCGGTACTGCAGATATTAAACCAGGAGCGGTTCAACATTATCAGCTTGGAAGACCCGGTGGAGTACAGTATCGAGGGTGTTAATCAATCGCAAGTGCACCCGGAGATCGGCTATGATTTTGCCGAAGGGTTGCGCCATGTGTTGCGTCAGGATCCGGATATTATTATGGTGGGTGAGATCCGGGACAAGGAGACCGCACAGCTTGCGGTGCACGCAGCGCTCACGGGGCACCTCGTGCTCTCCACGCTCCACACAAACAGCGCCATGGGCGTCATCCCGCGCTTGATTGATATGGGTGTGGATCCATTTTTGATACCGGCGACGCTTATTCTGGCTATTGGTCAACGCTTGGTGCGTACGCTCTGTGAAGAGTCGAAAAAAGAACTCCCGGTCTCCGGCAAGGTGGCTGAATTTTTGGATTCCGAAATTGCCGCTATGCCCGAAGAGGTGCAGAAAAACATCAAAAAACCAAAGACGATTTACCAGGCCTTGCCATCGGCGAGCTGCCCCAAAGGCACGAGAGGCCGCATGGGTATATTTGAGATGTTTCTCATGACGCCGCGCCTTGAGGAGGCGATCCTCAAAGGGGTCTCCGAGACGGGTATTAGCGAGGAGGCGCAGCGTCAAGGCATGATCACTATGCGCCAAGATGGTATTTTGAAGGTTCTCAATGGCAAAGTCGGTCTGGAGGAGTTAAGCGAGGTAGTCATTTGATTATGGCGTGTCGGCGACGGAGCGTGGATGCAGATAATCGGAATGGCGGGTATACGCTTCGGGAAATTGTCATTTTGTTTAGTATTATTGCGGTGCTTGTCAGCACTTTTTTTGCTATAATGAGCGGCAAGCAGGCAGGGTGGCGGGATGCGACGCGTCTCGAGGATGTCAAAATCATCGAAGATGCACTCTACAAGTATTTTGCCCGTCATCGAGAGTTTCCTATATGTCCGCAAAGTCCTATTGAGGCTTGTTTGCAGATATTACAAGATGAAGGGTTCCTCACGGTATTGCCGCGGGATCCATCTATGCGGAGCAATACGAGCCGGGCGCGTTGCCAAGATGCGGCGGCGTATCTGTATTGCTATGAATCTTTGAGTGGCAGAGATTATGGTGTAACATACAACTTAGAGACGGATGCGGTGGGTCTCAAGGGGTGGAGCCAGAGCGGTCCGGCAGCAAAGCATTAATCATAATTCCTATGGCAGCGACAAAAGTACTTATTGTGGATGATGATCAGTTTCTCCTGGATATGTATGCGCTCAAGTTCCGTGAGTCGGGGTTTGATGTTGATGTTGCGGAAAACGGCAAAAAAGCCATCCAAAAAGTGGAGGAGTTCAAGCCGGATGTTATACTACTCGATGTGGTGATGCCCGCGGTTGATGGGTTTGAGGTGTTGAGTGAGGTTAAAGAGAAAAAGCTTGTCCCGGGCGTCAAAGTGATCATGCTCACCAATCTAGGGCAAAAAGATGATACGGAGCGCGGCATGGCATTGGGAGCGGATGATTATATTGTCAAAGCTCATTTTACCCCGACCGAAGTGGTAGATCGGGTAAAAAGTATTTTAGGGAATTAATAAGTAATGCACATGCATGGATTATACTCGCGAACTCGATGAACTCATTTTGAATGTTGCTCGAGAGAGCGCCTCGGATCTCCATATCACGGTGGGACGCCATCCGACGCTTCGGGTTTCCGGACAGCTGATTCCGCTTGTCGATAAGCCCGTGCTTACCCCGGAGATGACCGAGGGGCTTGTATTCGCAATGCTTACCAAGGAGCAGCGCGATGAGTTTGTAAAGCAAAAAGAGCTAGACTTTTCCTATCCATTCAAAGACAAATTACGATTTCGCGTCAACGCTTTTTACCAACGCGGGTTTATCGGGGCGGCACTTCGTCTCATCAATGTAAAGATCAAGACTATCGAGGATCTCAATCTGCCGCTGGACCTCATCGAGTTTGCGCGCAGAGAGCAGGGGTTCTTTTTGGTGGTAGGGCCTGCGGGGCATGGCAAATCAACTACGCTCGCATCTTTGGTAGATATGATCAATCACGAGCGTTCCGAACATATTGTGACGGTTGAGGATCCGGTGGAGTACTTGTTTATCCAGGATCGCTCTATCGTGGATCAGCGCGAGGTGCGTATTGATACCCATGATTTTCATGGGGCGCTTCGCTCGATGTTTCGTGAGGACGTCAATGTAGCAATGATCGGAGAGATGCGCGACCCGGAGACGATTTCTGCCGCAGTTACCGCCGCGGAAACCGGCCATCTTGTATTCTCTTCTCTGCACACTAACAGCGCTTCCCAGACCATAGATCGCGTTATTGACAGCTTCCCGGCCGCACAGCAGTCGCAAATCCGTTCCCAGCTTGCTTCTACGTTGCTGGGTGTGTTTTCTCAGCGTCTTCTGCCGCGGGTTTCCGGTGGGTTGATACCGGCCTATGAGCTCATGATTGCCAACGCGGCGGTACGCAACTTGATACGTGAGAACAAGGTTCATGAGGTTGATTTGGTGATTGACACGAGTTACGGCGAAGGCATGATGAGTCTCAATCGTTCGCTTTTGGACTTGCTACGCAAAGGAGAGATTACCATGGAGACCGCAATGAGCTACTCGCTCAATCCCGGTGAGTTTAAGGTGCTGTCACGGGAGTGAGGTGCTGTGAAGTCTCAAGTCACAAATTCCAATGACCAACCAAATCCAAAATCTTACAGTCTCAAAGGAAATAGGATTTGAAGGAGTGGACGATGTTGCCCGACATGGAAAGTGGTGCAGGAACAGAATCTGATACCCGCTCCAGTTACCCGATTGGTTAAAAAGAAATAGTTGGTCATTGGGGTTTAAAGTTTTGATTGGGATTTGAGGTTTGAGCATTGGGGCTTCATGGAGGTTGTTATCAACAGTTTAGAAATTAGGATTTAGAGTTTACCGCATTATGCGATTTACCTATCAAGCGCGCACGCCAGAAGGGGAGCTTCGGCAGGGTCTTGTGGAAGCCCCGACTATTGAGATTGCCATCTCCTCACTGCAACGCAAAAATCTCATTATTATCTCGGTACTTCCCGAAGAGGAAAAGCATGGGGCTTTTGGGCATCCGCTTTCGCTATTTGAACATGTCTCCACGAAAGAGATTGTGATTTTGTCGCGTCAGATGGCGACGTTGTTCCAGGCCAAAGTCCCCGTGGTAGAGTCATTGAAAATCATTGCCGAGGAGACGGATAATTATCTTCTCAAAAAAGAGTTGAGCGAGGTACTTGATGATATTGAGGGCGGTTCCTCCATGTCGCAGTCTATGGCGCGTCATCCTAATATATTCTCATCGTTTTATGTAAACATGGTTCGTTCTGGCGAGGAATCCGGAAAACTTGATGAGGTGTTTGGGTATCTCGCCGATTATCTGGAGCGTTCCTATGAGCTGATATCCAAAGCACGCAATGCCATGATCTATCCGGCATTTGTGCTTGTAGCTTTTGTGGTGGTGGTTTCTCTCATGCTTATACTTGTCATCCCAAATCTTGCTACTATCTTGGAAGAAACTGGGCAGGAGGTGCCGTTCTTTACTTCAATCGTCCTTGGGGCAAGTAAGTTTTTACAACAATTTTGGTTTCTCGTGCTTATATTTATCGCTTTTTTTGGTACCTTTGTCTGGCGTTATATCCAGACCCAAGCAGGTAGGACCGCTTTGCATAAATTTGAGCTTGCCATTCCGCTGGTGGGGGAGTTATACCGAAAATTGTATATGTCGCGTATCGCAGACAATATCCAGACACTCACCTCGGGGGGAATTCCGGTCATACGGGCACTGGAGATAACATCCGATGTGGTCGGGTCCGAGGTGTATCGCGCCATCATTCTTGATTCTATCGAGGCGGTAAAGGCGGGGAGTACGATCAGTGGCGCTTTTTCGCGTTATGCAGAGATCCCCCCACTTATGACGCAGATGATTCGTATTGGGGAGGAGACGGGCCGTCTGGACCAAATCCTCAAGAGTCTTGCGGGTTTTTATCGCAAAGAGGTGGATAGCTTGGTAGATAACTTAGTAAATCTCATCGAGCCGCTCATGATTTTGGTGCTCGGTGTGGGTATTGGAGGGTTAGTGGCGGCGATTTTAGTGCCGCTCTACAATATTACTGCAAGCATTAAGTAGTGGGCCTAGGCGAGACTCCCGCCACTTATCCACAAGGATTATTATTCATGCGACCGTTGATACTTTATAATGCAGATATCTTATTAATGTTATTTTCTTAAAGGTCGACCTCGTCGCTTGCATTCTTTTGCGGTATTTCTGCTGCGGGATGGGTGAAGCGCGGGGACAACTTAAGTAAAATTGTAAAGACCGAAAATTATGTTGAATATTTCCAATAAAAAGACCTTAAAAGCAGGATTTACCCTTATCGAACTTCTCGTGGTAGTTGCTATCATCGGTATCCTTGCTTCTATCGTCTTAGCATCCCTCAACACTGCCCGTCAGAGATCGCGTGATGCCCGCCGCGTGGCTGATATTAAGCAGATCCAGCTCGCACTTGAGCTTTATTTTGATAGCTGTGGTGAGTATCCAGATACGTATAGCGGTGCTTCTGCCGCTTGTGGTGCTGCAGGAGGATTAGTGCCTACCTACTTGCAAGTAGCCCCTCTGGACCCTACTAGCCAGGCCATCTACGCATACGATAATTATGCTAGTAACGCCCGTGTATCAGGGTGTTTGGTGGCAGGTGCCAATTGTCTCTTTTACCATGTAGGAGCAAAGCTAGAGGAGCTGGGTACTAATGCGTTAAGATCTGATAGAGACTTGGAAACTGCGGTAGACCTTGGTCCCGATGGACTAAGCACCTTAGCTGCTTGTGGTGCAGAGAACGCTATCACCGCGGCAACCGATCTCTGCTACGATCAGACACCGTAATCATTTTTGCTAGGTTTGAAAAAACACCACCCTTTGGGTGGTGTTTTTTGGAGGCGAAGCATCCTCCGGAAGTCCGACTTCCGGAGGGCTTTTGGACGGGGTTTACTCAAGAGTGAGATTCTCAATATTCTCCGGTCCGCGTTCCTTTATCCAGGAGAGCATCTCTTTTTTTTGATCTGCGGTATTCCCAAGTATTTTTTTTAGAAAATTTCTTTGTGTGGCCATGGGGAAATTGGGCTTCTCTATGTAGTCTAGATAGCTTGACCATCGATAAGATTCAAGAAAGCCCAACATCTCTTCTTCGTCATGAATTTTCCCGTCCCGCCACTCGGCATATTTTAGATCAAGTGGGTTTACATGTATATAAAATGGGAGGTAGAGAAAATGTGCTTCTTCGGCGATATGTACGACTTTGTATTTTCCTTGAAACAACGCTCCACTACGGTTATATTTTTTATTAAAGTAGTTTGTGTATCCGGTTCCTAGTTTTCTCATGAACTCGGTTACGCCCTGCTCGGTGTCTTGCTGGAGCATGAGGTGGAAATGATTGGGCATAAGACAAAAGGCGAGTATCTGCACAAGATGTTCTCGTTTCTTCGCGGTATTTTCCGGAAGTCGGACTTCCGTAGGAATGGTGTCGTTAAAATCGCAAAGACTGCGTATAAACCGTAGATAATCTTCTTCTTCTAAAAAGATACTTCGCTTGTCTACACCTCTATTAAAAACATGGTATATTTGGCCGGTTTCTGGTTTTGGGCGATGCATGACCAGATAGTAGCATGCGCTGTCTTCTTCCGGAAGTCGGACTTCCGGAAATGAGAAATGTTCTATTATAGATATATGTTTGAGGCGGTGATCTTTTGCGTGTTTTTATTTTTTCTCGGTGCTATCACCGGGAGCTTTTTGAATGTTCTCGTGTTGCGTCTGGGTACGGGGGAGTCTATCGCTTCTGGGCGTTCGCATTGTTTTTCCTGCGGCAAAGTGTTGGGTCCCGCAGAGCTTATACCACTTTTTAGCTTTATTATACAGCGCGGCAAGTGCCGACAGTGCGGATCTCGTATTTCCCGGCAGTACCCTTTAGTAGAATTTTTGTCGGGCGCCATGTTTCTTATTATCGGAATAAAAATTCTACTAAAATCCCAAGCCCCAATGACCAATGACCAATGGAATGCTTTGGGTCCGGGTTTTCTTAATTTGCTTGGATCTTGGGATTTTGGTCTCGGGGCTTCTCTGGTATTCTTTTATTGGGCATCAATATTTTCTTTGCTGTTGGCGATCGCGGTCTATGATATACGGCATACCATTATACCCAATCGCCTCGTGTACACGCTCGCAATAATCTCGCTTGGAGCTCCTGTATTGCAATTTGGCATCTGTCGCTCATTCACTGCTCCTTTGGGGCTTGCTTCTGCGGCTTTGCCCTACATCCTCTCTGGTATTGGGGCATCGCTATTTTTCGCCACTATGTGGTTTGTCTCCGGTGGGCGCTGGATGGGATTTGGGGATGCCAAACTTGCTTTGGCGTTGGGGTTTTTTCTGGGGTTCCCCGGGATTATAGTGGCAGTAACCTTGAGTTTTTGGATAGGCACTATTTTTGGTATTGTAGCAATGACGGTACGGAGGAGTTTCGTGCTTGGCATGCAGATACCGTTTGCACCATTTCTGGTGTTGGGAGCATTTGTCAGTTGGTATTGGAGCGCGCAAATTGATTATTTTTACTGGCTGTTTTCTATAGTGGTATAAAGATTTTTGAAACTCGCATGAAATTACGTTTTATAGTGGGGGGCGTTGTACTACTACTCATCTTGGGCGGGGCCTTTGTGTATGCGCACGTCCGTTCTTTACCCGCGGGGCCTACGATACGTATGACCAAAAATGGATTTGAGCCGGAAGAGGTGACCATCCAAAAGGGTATGCGGGTGACTTGGGTCAATGAAGACTCGGTGCCGCGTTGGCCAGCGTCCAATCTGCATCCAACACACGGCATCTACCCCGAGTTTGACCCTCTGGAGGGGATCCCACCGGGAGCATCCTGGAGTTTTGTGTTTGATCGGGTAGGAAGCTGGCGGTTCCATGATCATCTTTTGCCGCAGATGAAGGGGACGGTATATGTTGGCGAGTAATACGAGATCATGAAAAATAATTTCTTCGTAAAAATTTTCCTGGGCGGAGGGATATTTCTTGCCCTTGGGGCCTTGATTGTCTGGTATTTAGGGATCTTCTTTCGCGCCACCCCTCCAGCCCCGGTTTTGACAAGGGAGAGTTTTGATTGGCAGGAACAAGAGCATGTCTGGTCCCTATACATTGATGCGGTCGGGCTCGATAAGGGGTATGATGAGCTGGTACGCGCGTATCAGGATCAAACATATTTTGTAAATCAACATAACATCGCGCATGTTATCGGTATTTTGCTCTATAAGCGTCTTGGCATTGCGGGAGTTGCAAAATGCAGATCAAATTTTGGCTTGGGATGTTATCACAGTTTTTTTACTGAAGCGGTGCGCGCTTCCGGTCCCGATATTGTCCCTACACTCAATGAGGCATGCAACAAACTTGGTGCCGATGGGTTTGCAGTTGGCTGTGAACACGGTATCGGACATGCGGTGGTGGTGTATGCGGGATTTGAGCGGTCCGATCTTTTACGAGCGCTCGCACTCTGTGATCGTGGCCAGCCCTCTCTACCGGTGTCGGGGTGTGTTGCAGGAGCATATATGGAGTATAATTTTCGTCAGATCATGAGTATCGAGTCGGAAGGGCGAGCGGGAGGAATCCGGCCATTTGATCCGCAGTATCCTAATGATCCATGCGATACCCTACCTGATCGGTTTCAGGAGTCTTGCTATTATTCCCAGCCGGAGTGGTGGGGGGAGGTGTTGGACCATGATTACCGACGTGTCGGGGAATTGTGTGGGAGAGTCCCCGATCGTTGGCAAGCGCGCTGCTTTGCAGGCACAGGCAGAGCCGTCGGTCAATATTTACAGCCCAAAGCCGATCGAGTAGGGGAGCTTTGTTGGGAGGTGCCGATGGACGCGGGGCGCATATCTTGTGCGCTTTCTGCAGGGCGTTTGTATGCGGATGATCCTGCTACAGCTTCAGAGCTCCCGATATTGTGTACCGATCTTGCCGCGCGTGGGGCTGTGGAGGTGGTACAAAAATTATGCGGCGTATCGTTGTAGAGGAATATTTATGAAATGAACAAAAGAAAGCACTATGCGTATTTCTTTATCTACAAAAACAATTATCCTACTTGATGCTCTGTTGATGCTTGGTTGGTCGGTGCTCATTTGGTACGCCTGGCCAGTGGTGTTTGCAGCTCGTCAGGGGGCGGAGGATGCGTTTCTGGATGCGCGGCGGATTGTAGGTGCGTGTCGCGGCAACGGGTGGGACGCGTGTTATAAAAAAGAGCTGGAGCAGGTGACGACTCGGGGCGGTATGCAATATGGGGAGCTGGTGCTTACCAATCTTCAGGACATCGATCCGGCGGCGCGGGACTGTCATGTGCTGGCGCATGCCATTTCTCGTGCCGCAGTGCGTAAAGATCCGGCGGATTGGAAAAATCTTTTAAACGAGGCCGATGCCGCTTCTTGCGGGAGCGGGTATCTGCATGGTGTCTTGGAGGCGCATGTGTGGGACGACCCGGAGTTCAAGTTGACTCCAGCGTTTGTAGATGAGGCGTGCAGGAGCCGCAAAGATTTTTACGACCAGCGCATGTGTTTTCACTTCATGGGACACCTTTTTTTGGTAGACGAGGAGGGCAAGGTGCCTCCTGCGCTCGTATCCTGCCAAGAGATTCCGGAGGATCAATTTCGATTTGAATGTTATGACGGATTGTTTATGGAGCACAACCAAAAACTTGCGCTTGCGGATCATGGTATGGAGCCGTTACCAAATATAACGCCTCAATATCTGGAGCAGTTGCGCGCACATTGTCTTTCCTACGACGGGCAGAAGAGTCTGGCGTGCTGGCAAGAGATGGCGGAGATGTATGCTAAGCTCTACGAGTATGATCCAATAAAAGTTTTTGAAAATTGCTATACTGCGCCGACTGATCAAGAACGTAAGATCTGCTATTTCAAGGGTATCGTCGTAACTTCTATATACGCTCTCTCCGATACGCCCGATCGGCTCTTGAGTATCTGTAAACCATATGATGCAGATGAGGGTACCTACAAGATGTGTACGGAATATATTATTGCGACATTCATGCACTATTCATCCAAATATACGCCGCGGGCAGTTACCTTGTGCACGCATGTCACTGACGCCCGACGCCAATCATGCTTCCATGAATTGGGAAAACAGCTGCAATCGATAGTGCCCCAGCGTGCCGAGCGGGAGGGGCTTTGTGTGGAGGTGTCTGATAATTATCGGCCGCTGTGTGTAGGTACGTAAACTAATTATGGAGAAGAGATATTATGTAGGTATCGGGATTGCGTTGGCGCTTGTGGCCGGCGCGGTGTTTCTGGGACTCTCGGCGCGTCACTGGGACTCATTGGAAAATACGGCGCGTGCCTCAAAAGATGCAGATGCGTTTGTGCGTATGACTTTGGAGGATTGTCAAAAATCTCCTGTGCGCGAGTCTAAAGCTTGTCACCAACAGGCTGCTCGCACATTGCTTGATGTGTTTTCTTTGGCACAAGTTTTGAGTATCTTTGATCGCCATGAGGCGGAGCCACTTTTTTTTGATAATTGCCATGAGGTGGCGCATTTTCTCGGCCAAGAAGCATACCGCCGGATGAGGAGTGTTTCGCAGATTTTTGCGCAGAGTTCTCGGGCCTGTCTAGGTGGTGCATTCCATGGTGCAGTCGAGGGATATTTTATGGAGCGTGCCATGCTGCCCGGTATGGTGAGTGATGCCGTGATGGGGCAGGAGATTGCTAATTTATGTGGCGAAAAAAAGACCTACACTCGGCCGCAGGACTTTATCGAGTGCAATCATGGCATGGGGCATGCACTGATGTTCCTTGCCGAGGATGACTTGCTACGTGCGCTGCATCTTTGTGATTACTTGCCAAATACCGAACAGCGCCAACTTTGTTTTACGGGGGCGCTTATGGCAAATTTTACTGGCGCGCAGAGCAAAGATCATCCGGCGAAATATTTTCGCGCCGATGATCCTTTGTATCCCTGCCCCATTCTTTCGGATGAATATCAGGAGATGTGCTATACCTATGGGGTACTTTCTCTCCATCAAGAAGATTATGAAAAAGCGGTTGCCATATGTCGATTGGTACCTGAACACTATCAAGATGCGTGCTTTAAAACATATGGTCGAGATCGCACCATGATT
>MHNR01000001.1:0-2293 GCA_001819875.1 Candidatus Ryanbacteria bacterium RIFCSPHIGHO2_02_FULL_48_12 | reverse complement strand
TCGGTTTGGCATGGAGACAGTATACGCATTTAATCTTTGTGCGTTGCAATCAGGCGCTAGTGCGGGGGGATGCTATGGAGAGCTGGTGCGTGCCGCACAGCGCTCGACTCGGGACGTGGCGGCCATGCAAGCATTTTGTAGCCGCATACCAGAAGCATATCGCAATGGTTGCGGTCTTGATGCTCTGCAGTAATAATCTATGGCATATGCACGTACATCTTGGGTATGGGTAGCGGCTGGCGCAGGAGTATTGCTAATCGCGGCGTGGTGGGTGTCAGCTGTGTGGCATGACCCGACGGTCGCAGATCCCGCGCCCTATATTCTTTCCGCTATGGAGCGGTGCTATAGCTCCAGCAAACAATCTCCTTGTTATCGGGATGCGGCAAAAGATTTCGTAGCCAAATTTTCTCCGGCGGCTATTGCTACGGTGTTTGCCGCTCATGAATCAGAAAAAAGTATTTTTGAGTTTTGCCATGAGACGATGCACTATGCGGGGCAGGAGTCATACCGGCGTTTGGGTAACGTTGCTGCTGCCCTTGCAGAGGGGAGCACGGCGTGTTTTGCAGGTTACTATCATGGTGTCCTGGAGGGGTATCTGACCGAGCGTTATGCGACGGGTATGGCGGGTGCGTCGGCTTTGGCCGCTGAAGTGCCCGAGCTTTGCGGTGAGCGCTCGCGATTTCAAACAGACAAAGAGTTCCATGAATGCCTGCATGGTCTGGGGCATGCGTTGATGTTTGCGACCGAGACCGACCTGCCAGCGTCTTTACGCTTGTGCGATACGCTTTCCTCGCCAGAAGAAGCAGGGTGGTGCTACAGCGGAGCATTTATGGAAAACTCGACGAGCTCTACCAATAAAGATCATCCATCACGCTATCTAAAAGATGACGACCTTTTGTACCCCTGCTCTATTTTGGAGGAAAAATATTTGCCGATGTGTTACAACCTGCAGGGACTATATTTTGCAGAGCGTGCCGGATATGATTGGCAAAAGACCGGTGAGCTTTGTGCACTGGTACCAAGGCGTTGGCAGGATTATTGTTTCAATGCTATTGGACAAAGTATTGCCGGGTCTTCGCGTGATCCGCAAACTTTAAAAGCGGGGTGCGAGACTATTACTGATATGCACTTGCGTGGTATGTGTGTAGTGGGTCTCGTGGGTGCCGTAGGGGAGCGTTATGAAGATGGCATTTTTCGCGCAAAAGAAATATGCGACATTGAAAATGTCGAGTACAAAAAAATTTGCTATGAGCGGGTTATGCAAAAAGCGCGCGAGTCGGGCGTGCCATCCCAGGATATTGGGCGGATGTGCGCGGATATAGCGGAGGAATATCGTGATGCCGTTTGCGCGGGTTTCTAGTGGGTGAGTTCAGGGTTGCGATCTGTCGGGATGAAAACATCTTGTACGCGCCAGGTGGTACTGCGTAAATCATATTCCATGGAGAGCTCAACCTCTATGCCAGGTTGTAGCTTGGAGAGTGGTATGGGAGAAACAGTGGATGCATTGTAGGGTGGCGCGATCAAGGATATACGCGTTGTAGGTATGATTACAAAAGGGGGCAGAGCGGAGTTTGCATCCTCAAGTATAATCTGACTGCCGTTGGCTATATTTTGTATCTCTTTAATTTTGCCGCGAAAAAAATAATGCAGGAACGCAGAGCCGACCCGAGGATTTTCTATGGGCACTGGCAGTACCACCGTTCCTTTAGCGGTTTTTTCCAATGCATTAGACACTGATTTTTTATTTTGCCAATGCGTGTAGACGAGTCTTACTCCGGTAAGCGCAAAGAGTGTTAGTAAAACAAAAAATATGCTGATGGCAAGGATTCTTGAGCGCGATGATTCCATACTCTTGATAGTACCGGGAAGCATAGCCATGTCAACTTTTGCTTGTATGAAAAAGAAAAAAGGATAGGTGGAGCCTATCCTTTCTGGATGTTAGGGCAGTTCTACATTGATGCCGACAACATCGCCACCAAGTGGGGTTACGCTCTTCTGATCGAGCGTGATGCGGGTCGGGACAGCCGTGGAATAATAACCGATGAACCCTTCCGCGGGAGTGCTTGCGCCTGGGGCGAGACTGAACTGCAGGATATTCTGCTCAAACGGGGCGCCCACTGTGTATCCCTGCTCTGTGGAGACGGTAGTCGCTCCTTCGCATCGGCCCCAGGGAGCTTGACAGGTATACACATATACGCCTGCGATTGGTGCGCCATTGCGGTTTACAACCATACCCTTAATTTGGGGGAGTACAGAGAGGGTATCTGCTCGCCATGCTGCAAATTCAGTGTAG